>CALUOB010000012.1 GCA_944322175.1 uncultured Coriobacteriaceae bacterium
GGCCCTTTCCTGCGGACCGGTCACGGCGCGCGAGCTCAACCTGCTCTACACCGATCTTTCTCCCGCGATCCGCGCGCTTGAGAAGCGCGGCGTGGTGCGGGTGGAGGAGCGGCGCGCCTGGCGCGGGGGCGACGATGCCACGACGCTCTCGTCGGCGCGTGCCGCGGCGCCCGCCGAGCTCACAGCTGGCCAGCGCGCAGCGCTCGCGGCCATCGAGGAGGCCCGCGCCGCGGGCCAAGGCGACGTGGTGCTTATCGACGGCGTGACCGGTTCCGGCAAGACCGAGGTGTACCTCTCGGCCATCGAGCGCGTGCTCGAAGAGGGGCGCTCCGCATGCGTGCTCGTGCCCGAGATCTCGCTCACCGCGCAGACCGTCGGGCGCTTCAGGTCGCGCTTCGGCAACACGGTCGCGGTGTTTCACTCGCGGCTTTCCCCGGGCGAGCGCCGCGACCAATGGGACATGGTCATGGCGGGCGCCGCCCGCGTGGTCGTGGGCGCGCGCTCGGCGCTCTTCTGCCCGTTTGACAACCTTGGCCTCATCGTCATCGACGAGGAGCACGAGACCTCCTACAAGCAGGGGTCGAGCCCGCGCTACCATGCGCGCGAGGTTGCCGCCGAGCTTGCGCGCGAGGCGGGCTGCCCGCTCGTGCTTGGCAGCGCCACGCCGTCCGCCGAGGCGCTTGCCCGCTCGGCCAAGGGCACCTACGGGGGCAGGAACTGGCGCCGCGTGGTTATGACGGAGCGCCCGGCCGGTGCCGAGCTGCCCCGGATCGTTATCGCCGACCTGCGCCGCGAGTTTGCCTCGGGCAGTCGTTCGATCTTCTCCCGACCGCTCTTGAAGGGGCTCGAGCGCGTGGTCGAGAAGCGCGAGAAGGCCGTGCTTCTCCACAACCGCCGCGGGTTCGCGCCGTTTCTGATGTGCCGCGAATGCGGGTGCGTGCCCACGTGCGACCACTGCTCGACGGCGCTGACCTACCACGAGCGCACGAGCACGCTCGAGTGCCATACCTGCGGGGCGGTGTATCGCGTGCGCCCGTATCCGGCGCCCGGGTCTGCCTGCCCGCGTTGCGGGAGCCGTTACCTTGCCAAGATGGGCCTCGGCACGCAGCAGGTGGAGGACGCGCTGCGGGCGCTTCTGCCCGACGACGTGGCGGTGATCCGCATGGACGCCGACTCGACGCGCGGTAAAGACGGGCACAAGCGTCTGCTCGAGGAGTTCGACGCAGCGGAGTGCGCCGTGCTGCTCGGCACGCAGATGATCGCCAAGGGCCTCGACTTTCCGGAGGTCACGCTCGTGGGCGTCGTGAACGCCGACTACGCCCTCAAGTCGCCCGACTTCCGCGCCGCCGAACGCGCCTACGATCTGCTCGAGCAGGTGGCGGGCCGTGCGGGCCGCGGCGACAAGCCCGGTGAGGTCGTCATACAGACCTACCTGCCCGACCACCCGGTGATCCGTGCCGTGGCGGCGCACGACCGAGCGATCTTTACCGACGCGGACCTCGCGACGAGGCGCGACGTGGGCTATCCGCCCTACGTGCGCCTGGCGAACGTGCTCGTGTGGGGCAAGGACGAGGGGCGCGTTGAAAGCGCTGCCATGAAGCTTGCCGCCGCGGTGCGCGCAAGTCTTGCGGCACGGCCCGCCGCAGACAGCGAGGAGCATCCGCCCATGGTGCTCGGCCCGGCGCCGTGCGTGATCGAGCGCGCCAAGGACCGCTACCGCTTCCACTTCCTGCTCAAGACCCCGCTCGGCTACGACCCGTCCGCGGTGCTCGCAGACGCCGTGCGCGCGTTGGGCTCCGTGCCCGGCGTGCAGATAGCCGTCGACGTCGACGCGTACGATTTGCTGTAGAAGGCCCGTTCGCTCTTGGCGGTGGCTTTGAGCTTCAGCTCTTCTCTTGCGTTTTGGCAAACGTAGGGGAGCCATGGTGCCCGTGCGGGCAGCGCTTATGAATACGGCGGATTTGGATACAATAACGGAGATTGTGAATTGTGCGTATACCGTTGCCCGAAAGGATCCGCCATGGAAATGAACGGCGTTGTGCTCGCCCCCGATCCGCGTCTGCGCGAGGAGTGCGCCCCGGTAGAGAAGATCACCCCCGAGATCAAGAAGCTCGTCAAGCGCATGAAGAAGATCATGTTCGACACCAGCGGCTGCGGCCTCGCCGCGCCCCAGGTGGGCGAGCTCATCCAGCTCGTGATCGTCGACACGACCTACACTAACAAGCGCGACTACGACCCGTACGTGCTCATCAACCCGGTGATCAAGGAGCAGTCCGACAACCTCGTTCCCTTTGACGAGGGCTGCCTCTCGATTCCCGGCCTCACCTGCACCATCAAGCGCCCGGACCACGTGGTGGTCGAGGCCTACAACCTCGACGGTGACCTCATGCGCTACGAGGCCTCGCAGGACCTGCTCTGCGTGTGCCTCCAGCACGAGATCGACCACCTGCACGGCAAGACCATGTTCGAGCGCCTGGACCCCGCCGACCGCATCGCCGCCCTGCGCGACTACCAAGCCGCTCTCGACCGCGGCGCCAAACCCGGCGAAACCGCCTAGCCCCCAGGCCCCGCCCCAGCGGGGCTGCAGAATGGCTGCAGGAAGATGATCGGGTGCGGAGCGATGAGAAACCGTTGAGCCGGACCGGCATCTTCTCGGAGGGCGCAGCGGCTCGGCGAAGCCGTCGAATGGCTGCTGGTATGTTTGAGGGTGCGGAGCGATAGTGTTGACCCAGGGGAGGAGCATTACCCGGAGAAAAGCTTCTGAGCAAGCCTCCGTGCGGGCGAAGCCCGCGCAGGAGATGCGCGCGAAGCTACTTTTCGCAGGGTAATGCTCCTCCCCGGAGCGGGAGGAGACAATATGCGTGTAGTGTTTATGGGGACGCCGTCGTTTTCGGTGCCGTCGTTGGAGAAGCTCGCCGGGAAGCACGACGTGGTTCTCGTGCTCACGCGGCCCGACGCCGTGCGCTCGCGCGGCAAGAAGCTTGAGCCCTCGCCCGTGAAGGCGCGCGCCCTCGAGCTGGGGCTGCCCGTCTTTGAGACCAACCGCATCACGCCCGAGGCGCTCGAGCGCCTGAGCGCTGCCGAGGCCGACGTGTTCTGCGTTGCCGCGTACGGCTGCATCCTTCCCGACGCGGTGCTCACGATGGCGCCGCACGGCTGCGTCAACGTGCACGCGAGCCTGCTGCCGCGCTGGCGCGGCGCCGCTCCCATCCAGCGCTGCATCCTCGCCGGCGACGAGGTCACCGGCGTGTCGATCATGCGCATCGGGCACGGGGTCGACACCGGCGCCTACTGCCTGCAGGGCTCCACGCCGGTGCCCGGCAAAACCGCCGACGAGCTCACGGCCGACCTCGCCCGCATCGGCGCCGATCTTCTCTGCCAAGCGCTCGACGAGCTGGAGCAGGGCACGTGCGTCTGGACCGAGCAGGACGAGTCGCTCGTGACGCACGCCGCCAAGATCGAGAAAGCTGAGCTCAGGCTCGACCCCGACGTTTCCGCCGAGACCAACGAGCGCCGCGTGCTCGCCTCAGGCGAGGCCGCGCCGGCGCGTTGCGTCGTTGCGGGCAAGCCCGCGCGCGTGATGTGCGCACGTGCGCTCGAGCCCGAGGAGATCTCCTCGCTCCGTGCGCGCGGCACGGAGCTGCCCGACGCCGGCGTCTTTGTCGTTGCGGGCAAGCAGGTGCTGCTCGGCTGCGCCGACGGCGCGCTTCTGCTCATCGATATCAAACCCGACGGCAAACGCTCCATGCCCGCCTCGGCGTGGGCAGCGGGCCAGCGCGATAAGAGCGGCTCTTGGGAGGCGCTCGCGTGAGCAAGGCAACCCCCGCGCGTCGCGCGGTCCTCTCGGTGCTCGAACGGGCCGAGAAACGAGGCGCCTACGTGCGCGAGCTTCTCGACGCGTCGGACGCCGTGCGCGCTCTCGACGCACGCGACGCCTCGTTTGCCATGCGCCTTGCGCTCGGCACCACGGCTGCCGCCGGCGCGCTCGACGAGCTTCTCGACCGCTTCGTTGCCAAGCCGCGCTCGGTTGCGCCTTCGGTTCGCCTGGCGCTCCGTATGGCCGCGTTTGAGATCATCTACCTGAACACGCCATCTGCCGCTGCGGTGAGCCAAGGCGTTGAGCTCGTGCGCTCGCGGGCGCGCTCGGCGGCGGGCCTTGCCAACGCGGTGCTGCGTAAGGTGGCGGCTCATGCCGATGCCTACCTGCGCGCCGACGACGCGCCGGAGAATGATCGCGAGCTCGTTGCGTCCGCGCGCCGCGCAGGTCTTCCCGTCTGGCTCGTGCGGCGCATGCGCGCCGGGTTCGAGGCTGCGGGCGCGGGTGCCGAGGAGAAGTTCGCCCAAACATGCGTCGCGGCACTGGAGCCGGCGCCCGTGTACGTTCACGCTTCGGGAGCGCTGGGGCCGGATGCGTTCGAGAAGCGCGCGGCGGGGGAGGGCCTTGCGCTTGCTGGCCCGCCTGCACCGCTCGCCGGCGCCTATGCGCTGGTCTCGCCGCGGGCGCTTGCCGGATCTCGCCTTGCGCGCGAGCAGGCTCTGGCTGTTTCCGACTTTGCGGCCCAGGTGGTTGCAGCGGCGGCCGCGCGCCCGGGCACGGTTCTTGAGCTGGGGTCGGGTCGCGGCACCAAGACGTACGTGATCGAAGCGCTTCTGCGTCAGCTCGGGCGCGGGGCAACACGCGCAGGCGGTTTGCGCCACGTGGCCGTTGACCTCTACGAGGGCAAGGCACGTCTCAACCGCGAGCGTCTCGAGCGCGCCGGCCTTGCCGCGGGCGTTGCCTGCGTGGCTGCTGACGCTGCCGATCTCTTGGGGGAGGCGGGACGAGCCGTGCTCCTCGGCAGCGATACGCTCGCAGGGCGTTGCGTCCGCGGGTTCGATACCGTGCTGCTCGATGCGCCGTGCTCCGGCACGGGCACCATGCGCCGGCATCCCGAGATTCCCTGGCGGCTCGAGCCGGCAGACGTGGACCCCGCGCAGCCCAACGCCCTTCCCGCGCTGCAGCAGACGCTTCTGGGCGAGGCTGCGCGCTGCGCGGCTCCCGGCGGTACGCTCATCTACGCTACGTGCTCGGTTCTGCGCGAGGAGAACGAGGACGTGCTCGGGGAGTTCTTGGCATCTCGTGAGGGCGCGCGATTCAGCGTTGTGCCGTTTGCCGACGCGCTGTCACAGGCTGGTGCCGACGATGCGCTCGCGGCGTGGGCGCGCGCCCGCCAGACGCCCCAGGGCTTTTTGCGCACGTACCCTGCCCCGGGCTCGTGCGACGGACACTTTGCCGCGGCTCTTGTCAAGCGCGCGTAGCGCTCTGGGCGTGCGCCCCATTGCCGCCACCGGCTTCCGCTTGCGAACGACAGGGCGATTGCGCTTTGCCGTGCGTTTACAATAGCGAGCAAGGGCGCATGCGCCCGAGGCCCGATCCGAAACGAGGGGAGCAGGGCAGATGAGCGAGAACAACATCGCGATGCTCGCGTGCACGGCGTGCGCGATTCTTGTGGGCGGCGTCGGCATGGCCGTCTCGATGCGCAGGATGGGAAGTATCGGTGCGCCGGCGCGCGTGTCCGCTGTGGCGTGGCGGTTGCCCGCGGCGGCGCTTCTCGTCTTTGTGCTCTGCTGGGCGCTCGCGGGGCGTCTTGAGGCGGGATTGGGCGCCTATGCGCTGTTTTGCGCCGGATGCGCCGCGGCTATGCTCGTGCCCTGCCTGCGCGGTCGGGTTGCCACGGTGCTCGGCGAGCTGGGTCTTCGCTACCGTGCGTTTGCGCGCGCGGCGCTCGTGCTCGGCGTCGCAGTCTTGAGCTTCTTGGCGCTCGAGGTGCCCTCGAATCCCCAGATATGGTTCATGAACCCCATCGGCGTAGGTATCGAGATCCTTATCATCGCGCTTGCCGGCGGCGCCCTCTACCTCGTGGGTTGCCGGCGCGGCGTCGGCCCTGCGCTCGTGGCGCTCGTATGCGCCGGGTTCGGCATTGCCGAGTACTTTGTCATGCTCTACAAGGGCCAGCCCATCACGCCCGGCGACGTTTTGGCTGCGGGAACGGCGGCCGCGGTGAGCGGCGGCTACGATTACCTGCTCTCTCCGACCTGTCTGGCGGGTCTTGTGTTCTGCGCGCTCGCCATAGGCGCGGCGAGCCTCACAGGTGTGCGCGCCATCGGTCCGCTCGTCTCCGCGGAGCCGTTGTCGGAAGACGCAAAGCCCCTGGGCGCCCATGCCCGTCCTCGCTCGGAGAAGGGCTCCTGGGCGGGTCCGGTGCGCCGCTCGCGTGCGGCGGTTGCCGTGGGCAGCGTGGTCGGAGGCGTTCTTCTCGCCGTGCTTCTCGGGCTGGCGCTCGTGTATGTGCCGCTCTCGGCGATCGGCGTTTCCTTAAGCGGCTGGGAGCTCCCGCAGAGCTACCGGTCGTACGGGTTTATCACGTCGTTTGTGGCGAACGTGCAGCTCATCTGGCCTCACGAGCCGAGCGGGTACTCCGACGATGAGGCTGACGAGCTTGTCGCGGCCTACGCCCGGCGCTACGACGAGGGCGCGGGCGCATCCGAGGCGCGCGCTGCCGCAGAAGCGCAGTTTGCCGAGGAGCAGCCGAGCATCGTCGTGGTCATGAACGAGACGTTCAGCGACCTGTCGATCTACGACGGGCTCGACGCCGGTTACGAGGGCCTTGACTTCTTCCCGACGATCGACGACGCGCTCATGAGGGGGAGCCTTTACGTGTCGGCCTACGGCGGCGGCACGGCAAACTCCGAGTTCGAGTTTCTGACCGGGCTCTCGATGGGCTTCGTGGGCAACGGCGTGTACCCCTTCCAGTCCTACGATCTCTCAAACGCCCCGAGCCTTGCGCGCGAGCTGGCCGATGCGGGCTACACCACCTGCGCCATGCATCCCAACCTCGGCACCAATTGGAACCGCGAGCATGCCTACGCCTCGCTCGGCTTCGACGAGTTCCTCACGATCGACGACTTTGACGGCGCGGACACCTTGCGCGGCCTCGTGAGCGACGCCGCCACCTACGATGTTATTCTGGACCGTCTCGAGAACGACGACAGTCCCCAGTTCATCTTCGACGTGACGATGCAGAACCACTCGGGCTACCTCACGGGCGAGCTGCCCGAGGACGTTGCCCGCACCTATGTTGACTACGACCTCGTGGACGAGGAGAGCGGGCCCGAGACCAACGAGTACCTGAGCCTTATCGACGAGTCCGAGCGCGCGCTCGAGGAGTTCATGGACGCCCTGCGCGAGCTCGACCGACCCGTGGTCCTCGTGTTCTTCGGCGACCACCAGCCGTTCTTCGCAAGCGAGTACAACGACGCCCTTATGGACGACGATGACGAGCTCGAGCACGCCATGCGCATCTACCGCACCGACTACGTGGTGTGGGCCAACTACAACGTGGCGGGCGCCGAGCAAGCAAGCGACGACGTGACGCTCAGCACCAACTACCTGGGCGCGCTCGTGCTCGAGAGCATCGGAGCGCCGCTTTCTGACTTTGAGAAGACCCTTCTCGCCGTGCGCGAGGAGCTTCCGGTGGTGACCATGGCCGCCTACGCAGACGAGAAGCGCGTCTGGCACGAGCACGGCGCCGACGCTCCCCAGGCCTACGGCGACCTGCGCGAGATGCAGTACCGCATGCTCTTCCGTCCGCTCGGCGACGACTCGCAGGTGCTCGCCGTGGAAGGGCAGGACGCCGCCAACCCCGACGAGCTGATCTAGGAGGGGTGGGGTAGCGTTCCGAGCCTCCCGGGGCTTCGTTGGATGCGAGGTTCCGCATGAACAGAAAGCGCCGTTTCCGGCGCTTTCGTCGTGAATCAGGATGTGCTCGAGCAGGCAACGAAGCCCCGGGAGGCCCCGCGGCCGCCTGCGTTCTTCTCCATGCGCAATCAATCTGCGCTACTGTCCCTGGCGTGCCGTTGTCGCCAGCACGCCACCGCCTCCGGAGCGCCGCGCGGCGCCGTTTGTTTCGGGAATATTGCCGCTCGCGGACGTGCGGAGGACCGCGCCTGCGCGCTGCGCTACACTGAGGGGCACGTGAAGAGCGGGCGCGTTGCCCGCACGATTCGAAGGAGGACGCGCCATGACGAACGGCCGCATCGCACTGAGCGCCGGCGCCTCCTTCGCGCACTTCTCCCTGAGCCTACAACTTAACCTACGCTAGGCGCGTTCGCTGTGACGTGCGCCTTGAGGATGCGAAAGCCCCGCTGTCTTTCGCGCGCCTCGGCCGCACCGCACCGTTCGCGCCGCCCTGTACGCTGCGGTCGCACGGCCGCGGGGCGCGAGCCCTGCTGTGCGCGCAGCGTTTCTCGTGGTATCTAAGCCCTCGCGGTTTTCCGAGAAAGGAACGAGCATGTCCCAGCATCCCAGCACCACCGAAACCTACCGCAAGTACGCGCGCGGCTACTTCATGCCGCCCGAGCCCTCGATCGACTGGGTCAAGAAGGACTACATCGACGAGGCGCCCGCTTGGTGCTCCGTCGACCTGCGCGACGGCAACCAGGCGCTCATCGTTCCCATGAGCCTGGACGAGAAGCTCGAGTTCTTCCAGAAGCTCGTCGAGATCGGCTTCAAGGAGATCGAGATCGGCTTCCCGGCGGCCTCCGAGACCGAGTTCGAGCTGTGCCGCGCCCTTATCGAGCGCAACATGATCCCCGACGACGTGACCATCCAGGTGCTCACGCAGGCCCGCGAGCACATCATCCGCCGCACCTTCGAGGCCCTCGAGGGCTGCAAGACGCCGGTCATCGTGCACGTGTACAACTCCACGAGCCTCGCGCAGCGCGAGCAGGTCTTCAAGAAGGACAAGGACGCCATCAAGCAGATCGCCGTCGAGGGCGCCAAGCTCCTGAAGGAGCTCACCGACGCCGACGGCGGGCATCCCAACTACCGCTTCGAGTACAGCCCCGAGAGCTTCACGGGCACCGAGCCCGAGTACGCGCTCGAGGTCGTGAACGCCGTGCTCGACGTGTGGCAGCCCACGCCCGAGCGCACGGCCGTCATCAACCTGCCCGCCACGGTCGAGATGAGCCTGCCGCACGTCTTTGCCAGCCAGGTCGAGTACATGAGCAAGAACATGAAGTACCGCGAGAACGTCGTGCTCTCGCTGCATCCGCACAACGACCGCGGCACGGGCGTCGCCGACGCCGAACTCGGCATCCTCGCCGGCGCCGACCGCATCGAGGGCACGCTCTTCGGCAACGGCGAGCGCACGGGCAACGTCGACATCATCACGCTGGCCATGAACATGTTCAGCCACGGCGTGAACCCCAAGCTCGACTTCAGCCGCATGCCCGAGCTCGTCGAGATGTACGAGCGCCTGACCCGCATGGACGTGAGCCCGCGCCAGCCCTACGCCGGCCAGCTCGTGTTCGCCGCCTTCTCGGGCAGCCATCAGGACGCCATCGCCAAGGGCTTTGCCTACCGCGACGAGCACAACCCCGACCGCTGGACGCTGCCGTACCTGCCGATCGACCCCGAGGACGTGGGCCGTCACTACGAGACCGACGTCATCCGCATCAACAGCCAGTCCGGCAAGGGCGGCGTGGGCTACGTGCTCGAGAAGGCCTACGGCTACGTGCTGCCCAAGGCCATGCGCGAGGAGTTCGGCTACGCCGTCAAGGACGTCTCCGACCACGCGCACAAGGAGCTCGCTCCCGAGGAAGTGCACGACATCTTCCAGCGCGAGTTCGTCAACCGCTCCGGCGCCATCGCGCTCAAGGACTTCCACTTCATCCGTCCCGAGGGCGGCGGCGTAAAGGTCTTCATCACCGTCGAGAAGGACGGCGTCAGCCGCGAGGTCATCGGCACGGGCAACGGTCGCCTCGACGCCGTGGCCGAGGCCGTGAGCAGCCTCGGCATCGAGAACCACCTCACCGCCTACCACGAGCACGCGCTCGAGCGCGGCGCCGACAGCCGCGCCGCCGCGTACGTGCAGGTGGAGGCCGAGGGCGGCAAGAGCGCGTGGGGCTGCGGCGTCGACCCCGACATCATCGCCGCGTCCATCAAGGGCTACCTGTCGGCCATCAACCGCATGCTCGCGTAGGCGGCGGGCCTAGGATTTGGGTTCAAGCAGGCGAGAAGCGCCGCTTAGCCGCGCGCTTCTCGCCTTGATCTGAGACAATGGCAGAATGCGCGCACGCGCACTCTCGCCGACGCACAGAAGGGGCAAACTCTTATGGGAATGACCATGACGCAGAAGATCCTGGCGGCGCACGCCGGGATCGACGAGGTGGTGCCCGGCCAGCTCATCGAGGCCGATATCGACCTCGTGCTCGCCAACGACATCACCGGTCCGGTGGCAATCCGCGAGCTCAAGAAGGCCGACCTCAACAAGGTCTTCGACAAGAACAAGGTGGCCCTCGTCATGGACCACTTCGTACCCAACAAGGACATCAAAAGCGCCGAGCAGTGCGTTGAGTGCCGCGACTTCGCGCGCGAGCACGGCATCGTGAACTTCTTCGACGTGGGCCGCATGGGCATCGAGCACGCGCTGCTGCCCGAGCAGGGCCTCGTTGCCGCGGGCGACTGCATCATCGGCGCCGACTCCCATACCTGCACCTACGGCGCGCTCGGCGCGTTCTCCACGGGCGTGGGCTCCACCGACTGCGCCGCCGGCATCGCCACGGGCAAGGCCTGGTTCCGCGTTCCCTCCGCCATCAAGGTCGAGCTCACGGGCACCAAGGCGCCCTGGATCTCGGGCAAGGACGTCATCTTGCACCTCATCGGCGAGATCGGCGTCGACGGCGCCCTGTACGAGAGCCTCGAGTTCTGCGGCCCCGGCGTGGCCGAGCTCAGCATGGACGACCGCTTCTCCATTGCCAACATGGCCATCGAGGCCGGCGCCAAGAACGGCATCTTCCCCGTTGACGAGAAGACCATGGCCTACATGGAGGGCCGCGTGCCGCGTGCGTGGAAGGTCTTCGAGGCCGACGTCGACGCCGAGTACGAGCGCACGGTGACCATCGATCTCTCGACGTTGCGCCCCACGGTCTCGGTGCCGCATCTGCCCGAGAACGCCAAGCCGGTCGAGGAGCTCGCCGACGTCGAGGTCCAGCAGGCCGTTATCGGCAGCTGCACCAACGGCCGCATTGAGGACATGCGCATCGCCGCCGACATCCTGCGCGGCCGCCATGTGGCGCCGTGGGTGCGCGCCATCGTGATTCCCGCTACGCAGGATGTGTACCTGCAGTGCATCCGCGAGGGTCTCGCCGAGGTCTTCGTCGAGGCGGGCGCCGTTGTCTCAACGCCCACCTGCGGCCCGTGCCTGGGCGGCTACATGGGCATCCTCGCCGCCGGCGAGCGCGCCATCTCGACCACCAACCGCAACTTCGTGGGCCGCATGGGCCATGTGGACTCCGAGGTGTACCTCTCGAGCCCGGCCGTGGCCGCCGCAAGCGCCGTTACCGGCCACATCACCGACCCGGCCACGCTCTAAGGAAGGATCATCATGAACGCACACGGCACCGTCTTCAAATACGGTGACAACGTCGACACCGACGTCATCATCCCGGCCCGTTACCTCAACATCGCCGATCCCGACGAGCTCGCCACGCACGCCATGGAGGACATCGACGCCACCTTCGTCGAGCGCGTGAAGCCCGGCGACATCGTCGTGGCCAGCCGCAACTTCGGCTGCGGTTCCTCGCGCGAGCACGCGCCGCTCGTCATCAAGCAGAACGGCGTGTCCTGCGTCATCGCCGCGAGCTTCGCCCGCATCTTCTACCGCAACGCCATCAACATCGGCCTGCCCATCCTCGAGTGCGCCGAGGCCGCCGAGAAGATCCAGGACGGCGACGAGGTCGAGATCGACTTCGCCACGGGCCTCATCCGCGACATTACGCGCGGCGAGGAGTATCAGGCGCTCGCGTTCCCTGAGTTCATCAACGGCATCATCGAGCACGGCGGCTTGCTCAACAGCCTGAAGGCCCGCGGCGTCTAGCTGCGGCCCTCTAAAGCGGGCATGCCCGCGGTTAAGCTATTCGTACACGAAAGGGGCGATGATGGATTACAGCATCGCAGTATTGAAGGGCGACGGCATCGGTCCCGAGATCGTCTCCGAGGCCATGCGCGCGCTCGAGACGGTGGGCGAGAAGTTCGGCCATACGTTCACGTTCACCGAGGCGCTGATCGGCGGTGCCGCCATCGACGCGGTGGGTGAGTGCCTGCCCGAGCGCACGGTCGACATCTGCCAGGGATCCGACAGCGTGCTGCTCGGCGCGGTAGGCGGTCCCAAGTGGGACAGCCAGCCTCCGGCCAACCGTCCCGAGAAGGCGCTTCTCGGCATCCGCAAGGAGCTCGGACTCTTTGCCAACATCCGTCCGGCGCAGCTCTGGGCGCCGCTGGCCGACGCCTGCCCGCTCAAGCCCGAGCGCCTGGGCAACGGTCTTGACCTCGTGGTCGTTCGCGAGCTCACCGGCGACGTGTACTTCGGCGAGAAGAAGCGCGACGCCGACGGCCGCGCTCACGACGACATGACCTACTCCGTCGCCGAGATCGAGCGCATCGCGCGCCGTGCTTTCGAGATGGCTCGCCAGCGCAACAACCACGTGACGAGCGTCGACAAGGCCAACGTGCTCGAGACGAGCCGCCTGTGGCGCGAGACCGTGGCGCGCGTGGCCGAGGGCTACCCGGACGTTGAGCTCGACTACCTCTACGTCGACAACGCCGCCATGCAGCTCGTGCTCAATCCGAGCCAGTTCGACGTCATTCTCACGGGCAACCTCTTCGGCGACATCCTCTCCGACGAGGCCAGCTGCATCACCGGCTCCATCGGCATGCTGCCGAGCGCGAGCCTCTCGCTCTCTAGCCGCGGCATGTACGAGCCCATCCACGGCTCCGCGCCCGACATCGCGGGCAAGAACCTCGCGAACCCCATTGCCACGATCCTCTCGGCTGCCATGATGCTGCGCTACAGCTTCAACCTGCCGGCCGAGGCCAAGGCCATCGAGGACGCCGTGGGCCGCGTGCTCGACGCTGGCTTCCGCACCGCCGACATCGCCAAGCCCGGCGACGAGTACATGACCTGCTCCGACATGGGCCGCGCCATCTGCGCCGAGATCAAGAACGGCTAGGTGCCGCCCGCCCGCATATCCGACGTAACGAAGAAGCGCTCCCCATCCTCAAAGAGGTCGGGGAGCGCTTCTACATGCGCGCAAAAAAGTGTAGGGCGCGGCGTTAGTTGTCCTTGTGCGGGCAGTTGGCGCAGCCGCCCTCGGAGCTGCTGGAGCCCGAGGTTCCGGCGGTGGAGCTGGAGCCGCCGCGCTGGTCGGTGTTGTAGAAACCCGAACCCTTGAACTCGATGCCGGCGGGCGTGAAGACCTTCTCGGCGTCGGCGCCGCAGGACGGGCAGTGAACCTCGGGGCGCTCGGTCATGCCGTGCTGGACCTCGAAGACCGTCCCGCAGGACGTGCATTTGTAGTCGTAACGTGCCATGTTGTTCCTCCTGAGCAGTTAGTCACAAGGGGTATTGTATCCAAATTCGTCTGAGGTGCGCCGATGCCATACAATCGGCACGCCGCGGGCGCCGGGTCAAGCGCCTGAGGGCCAGGCGGTCGGGGCGCGCCCTGTTTTCCGAACTGCCCTGTCATTGGTTGCCGTTTGCGGAGCAAGCCATGCCGCTCATGATGAAGTTCAAGCCGTATACCGATTATACGCCGTAGAAGATTCCTTCCATACACCCGTTGTGTTAATGGCAGGTTGCGCGTTAGTTGCAGTTGCGCTGTGTCTTGGTTTCGCGTGCGCGAGTCGACGTTTCGCCTTGGTTGCGCTTACGCAAACTCACCCGCTTGCAGCACAACAGAAATATTGCCTTCCTAACCTTACATTCATGCCGCCCGTAGATCCGAAGTGATGCGGACGGTTCATTGGCCGCCAAAAAGTGAAGGGGGAAGCCAATGAGAGCACAGGTGGGCAACGATGCCAAGTGCCAAGGCTGCATGCCCAGCCGTCGGACTCTGCTGAAGGCGAGCGCGGCGGGTCTTTTGGGCGCTGCGGCGATGGGGCTTTCGGGATGTGCGGGCAGCGCGCTTGCCGACGCGCTGTCCGGCGTCGGAGCGGACGCTGACGGTGCCGCCCGAGCCGTGCCTGACATCGGGGCGGGCGAGGTGAAGGTTGGCGTTATGCATTCGCTCTCGGGCACGATGGCTATGAGCGAGACATCGGTGCGCGACGCCGAGCTTTTGGCTATCGAGGAGATCAACGCGGCGGGCGGCGTTTTGGGACGTCAGATCGTGCCGGTTGTGGAGGACGGTGCCTCCGACAACGCTACGTTCGCCGAGAAGGCCGAGAAGCTCCTCATGAGCGATCACGTCGCTGCGGTATTCGGATGCTGGACCAGCGCCTCGCGCAAAGCCGTGCTGCCGGTTTTCGAGCGTTGCAACGGACTTCTGTGGTATCCGGTGCAGTACGAGGGCATGGAGTCGTCCAAGAACATCTTCTACGTGGGTGCGGCACCCAACCAACAGATCGTGCCGGCGGTTGACTATCTTGCAGAGCAATACGGCAAACGGATCTTTTTGCTGGGGTCGGATTACGTGTTCCCGCGCACCGCTAACACGGTTATCAAAGCGCAGGCTGCCGCGAAGGGATATGAGATCGTAGGCGAGGAGTACACGCCCATGGGGCATACCGATTACGCCACGGTTATCAACAAGATTCGCGCCGCCCAGCCCGACTACGTTTTCAACACGCTGAACGGCGACTCCAATGTCTCGTTCTTCAAGCAGCTGCGTGACTCCGGCATTACCGCAGACGATCTCATGACCTGCTCGGTGTCGGTTGCCGAGGAAGAGGTGGCGGGCATTGGCGCAAGCTATCTCGAAGGGCATATGACCTCGTGGAACTACTACGAGACCACCTCTACGCCCGAGAACGACCGCTTCGTGGCCGCCTACAAGGAGCGCTACGGCTCCGGACGTGTTACCGACGACCCCATCGAGGCCGGTTACTGCGCCGTGCATCTGTGGGCGGCGGCCTGCGAGAAGGCCGGAAGCTTCGAGGTCGACGACGTGCGCGCTGCTGCCGGGGGCGTGACGTTTCAGGCGCCCGAGGGCCTTATGACCATCGACGGCGACAACCAGCATATGTACAAGACCGTCCGTATCGGCCGCGTCAACGCCGACGGCCTCATCGACGAGGTCTGGGCGTCGGACGAACCGCTCAAGCCCGACCCGTACCTTACGGGCTATGCCTGGGCCAAGGACCTTTCCTAAGGAGGCGCACATGGTAGAAACGCTTGTCATGCAGGCTTTCAATGGCATCAGCCTGAGTTCGATTCTGTTTCTCGCAGCGATCGGCTTGGCGGTTACCTTCAGCCTCATGCATGTCATCAACATGGCACACGGTGAGTTCATTATGGTGGGCGCTTACACCGCCTATGTCGTGCAGGGCGCCTTCTCGGGCTTTGGCGATGCCTTTGGGCTCTACGTGCCGGTGGCAATCGTGATGTCGTTTGTTGTTGCGGCGGCCTTGGGCGCAGTGGTCGAGAAGCTCATCGTGAGCCGGCTCTACGGCCGCGTCGCCGACAGCCTGCTCGTCACGTGGGGACTGTCGCTTGTGCTCCAGCAGCTGGCGCGCAACCTCTTCGGCTCTGCCAATGTGGGCGTCGAGGTGCCGAGCTACTTGGCCGGCAGTTTTGAGATCGGCGGGATCGCGCTGCCGTACACGCGCATCTGGATCCTCGTGATCGCGCTCGCGTGCCTGCTCGGCGTGTACCTCTTCATGTTCCGCACGCGCTTCGGTCGCACGGTCCGTGCCGTTATGCAGAACCGCCCCATGGCGGCGGCCCTCGGCGTCAATACGCGCCGCGTGGACGCCATTACCTTTGCGCTGGGTTCGGGGCTCGCCGGCTTGGCTGGCTGCACGCTCACGTGGATCGGCCTCGTAGGGTCGGGTCTCGGCCAGAACTACATCACTCAGGCCTTCATGACCGTGGTCGTAGGCGGAGCGGGGTCTGTCTTCGGCTCGGTGTTCGGCGCCGGGTTCATAGGCATCGGCCAGTCCATCTTCGAGTTCCTAACCGACGCATCGCTTGGCCAAGCGCTCATCTTCCTCGCGGTCATCCTGCTTCTGCAGTTCCGTCCCAAGGGCATCTTCGCAGTGAGCAGCCGTTCGCTCGAGGACGAGTAGGAGGTATCCCATGGCTCTTACGCAATCGTCAAAAACGCAGCGCAACCGTCTCGTGCTTGCGTTCGTCATCTTTGCGATGCTGGCCGTAGTGCCAGCGGTGCTGCCCCTATTCCGCACCACCCTCATCGCACGTTTCATGTGCTACGCCGTCGTTGCCCTGGGGCTCGACATGATCTGGGGCTATACCGGCATCATGAGCTTGGGGCATGGCGTGTACTTTGGCCTCGGCGCCTACTGCATGGCCATGTACCTCAAGCTCGCGGCTGCGGGCGGCGGCATCCCCGACTTCATGCAGTGGTCAGGCTTCGACGCGCTGCCCGCGTGGTGGACGCCGTTTGCCAACCCCGCCTTCGCCTTTGCCATGGTGGTTCTCGTTCCCGTGGTCGTGTCCGTGGCGGTGGGCCTGCTCACCTTCCTGCACAACATCAAGGGCGTGTACTTCTCCATTCTCTCGCAGGCGCTGGCGCTGATCATGAGCGTGCTTCTGGTCGGCAGCCAGCAGTACACCGGCGGTTCCAACGGCCTCACTGACTTCGACACGATCCTGGGCGCACCGCTTGCGAGCTCCGCGACAAAGGTCGCGCTCTACTACGTCACGCTCGCAGTGCTCGTCGCCGTTTTCGCGCTCTGCTTCTTCTTGGTCAACCGTCGCATCGGCAAGATCTTCATGGCCATCCGAGACTCCGAGAACCGTGTTCGTTTCACCGGCTACAACACCGCTGTCTTCAAGGTGTTCGTCTACGCCCTTTCCGCCGCAGTGGCCGGCATCGCCGGAGCCCTCTACGTAAGCCAGGTGGGCATCATCACGCCGGCAGACGTGGGCGTGGCGCCTTCCATCGAGATGATCGTATGGGTTGCCATCGGCGGGCGCGGCACGCTTGTGGGCGCCGTGATCGGCGCGCTTCTGACCAGCGGAGTGGAGACGGTTGCCTCGGAGACCTTCCCCGATCTGTGGAACTACCTGCTGGGTCTGGTCTGCATCGTGGTCGTGCTCTTTCTCCCGGGCGGCCTTATGGATCTGCCGCGCGTTCCGGCGCGCGTTCGCGCATGGCTCAATCGCTCGCACACAGGCGGCGCGGGCTCCTTGGCCCTTGCCGCTTCGTGCCCGGCTGACGTTGCCGCGGTAAACGTCGACCCGGCCTTTGACGGCGCGCCCGCCATGCAGCCTGCGCCCTCGCCGGCGTTCTCTGACGACTCTTCAGACGAGAGAGACCCCGCTTCGTCGGGCGCACATGCGCCGACTGCGGGCCAGACATCGTCCGACTCTGCATCCGCTTCCAGAAAGGAGGCCTAACATGGGCGATACCGCAACCCTCGTTCGCGAGCAGGACGCCCCGGCGCTGCTCTCCATTGAGGATGTGAGCGTGGTCTTCAACGGGTTCCACGCCATCAGCCATGTCAGCACCACGGTGGGCGACCACGAGATCCGTTTCTTCATCGGTCCCAACGGCGCCGGCAAAACGACCATTTTGGACGCCATCTGCGGCAAGAACCGCATTGCCGGCGGGCGCATCATGTTCAAAGGAAAATACGACCTTTCCCGCATGAAGGACTACAAAATCGCAAACTTGGGTGTCAGCCGCAAATTCCAGGCGCCCAGCGTCTTTCCCGGCATCACTATTCTCGAGAACATGGAGCTCGCAGCGGCTAACCGCCACAGTCTCTACTCCACCACCTTCCTGAACCTCAAACCCGACCAGCGCGACTACATTCGCTACATCCTGGATTTCATCGGGCTTTATGACAAATGCTTCGACTATCCCACGCGGCTTTCCCACGGCGAGAAGCAGTGGCTCGAGATCGGCATGCTGCTCACGCAGCATCCCGACCTTCTGCTGTTGGACGAGCCGGTGGCCGGCATGAGTCGGCGCGAGACCGAGCACACCGCAGAGCTCTTACAGCGCATCAAACAGGAGTGCTCCGTCGTCGTGGTGGAGCACGACATGCAGTTCGCCAAGGACGTGTCTGACAACGTGACGGTGTTCCATGAGGGTAAGGTGCTCGCCGAGGGCACTATGGATGAGGTCTCGCAGAACCAGACGGTGATTGACGTGTACCTGGGACGAGGGGGCGAGAAGTGATGGCGCTTGAGATCCAGAGGATGTTCGCCACCTACGGCGAGGGCATCGTGCTCCACGGTGTGAGCCTGAAGGCCGAGAAGGGCAAGGTAACGGCCCTGGTGGGGCGCAACGGAGCCGGCAAGACCACGACGCTCAAGGCCCTCATGGGGCTCGTGTCCGCGCCTGCCGGCCAGATCGAACTCGACGGCAAGCACTTGGAGGGGCTGCCCGCCTACGAACGGGCGCGCGCCGGCATCGGCTACGTCCCGCAAGGCCGCGAGATATTTCCGCAGCTCACCGTGCGCGAGAACCTCGAGCTAGGTATGGAGGCCAACCCGTCGGTGCACGAGATTCCCGAGAGCCTCTTCGAGACGTTTCCGATCTTGCGGGAGTTTCTGAACCGCAAAGGCGGAGATCTCTCCGGTGGTCAGCAGCAGCAACTTGCCATAGCCCGCGCGCTGGTTGCCCGCCCGCGCGTGCTAGTGCTCGACGAGCCCACCGAGGGCATCCAGCCGTCCGTGGTCTCCGAGATCGGTCGCGTGCTCGGCCAGATCAAGCAGGACGTGGCCGTGCTTTTGGTGGAGCAGTATCTCGAGTTCGCGCTCGAGGTGGCCGATGACGTGTACGTGATCGAGAAAGGCGAGATCGTTCAGCACGGCGCGCCCGACGCGCTCGACCAAGAGGCGCTCAAGCAGACCATGGCGCTCTAGCCCCGCGGCTTCTGAGGAGGGCGGCCGCCCGAGCCGCCCGGTGCCGTGACGCTGCGGCAGAAAGGAGAGGGCATGCATTTGACGGAACGGGACCAGGAGAAGCTCATGCTCCACCTGGCGGGACAGCTGGCCTCCGAGCGGCGAGCTCGGGGCCTCAAGCTCAACTATCCGGAGGCGGTGGCGCTCATAAGCTCCGAGATCATGGAGCGCGCACGCGACGGCGAGGACGTGGCTGAGCTAATGAGCGCGGGTCGCGAGATTCTCACATCGCAAGACGTTATGGACGGTGTTGCGGGCATGGTCAGAGAAGTGCAGGTGGAGTGCACGTTTCCCGACGGAACCAAGCTCGTGACTGTGCACGATCCCATTCAGGAGGTGGCGCGATGAACGTGGGCGAGGTTATCTGCGCTCCTGGTTCTGTTCTTCTCAACGACGGCCGTCCCACGGTGGAGCTCGACGTTGCCAACGCGGGCGACCGTCCCGTACAGGTAGGGTCGCATCTGCACTTCTTCGAGGCAAACCGCTGCCTGCAGTTCGACCGGACCGCCGCGTTTGGGTACCGGCTGGACGTGCCCTCGGGCACGTCGGTGCGCTTTGAGCCTGGTGAGGTTAAGCGCGTGCGTCTCGTTGGCATTGCGGGTGCGCGGCGCGTCTTCGGCTTGAACGGGCTCGCGCAGGGCGCGCTTGACGACGCGGGCGCATGCGCGGCGGCGCTCGATCGGGCGGAGCAACGCGGATTTAGCTGGTACACCCCCGGCGTCGCCGTGGGGTTCGACGGCAAGCGCTATGCCTTGGGCGGTTCGGCTTGCGCAGGAGACCAGGGTGCGCCGGCGCAGGCTGTGTCCGACGGCGGCGCGCGTCCCGTGTCCGAAGACGGCGGAGGACAGCCAAGGCGAGTTTAGAGAAGGGGAGGCAGGCAAATGGCAGTGAGCATCTCGCGCGAGGCGTACGCCTCCATGTACGGCCCCACCACGGGCGATAAGGTGCGCCTGGCCGACACCGACCTTGTGATCGAGGTCGAGCGCGATCTTACCACCTACGGCGACGAGGCCAAGTTCGGCGGAGGCAAGACCCTGCGCGACGGCATGGGCCAGAACGTCGGCGCAACGTCTGCGGACGGGGTGTTGGACCTGGTGATCACCAACGCCCTCATCTTGGATTGGACGGGTGTTTACAAGGCTGATATAGGCATCCGCGACGGGCTCATCGTGGGCATCGGGCACGCAGGGAACCCCGATGTTATGGAGGGCGTGACGCCGGGCATGACAGTGGGAGCGGCAACCGAGGCGCTTGCAGGAGAGGGGCTTATCGTCACGGCGGGAGGTGTGGACACCCATATCCACTTCATCAGTCCCACTCAGGTGGGATGTGCCCTCATGAGCGGCGTCACTACCATGATCGGCGGAGGAACCGGTCCTGCCGACGGAACCAACGCCGTGACGTCTACTCCTGGGCCCTGGAACATCGCCATGATGCTGCGATCGGCGGAGGCCTACCCGGTGAATCTGGGTTTTCTGGGCAAAGGCAACTGCTCGGCCGCGGCTCCCTTGGCCGAGCAGATCGAGGCGGGCGCAGTCGGTCTCAAGGTCCACGAGGACTGGGGCGCCACGCCCGCGGCGATAGACGCCGCGCTTTCCGTTGCCGACGACTACGACGTGCAGGTTGCCATTCACACCGACACCCTGAACGAGTGCGGGTGCGTGGAGGACACGGTGGCTGCCATCGGCGGGCGCACCATTCATACCTACCACACCGAAGGGGCCGGCGGCGGCCACGCGCCGGACATCATGCGCATCGCCAGCCAGCCCAACGTGCTGCCAAGCTCGACAAACCCCACCATGCCCTTCTCGCGCAACACGCTTGACGAGCATCTCGACATGCTCATGGTCTGCCACCATCTGGACAGCCGCATTCCCGAAGACGTGGCCTTTGCCGACAGCCGCATACGCCCCGAGACCATCGCCGCCGAGGACGTGCTGCACGACCTGGGAGTCTTCTCCATGATGAGCTCGGACAGCCAAGCCATGGGCCGCGTGGGCGAGGTGATCACCCGCACATGGCAGACGGCGAGCAAAATGCGCGCTCAACGCGGACCGCTGTCAGAGGATAGGGGGCACGGCAACGACAATTTCCGCGCACGGCGCTACGTTGCGAAGTACACGATCAACCCTGCGGTGACCCACGGCATCAGCCGCTACGTGGGATCGATCGAGGTGGGCAAGCTCGCCGACCTGGTGCTGTGGGACCCACGGTTCTTCGGCGTTGCGCCCGAGGTGGTGGTAAAGGGCGGTTTCATTTGCGCGGCGCGCATGGGCGACGCCAACGCCTCGATCCCCACTACGCAGCCAGTGCTGATGCGTCCGATGTTCGGTGCGGACGGAATGGCGCGCGCGGCGAGCTGTCTTACGTTTACCTCTCGCGCCGCGGCAGAGCGCGGAGTGGGCGAGACCCTCGGGCTCAAGCGCAAAGTGGCGCCGGTGGAGTCGTGCCGAAAGATCGGCAAACGCGACATGCGCCTCAATGACGCGACCCCGGATATTGACGTCGATCCGGAGACTTACGAGGTGCGGGTGGACGGCGAGGCGGTTACCTGCGCTCCGGTTGACACGCTGCCGTTGGCGCAGCGCTACAAGCTGTTTTAGCCATCTTGACGCCGCCGGAACAGGCGGCACTGGAGGGATATATGATCTGCGAGAACGTCATAGGGTCGCTTCGCGACGAGGACATGCATCACGAGCTTGCAAAACGGCTGGGGGGCTACGTGGTGGAGGAGGTGCTCTTCTCGTGGGACGAGTGCCACAAGCGCGTTCAGCGCAAGGTGGGCTCTGAGGGCACCGAGGTGGGCATCAGGCTCAGTGAGGAGGCGCAGCGCCGGGGCATACGCGATAACGACGTGCTCGGCATCGATGACTTTACGCAGCACGTTCTTGTAGCGCGCATAAAGGAGGAGAGCGCCCTGATTATTCAGGTTGACGAGCACGACGTGTTCGCTGCTGCGCGGATTGCGTGGGCCGTCGGCAACACGCATGCGCCGCTGTTTGCTGCCAAGCGCACGGGATGTTTCGCCACATCGCCTAATGAGCCGCTGCGCTCCCTTCTTTCACGCATGCCGGGCGTGGAGGTACGGGCTGGCAGGATGCCGCTGGATCCGGGCAGGCAGATATCGGCGGGTTTTTCGGTTCCCGGACACGCGCACGGTCACAACCATGCAGCCGATGCTGATTGCAAGCATCCTGCATCTCACAGCGTTGCATCAAGCGTTTCGCGAGAAGATGGCCCGCGATGAGTCCCGAGGCCGAGCTCATGCTCGCGCAGGTGTGCGACCCGACGTTTCCCATCGGTGCGTACGCTCACTCCTTTGGCCTCGAGACATATGTGCAGCGAGGCGTGGTTGACGATCCAAAGTCGGCGGCGGACTATGTGCGCCAGCAGCTGGAAGGGCCGCTATGTTACACCGAGCTATTGGGGATGCGCCTTGCGTTTGAGCGAGCCTGTGACCGCGACGCCAAGGGTCTCGCCAGGCTGGAAGCATGGCTTGCGGCGTATCGAGCGCCGAGCGAGCTGCGCGAGGCGTTTCGCAAGCTTGGCGGCAGGTTTTGCCGCACCGCCTGCGAGCTGCTTGACGAGGACGCGCGAGAGCCAGGTTGCGACCGAGATGCATGCTCGTTCTTCTTGGGCTACGCCCAAACGGGAGCCCATCACCTGAACACGGCCTTCGGTGCGTTTGCGCCTGCCGCGGGCATACCGCTTGCCGACCTCTTGCGCCGCTACCTGTACGCTCAGGTCTCGGCCATGGTCACGTGCTGCGTGAAGGCGGTCCCGCTGAGCCAGACTGCTGGGCAGCGCATAGTGCGACAGAGTTATTGCGCGCAGACGCGCTGCGTCGAGAAGGCGCTCGCCGCTGCGCCCGAGGAGCTGGGGCGCTCTTCACCTGGTTTTGACGTGCGCTCCATAGAACACGAAACCTTGTACACACGTTTGTTTATGAGCTGATCTCCGGCGGTGCGTTGCGAGTTGCCGTCGCATCTTGCTTTGCCCGCCGTTTTTTAGAGGAAGGAACGACCAGATGTCTTATGTGCGCATCGGAGTCGCTGGGCCCGTCGGGTCAGGCAAAACCGCGCTTATCGAGGCGCTGACCCGTCGCATGGCAGACTCCTACAGCATGGGCGTCGTCACCAACGACATCTACACCAAGGAGGATGCCGAGTTCCTCGCGAAGCATTCCGTGCTGCCGCTCGACCGCATCATCGGCGTGGAGACCGGGGGCTGCCCGCACACCGCCATCCGCGAGGATGCGAGCATGAACCTCGAGGCGGTTGACGACCTGGTGAGCCAACATCCCGACATCGAGCTCGTCTTTATCGAGAGCGGCGGCGACAATCTTTCCGCCACGTTCTCACCAGAGCTGGCGGATGCCACGATTTTTGTGATCGATGTGTCGGAAGGCGACAAGATCCCGCGCAAGGGCGGACCGGGTATTATGCGCAGCGACCTTCTCGTGATCAACAAGACCGACTTGGCTCCGTACGTGGGCGCAAGCCTTGAGGTCATGGAGCGCGACGCGCGCCGTATGCGCGACGAGCGTCCTTTCGTATTTACCAACACGCGGTCGGGAGAGGGCGTCGCCGCCGTCGAAGCGTGGATCCGCGCCAATGTGCTGCTGGAGGGGGTCCCCAAGTGAGTAACGTTACGACGGCCAACCGTTACGGCCGTCCAACCGTGCTGGAGCTCGAGACGATTCGCGGGCCCGCGGGAGCCACGACGCTGGAGCATGCGTTTGCCACGCCGCCCCTCCGCGTGATGAAGCCGTTGCATAGCCCCACCGCGCCCGAATGGGCGCATGTTGTTGCCATGAGCTCGTCGGCCGGTCTTATGGAGGGCGATGCGCAGTGCGTGCGGGTGGCAGTTGGGTCGGGTGCAGCGCTTGCGATGAGCTCGCAAGCGTACGAGAAGGTTCACCGGATGGCCGGCCCTGGCGGGGCATCGCGCGAAACTTTGCTCGAAGTGGCTGCGGGAGGGCGGCTCTTGTATTGGCAGCAGCCGGTCATTCCGTTTGCCGGCTCGCGTTTTGCCGGGTCTACCCGCATAGATCTTGCCGACGCAACGGCGCAGGTGGCTTATGCCGAGGTTGTGTCGTGCGGCCGCGCGGCCCGCGGAGAGCGCTTCCGATTCGCGCGCTTTGTAAGTCGCGTGCAGGTCTGTGTGGGCGGCGAGCCCGTATTTGCCGACAACCTTGTGCTCGACCCCGCCGAGAACGACCTGGAAGGCTTGGGCTTCTTTGAAGGATGCACGCACCTGGCGAGTTTGGTGGTGCTGGGACCCGGCTGCACGGAAGAGACGTTCCGGAACGCTCGGGAGCTCATCAGCCGTGAAACGGAGGCCGCTCAGGAAGTGGTTTGCGCAGACGAGGGTGCTCGTTGTTCGACGCCGACGGTGATGGGCGGCGTCACTCGCCTGCGATGCGCATCGGGGACGAGGGGATGGGCGGTGCGCCTGTTGGGCTGCCGTGCGCAGGATCTGGAACGCAATCTCGCTCGTGTTGCCGCTGCTGCGGGCTTTCCCGCCGCGCTCGTCTCCCACCTCTGAGCCTTGATCAGCCTCTCTCGGCTCACGTCCGGGAACAGTGCCGTATTATGTGGTTGGAACTGACGACGGGAGGCAGTGTGAGCAATCGCGAGGGCGCGCATGCCGAGGGAGCTTGCGGAGAGGCTCGCATTGTTTGGAGGAGGCCCATGAACCAGCGGCGAGACCTGTCCAATCTCTTGGTGTTCGAGCCGGGCGTTGCGCGCAAGAAGCCCGAGAACATCCGCCACCGCGAGAACCCCTGCCCGTTTTGCGACGTTGCGGGTCTGAGCGATATCTTCCGGCACGAAGACGACCGCATCTGGCTCATGAACAAGTTCCGTACGCTGCGGCATACCGTGCAGACCGTGGTTATCGAGTCGTCCGACCACGAGGGCGGGCCGTCGCGCTACGACCGTAAAACCAACCGTCGCGTCTTCAGGTTCGCGCTCGAGTGCTTTGCCGCCATGAGCGCGGACGCGCGGTTTGCAAGCGTCGTAATGTTCAAGAATTTCGGGCCGCTCTCAGGCGGGTCGCTTCTGCACCCTCACATGCAGATCGTGGGACTCGAGGATGCAAACGCATACGCCAGAGTCTCTCCTGAGAACGTTGCGGGCACCGAGGTGTATCGCACCGAAGACGTAGCGGTTACGCTCTCCGAGCATCCTGTTATGGGGCTCGAGGAGATCAACGTCGGAATAGCGGCGGAGGGTTTGGGGCTGCTCGCGCCTTGTGGCAACGAGACCGTCGCGCCTCGCGGGCGAGCCGATAAGGGTGCCGCCTTTGCCGCGTGGGCTCCTGCAGAGCCCGTTGCCACGCTTACAGGCAATGCGGCGCGTCGCGTAGACGCGCTTGCCGACTGCGCGCAGGTGATCGCGCGCTATCTGCTCGATACCTACCACGGGGGCGCCTGCACGTCGTACAACCTGTTCTTCTATCCTCTGGGCGACATGCTGTGGATGAAGGCCATGCCGCGCTGGGTTTCCTCTCCCTACACCATCGGCTACGGGCTTTCCCAGGTTAGCTGCGCCGCGTTTCGGGAGACCATGCGCGCCGAGCTTGCTCCCGCACTCGAGGCGCTCGGGCGCTGACGGATGCCGTACGGCTCCCGGCAATGAGCTCCTGCCCGCTTAGGTGCTGTTGCAGGGCGATGCGTTCCCGGGGATCTGCACACCCTTTGACGCTGAATATGCCAAAAGTTGCTTGTTTTAGGCCGCTACGGGTATCATGGGGCAGGAACCGAAAGGAGGGAACCATGGCGGTATACGTAACCTCTGATGCCCACGGCCACCTGCGCGCCTTCGACGAGGTGCTCGAGAAGATCTCGCTTGGATCGAGCGACACGCTCTTCGTGCTCGGCGATATGGTCGATCGCGGACCTGACCCGCTCGGCGTGGTCAAGCTCGTGCGCTCCCTGCCCAACGCGCACGTGCTTCTGGGCAATCACGAGCACATGATGCTCGACGCCGTGGCCCACTTGGAGGAGAAGCGCCTGTTCGGCCTTATCCGCCACGAGTCGGTCGATCTGTGGGCGCTCAACGGCGGCTTCACGACGCTCGAGGGCCTCGACAGCCTCGATGACGACGAGTTTCAGGAGATCGTCGACTGGGTGCGCGCGCTGCCGCTGTACTTCGACGTACGCTTGGGCGACCGGCAGTACCTGCTCGTCCATGCCGGTATCAACCCCGAGATCGCCGCGCCCGTGTACGCCGAGACCGGGTCCGTCGACGAGGCGATGGCAGCTCAGACCATCGAGGACGTCGTGTGGATCAGGGCGCCCTTCTGGTCCCAGCCCACCGGTCTTATCGATCGCTTTGGCAACGGCCCCGTGGTCATTGCGGGCCATACGCCGACCATACTTCTGAGCTACTACGTGGATCACCCGTGCGAGCCCATGACCGACGAGGAGGGGCGCGGCAAGATCGTCGAGGTGGGCGCCACGTGGGACACCGGCGGCGTGCCTGACCGCATTAACATCGATTGCTCCGCGGCTGCGGGAGCGGGGCAGGGGCGCGTGGGCATCCTGCGTCTCGACGACGGCGCGCGGTTCTACGCGGCCATCAAGAGCGGCGAGTAGCTTTGCGGCGCGTAGGCGCTGTGTCGTCAAAGATCTGTCTTCATGAGTCAGTGCGGGGGCGCCTTGAGGGCGCCCCCGCTGCGTTACGCTTCGATCTTAAGCGTGCTGCCCGTGCGGGAGCGCGAGACGATGATCTTGCGGTCGATGGATTCCTTGAGCTCGTCGACGTGGCTGATAATGCCGACGAGCTTGCCCGATCCGGTGAGCTCGGTGAGGGTCTTGATGGCAAGACCGAGCGACTCGGTGTCGAGCGAGCCGAAGCCCTCGTCGATGAACATCGTGTCGAGCTGGATGCCGCCGGCGTGGGCCTGCACGACGTCGGAGAGGCCGAGGGCGAGGGCGAGCGATGCCTTGAACGCCTCGCCGCCCGAGAGCGAGGAGGCGTCGCGCTCCTTGCCGGTGTAGTGGTCGATCACGTCGAGATCGAGACCGCTCTTCTCGCTGCGGCTGATGGCCTTGGTGCGGCGCACGAGCTCATAGCGCCCGGTTGTCATGACCGAGAGACGCCGGTTGGCGGCGTTGATCATCCGGTCGAAGTAGAGCGTCTGCACGTAGGTCTCAAACGTGATGCGGTCGTGGCCGGCAAGCGTGCCCGCGGCGGTAAAGGCTACGGGGGCGATCTCGGCGTACGCCTTCATGTCTGCCTGGCTGCGCGCGTTGATCGCCTCGAGCTGCCGTGCGACGGCGGTATTCGCCTCGATGCGGCTGCGAAGGGTGTCGCGCGTGGATTTGAGCTCCTCGTAGGCTGCCTGAATCTCGGCACGTTTTGACGCCACGCTTCCGAGATCGATGCTCTGAGCGGCGTCGACCTGATCTGCAAGGCTCGCGGAGCGCGCCGCCGCCGCTTCCTCGGCGCGTTTGTGGCGCTCGAGGGACGACCGCGCCTGGCTCACCGCCGAGTCGATGCGGTCGACGGTGGCATCAGCAGCACTGAGGGCTGACAGGGCCTCGGCTTGGGTCGGGTAGGGGAGCCGCAGCGCAATGATGTCGCGCTTGGCCTCGGCAACGCGCGCCTCTCGCGCGCAGGACTCCGCGTGGTTTCTGGCGTCGTCGACCTCAAGGTCGAGAGCGAGTATGTCGTGTTCGATCTGCTCGTGACGCTTGTTCAGAAGGTCGAGCTCGCGGGCATCTGCGGAGCGTGCGTCGACGGCATTGCGTGCTTGCTGGGCGCTGTTTGCTGCTGCTTGTGCAGCTGCGTGCGCGGAGGTTTCGTCAATGCCCTGAGTCTGCGCTTCAAGAACCTCGCATCGGCTCATTTGAGCCGAGCAGTCGGCCGTGAGCTCGGTCACCGAGGCGCTGGCGTTGGTTATGCGCTGCCTAAGCTCAACAACCTCCTGCTCGTGTGTGGCGATGAGGCCGCGCAGCTCGGCGAGCTCTTCCGTGCGCTTGCGGGCTTGCGCCTCCTGGGCGCGGGCGCCCTCGAGGTTGTCGGATGCCTTCTGTTCGCGGTCGAGCAGCGCCTGCTCGTCACCATGGTCGGCGATGAGCGCCTCAACCGCTCTGGCTCGGTCGGCGTACAGGGCTCGCGCCGTTGCGGCTTCAGCCGCCGCGTTGGCGGCGGCTTGCTCGCCGCGTGCTCTCTCGGCTTCAGCAGCGTCGATCTCCGACTGGGAGGGAGTACTGGCTTCGCAGGCGGCAGGTGCCGGGTGACTCAAGGAGCCGCACACCGGACACGGCATGCCCTCTTTGAGACTCGACGCGAGAATACCGGCTTGCCCGTCGAGGAACGCCTTGTTAAGGGCGGCGTAGCGTGCCTGTGCGCGCTCTGCTTGTGCGGACGCCTGGCGGTACGCTTTTGCCGCTGCAATCTTCTCGGCACGCGCTGCCTGCTCTGCGTCCCGCGCGTCACAAAGGGCGCGCAGGCGTTCGCGTGTGCGGTTGAGCTCGTCGGAGCGCGTCTCGCGTGCGGAGCGGGCTGCTTCGAGCTCCGCCGGAGCGCTATCCAGGTCGTCTGCACGCGAGCGCTCCGCGGCAAGCGCGCTTTCCTGTGACGCGAGGAGCTCGTTCAGGCGCCCGACGTCCGCCTTGCGTTTGGCGAGCATGGCCCTCGAGGCGTCGAGCTCTTCTCTGAGCGCATGTAGGTCCTGATGCAGCGCTACGAGCTCGTCTGCTTTCTGCTGAGCGCGCTCCGCCTCGTTGAGCGCAGTCTGCGCCTGTGCGAGAAGGACGCGCGCATCGGCAAGGCTTTCTGTGCGCGCTGCCGTGTCGCGCCGCGCCTCGTCGAGCTTGTCGCGTTGCTCTTTGGCGCTTGCAAGGCGGCTTTGAGCGTCGTCGAGCGCTCTGCGCGCGTTCTCGGCTGTTCTCTGTGCCGACGCATGGTCCCGGTAGTCGTTCAGGGCGTCTTTGAGCAGGGTTGCCCGCGCTGCGGCTTCATCGCGCTCGGGAAGGGCGGCTTCTGCTCGTGCGAGCTTCTGCTCGAGCTCCGGTTCCAGCTGCGTGAGTCTGGCGTGCTCACTTTGTGCGGCGGCGAGCTCATTGCGCAGGCGCTCGGCGGCGAGTCCGCGCTCCTCTTCGCGTGCCAGGGCGTCGATGCGCTTCTCTGTAGCGTGAAGCGTGGCTTCGGTGTCTTGAAGGGAGGGCTCGTCGGCGGCAACGAGGCGCTGCGCCAGCTCGAGAAGTGCCTGGGCCGTCAACGCGTTGCGGTCGCGAAGTTCGATGAGGTCCGCCTCGTCCTCGCTGCCAGGTTGCGGACGGAGCTGCTCGGTGAGCGCTGCCACCTGCGTTTCGGCGTTGCGCACCCGTCCGTAGAGCGCTTTGCGCTCGTCCTCGAGCGCATTTTGAAAGCGCTGGTATGCCTCGGTGCCAAAGAGGCGACGGAATATGGTGCGACGGTCGTTGGTGGATGCCGAGAGCAGGCGTCTGAAGTCGCCCTGAGCGATCATTACGATCTGCCCGAACTGCGTCCTGTCGATGCCGAGAAGCTCCGTCATCGCCGCGTCGACCTCGGCGCGCTTGGTGAGCGCGGGTTTATCGGGGCGCTCAAAGCAGACTTTGGGGTCTTCTTCGGTCGTGCCGACTCCGCGCTTTTTGGGGCGCTGGTAGCGCGGCGAGCGACGGATGGTGTAGGTGTTGCCGCGGTAGGTGAAGACGAGCTCCACAAAGGTGGGGGTGTCGGGATCGGCAAAGTCGCTGCGCAGGGTGCGCTCCGAGCGGTCTTGCCCGCTTGCGGAGCCAAAGAGCGCGTAGCAGATGGCGTCGAAGATCGTTGTCTTGCCAGCGCCGGTGTCGCCGCAGATAAGGTAGATTCCCTCGCGGCCGAGCTGTTCGAAGTCTATCGTGACCTCGTCTGCGTAGGGACCAAAGGCCGAGATCGTGAGCTTGGTTGGCCTCATCGGTATGTCGCCCCCTTCTCTGTTGCGGCGTCAAGAGCTTGTCGTACGATCTTGTCTTGCGTCGGGGTGAGGTCGGAGCCATTCTGCTCGGCAAAGAACGTGCGGAACAGCTCCAAGGGCGAGGCTTCCTTATCTGTGCCTTGGCCGACCTGGCTTGTTTCCGCCGCGCGCGTCCGTGCGTTGTCAAAATCGAGCATCATGACGTTGGGGTACACCGCGCGCAGCCGCGCGAGCGCGTCGAGCGGCGGATTCTCGTCGGTCAGGGTGACGTGCAGGTAATCGTCTGCCGGTGCGGCGGCCACCACGTCTTCGGCAACGAGCTCGTCGAGGGGGCCGCGTATTTCGCGCATATCGTGCAGCGGCGTAAGATCGAGATAGTCGATCTCGGGCTCGCTGTCCTTGGCGCCAAGCGTGACGATGGGGGCGCGTTTGGGCGCGCGCTCCGAGAACGAGTACTTAAGGGGGCTGCCGGCGTAGCGCATCGTCTGCCGGCCCACGTGCTGGGGCGTATGGATGTGGCCGAGCGCCACGTAGTCAAAGGCGTCGAACACCGCGGCGTCGACGTTGTCGATGCCGCCCACGGCAACGGTTTCTGAGTCGCAGCGCTCCGGGGAGTCGTTGCCTGCGGTCACAAACTGATGCGCCAGCGCAACGTTGCGCACGTTTTGGTCGAGAGCCTGCGATTCGAGCGCGCAACGCAGCGCGTCGGTGTAGTTCTCGATCTTCTCGTCCGGGGCATAGGGCCTCACAAGGGCAGGGCGCAAAAAGGGTACGAGCCAAAAGACGACCGTGCCGTGCTCGTCCTGCAGCGCGACCTGCTTGATCTCGCCTGCGTAGCGTGGCGCAACGTAGAGCCCCTGGCGCTCCATGATCTTGCCGCCGTAGGCTATGCGCTCGGCGGAGTCGTGGTTGCCGGGTATGACGAGAACCGCCACATCGTGCGCCACGAGCGCGGACAAGAACCAGTCGGCAAGGGCGACTGCTTCCGCGCTCGGCGCGGACTTGTCGTAGACGTCTCCGGCGATGAGGACGGCATCGATACGCTGCGGTTCGAGCGCGTCGAGCACGTGCTGGAATACATGCCTTTGATCGTCGAGCAATGAGAACTCGTTCACGTGCTTGCCTATGTGCAGGTCAGAAAGATGCAGCAGGCGCATGGTCCCTCGCTTTCTGTTGCGGGCTCGGGAGCAGCGACACCTTGGAGCCCTGCGGCTAAGGCGCCGGGGATGTTTTGGCAACGATTGTACCTTCCGGTGCGGACACCTACACAACGTGTTCACGGAAGCAGTGCGAACGAGGAGTCGGACCTGCGACAAGAACGGCATCTTGCCTTGCCGAACACATTCTTTACGCGCAAACCGCGCATTATGGGCACAGCGACCCGTTATGATGTACGGGACCGACTGAGGAGGATCTGCATGACACCCCGTGCGTTCATTTTTGACTGCGACGGCACGCTCATCGACTCGATGGGCATGTGGCTCACCATCTACCCGGAGCTCGTAGGACGCTACGGCGTTCACATGACTCCCGATGACTTTGCCGCCACGGAGCATCTCGCCATGCCCGAGGAAATCGCCTACTACCACGAGAAGCTCGGCATCGGCGAGAGCGCGGAGGCCCTTATCGCCGAGCTCAAGGACATGCTGCGCGAGAAGTACGGCCACGAGATCCGCGTGTGCCCGGGCGTGCGCTCTTTTCTCGAGGAGGCGCGGGCGCAGGGCATTCCGCTCGGCATCGCCACGTCGACCGACGAGGATATGGTGCGCCTCGGGCTCGCCGCAAACGGGCTCGACGAATTCTTCTCGTGCCTTGTGACAACCGAGGAGGCCGGCGCGTCGTAGG
>CALUOB010000013.1 GCA_944322175.1 uncultured Coriobacteriaceae bacterium
CGCGGGTGTGCGGCTTCGTGCCGCGGGTGTAGAAGGCGGAGCGGCGTTCTTCGCGCTTCTCGGCCTCGGGGTCGGGAACCACGAGCTCCTCGCCGGGATGCTCGACCATGGTGAGGGCATGAGGCTCGCAGACCTCGGCGCACAGCCCGCAGCCGAGGCAGTACGTCGGCTCAACGGTAAATCGGCCACCGTTTATGAGATCGTTGGCATGCGTGGGGCACACGCGCACGCACTCGCCGCACATAGAGCATTTGAGGTAATCGCACTCCGGCTGGAGAACCGTGACGTTCTCGGCCTTTTCTGGGTGCTGCTGGAGCGCCGCAAGCATAAGCTGACGGCTCTGCGTGAGAATGCGACGGCGCTTCTGCGTGTTGACGCCGCACGCTGCGTTAAGACTCTTCTCGAGCTGGCTGATGCGCGTAGCGTGGTCTTTGATGCGCGCGGCAACAGACGTGGCCGCCGCAACAACCGGATTTGCCTTGGTTACCGCCAGGCCGGTCGTCTTGAAGACCTTGTCCATGAACTCCTTGCGCTCGAACTCACGGCGCTTCACGCAAACCAGGTCTCCGGGCTCCACCTCGAGGCCCAAGCCTTCGCCTGCCCACTCCTCGGCCTGCGCGATATGCTCGCCCAACGCCTCTTCACCCGTGGTGGTTTTGCAGCGATCGCAGATGCCGAGCGGCAGGTACACGCTCACGTTGGGGTAATCGAGAAGGATCGAGAACCACGTCTCGGCAGTGATGGCGCCAACGCACGCAACGACGACCTCGTTCTCGCGCGGCATGCGACGCAAGGCGCGCGTACAGGTCACATAGGCGGTTTCGTGCGATGCGGCAGCTGCTGCGATGCGGTCGTACACCTTTTTGGGAGCGAGTTTGACCGACACGAACGACTCGGTCGGGCACGCGGAAACGCACAGACCGCACTTGCGGCACGCATCCGTCACATCGATGCCGCCGTCCTCGATTTGCACCGCGTCGACCGGGCACACGTCGAGGCATGCGGAGCACGTGCTCTTGTCAGACTTGCACACCAGGCAAGGAAGCGTGTTGGCGCGCGGCTTTTCTTTGTAATCGGCGGGGTTCCAGTGCGGCGCATCGGGACTCTCTTTGCCCATGAGCGCGTCGGTCATGCCTGACAGCGGATTCTTGATCGCACTGAAATCCTTGCTGATGTCGATGATGTCGTCAAACAGGTCGCGTTTTTGCGCCATGGCACGTCTCCCCTAACGAGCGAAAGGCCAACTTTGGTATTGTACGACACCGACGCCAAAGCCATGCCCCACGCACGCGCGCACCGCAAGACCGGTACAATACCCAAGCGAAGCATAGCCGTAGAGGAGCATGAGCGTGAGCGCACAACGTCGAGACACACGAGTGGTAACCCTGCGCTGCCGGCGCGCACGACGCGGAGCAGCAGCCCGCCTTGTCTTGACGAACGACCGCAAGCAGACACAGACCGCGCGGGTATCCAAAGCTCCGGCCGCGTCAAACGAGAACGTTCGCAAATCAATGCAGGGCAACAAGCGCGCAAACACCAAGCCCGAGCTCTTGGTGCGCAGGATGCTCCGCGACTTGGGATACCCCGGGTACCGACTGCAGTGGAACAAAGTCCCCGGGCGCCCCGACATCGTGTTCCCCGGGCGCAAGCTGGCCATTTTTGTAAACGGCTGCTTCTGGCATCGCTGCCCCGTATGCAATCCCCCCGGTGTCAAAACGCACACCGAGTACTGGGAGGCAAAGTTCCGGCGTAATGTCGAGCGCGACGCTCGCAATCAAGAGGCACTCAAGCATATGGGCTGGACCGTCGAGGTTATCTGGGAGCACGAACTCAAGAAGAAGGCGCTCCCCGAGACCAAAGATCGTCTGAGGCAGATCATGCGCGCCACCGAGCGCCCATAGGTCAAAGGCGCTGTCACTATTCATCACAGGCGCCACGTTCTTGGCAATCGTCGTGCACTCGCGTCAGGCCCCCGACAAATCGCAACCACTTACGCCACGGCACCGACAATTCACAACTACGTACGCCACGGTACCGACACGTTGGGCTTTGGTTTGTCGAAATCGTGGCGTCGGTCGCAGAACGGAACTCGGTATCGCCAGACAAGGGGCCGTTGACGGAGCCCGGCATCGCCGGACAAGGGGCAACTGTGACCAGATAAACCGGTTTATAGACGCCGGCTCTCACAGGTTTTTTCGGATATTCGAGTACTTTTGGCGAAACCCCGAGTAGACCGGGGTCTTTGGCCGACGTTTCCGCAGGTCAGGGCTTTGCGGGGTCTCGGTCTACTCGGCGGTTCCCGAAAAGTACTCGAATAACCGTCAAAACCTCGCAGAGGTACTAGGATCGGCACCCTCCCGGCCGCCCCGGATCCGCAGGGCCGGGCACCCGAAACACAGCGAGGCCGGCTCCCCCAGAGGGAGCCGGCCTATGCGGACCAGGTTGAGCACCCGAAAGCGAGGGCACGGTTGGCAAGTCAGGGTGGCCCGAAGGAGGAGACCATTGACCTTGTGGTCATGCCCGACGAGTGAGGCCCGAGGAGCCCGCCAGCCGCGGCCGCAGCGTCAAGTCCGATTAGTACATGCCGCCACCCTGACCGGCCGCAGCGGCGGCGGAGATGGCGTCCTCGATGGAGGTGTTCTTCGGCACGTCGGTAACCGTAGCCTCGGTGATGAGGATCAGCGAAGCAACGGAGGCGGCGTTCTGGAGCGTGGTGCGGGTGACCTTGACCGGGTCGAGCACGCCCATGTCGATCATGTTGCCCCACTCGCCGTTGAAGGAGTTCAGGCCCTCGCCCGCAGGCAGGTTCTTAACCTTGTCGACCACGACAGAGCCCTCGTAACCAGCGTTCTGGGCGATGGTTGCCACAGGAGCGGTCAGGGCCTTCTTGATGATGTCGATGCCGATCTGCTCCTCGGAGTCCTCGATCTCGATCTTGTCGAGCGCGGGAATGGCGTCCATGAAGGCAACGCCGCCGCCGGCGACAATGCCTTCCTCAACAGCAGCGCGGGTAGCCTGGAGGGCGTCCTCGACGCGATGCTTGATCTCCTTGAGCTCGGTCTCGGTAGCAGCGCCGACCTTGATGACGGCAACGCCGCCGGCGAGCTTGGCGAGACGCTCGTTGAGCTTCTCGCGATCGAACTCGGAGTCGGTGACCTCGAGCTCGGCCTTGATCTGAGCAGCGCGGGCCTCGATGGCGTCCTTGCTGCCAGCGCCGTCGACGATAGTGGTGTTGTCCTTGGTGACGGTGACGGACTTAGCGGTACCGAGCATGTCGCCCGTGATGTCGGCAACCTTGATGCCGAGCTCGTCGAGTGCAGCCTGACCGCCGGTCACCACAGCGATGTCCTCGAGCATGCGCTTGCGGCGATCGCCATAGCCCGGAGCCTTGACGGCGCAGACGTTGAGGGCGCCGCGGATCTTGTTGAGGATGAGGGTCGGCAGAGCCTCGCCGTCGATGTCCTCAGCGATGATGAGGAGCGGACGGCCGGAGCGCTGGACAGCCTCGAGCACCGGCATGATGTCCTGCACGTTGGAGATCTTTTGATCGGTGATGAGGATGTAGGGATCCTTGAGCACGGCCTCCATGCGGTCGTTGTCGGTGATGAAGTAGGCGCTCACATAGCCCTTATCGAACTGCATGCCCTCGACCGTGTCGATGGTGATGTCGAAGGTCTGGCCGTCCTCGACGGTGATGACGCCGTCCTTGCCCACGACGTCCATGGCGTCGGAGATCTTAGCGCCAACGTTGGGGTCGCCAGCAGAAATGGTACCGACCGAAGCGATCTGCTCCTTGGTCTCGATCTGCTTGGCCTGAGCGCGCATCTCGTCAACAACGGCAGCAACGGCCTTGTCGATGCCGCGACGGATCGCGAGCGGGTTGGCGCCGGCGGCGACGTTGCGCAGGCCCTCGTTGACGATGACCTGGGCAAGCAGCGTAGCGGTGGTGGTGCCGTCACCCACGGTATCGTTGGTCTTGGTGGCGACCTCCTTCACCAGCTGAGCGCCCATGTTCTCGATGTTGTCCTCGAGCTCGATCTCCTTGGCGACGGAAACGCCGTCGTTGGTGATGGTGGGAGCGCCGAAGCTGCGCTGCAGCGCCACGTAACGGCCCTTGGGGCCCATAGTGACCTTGACAGCGTCAGCGAGGGTGTTGACGCCGCGAGCGAGCTTGGTGCGCGCCTCGGTATCGAACTTGATTTCCTTTGCCATGGTTTATTCCTCCTGATTCACCCGACAAAGCGCCGGGCGTGTTCTTCAAGCAATGACTCTCAGCGAGAGGCGCGATCCGGGCGCCCCTCCAGCGAGCATGTCAGCGTGTTACTCGACGATGGCATAGATGTCGTCGGCACGGAGCAGCAGGTACTCCTCGCCGTCGACCTTGACCTCGTTGCCGCCGAACTTGCCGTAGATCACGGTGTCGCCGACCTTCACGTCCATCGGCAGACGCTCGCCGTTCTCGCCAAGCTTGCCGGCGCCAACGGCCACGACCTCGCCGCGCTGCGGCTTCTCCTGAGCGTTGCTCGCGATGTAGAGACCGGAAGCGGTCTTCTGCTCGGCGGCAGCAGGCTTAACCAGAACACGATCACCAAGCGGCTTCAGATTCATGATGCTTGCCTCCTTTTGGGGTTACGGGCAGGCGCGCCCGATACCTCTTACCGTTAGTACGTCAAGAATAGTACCCATCAATCCGTGCTTATACAACTCAATTCAAAAAATCTTATAATTCGGCACTTAGATTTTTTGTACATGCAAACAGTAAAGAACATGCTGCTGAGACGCGCAGGCAACAGGCAAACAGCACCGGGGCGGTACCTGCGCCGCCAGAGCGGTATGATCGGAGAGAAGAACCCGCCTCACCCGATTGGCATCCTATGGCAACTTTCTCCCCCGCTTCAGACCGCGTACGCAACCTCGGGCGCGCGCTCGAATCCTATGTGATCGAGCGGCGCCGCTTCTTTCACGCACACCCGGAGCCGAGTCTCCACGAGCATGCAACCACAGAAGCGATCGCGCGCGAACTCGCCGCGGCGGGAATCCCGTTTGAGCGGCCACTTGAAACGGGAGTCGTCGCTACCCTGCGCGGCACCGCGCCAGACGCGTACCTTTCCAACGGCAAGCCCCGCAGGCGCGTTCTGCTGCGCGCCGATATTGACGCATTGCCTGTAGAGGAGCGCACCGGAGCCGCGTACGCAAGCCAGAACCCCGGCTTCATGCACGCCTGCGGCCACGACTGCCATATCGCCATGCTGCTCGGCGCGCTCAAGCTGCTCGCCCAGATGACCGACGAGCTTCACGGAGAAGTGCGCGCGGTGTTTCAGCCCTCGGAGGAGAACGGCCAGGGCGCCCGCATGATGATCGACGCCGGGGCTTGCGACGGCGTGGACGAGGCCTTTGCCCTGCACGTATGGAGCGAGGTCGACGCAGGACTCGTTTCATGCGAAGAAGGACCGCGCATGGCAAACGTCGACTGGTTCCGCATCGACGTCACCGGCGCGTCGAGCCACGGCGCTATTCCCCAGCGTGGTGCCGACGCTGCTGTTGCGGCGGCTGCGATTCTCACCAATCTCCAGACCATCGTGAGCCGTGAGCTCTCGCCCTTCGAGCCAGCCGTTGTGACCGTTGGGGAGCTTCATGCGGGCACAGCGCGCAACGTCATCGCCGGATCGGCCTACTTGGCAGGCACGGTACGCACCTACGGCGAGCAGGCGCACCAGAAGGCGCCCGAGCTTATCGCCCGCATCGCCGCGGACACCGCGAGCGCCCTCGGAACAACCGCCGGGCTCACCGAGTACACCGTGGCGCACCCCGCCGTGATCAACGATCCCGCATGCGCAAAACGCTGCCGCACGGCAGTCCTGAGCGTGCTCGGACCGCAAGCCGTGGGCTCCTACGAGGGCACGCTCTCGGGCGAGGACTTCTCGCTCTACCAGCGCATGGTCCCGGGCGTGCTCGCGTTTCTCGGAACCAGAAACCCCGACATCGGCGCAACGTGCGCCCAGCACTCCTGCTACTACACCGTCGACGAGAGCGTCCTCGCCAAAGGCACCATGCTCGCCGCCCAGTACGCCCTGGACGCGCTGGCCGAATAGCTTCCCCTCATCCTTGCGACATCCGAAGCCGCCAACAGCCAACCGTCCTCCACGACCCCTTTCGGGACATCGACGAAAGTTCACGAACTTTCGAACGCGAAAGTCAGCCCTCCCTCAGGTCGATCAGAACTAAGCGAAGCCGGCTCCCCCGAAGGGGAGCCGGCCAATGCGTGCCGGGTTGCCCGCGCGGGAGCGAGACGCAAGACAGGCTTCGCCATGTCATAGCGAGCGAAGCGATGCGGTGTGGGTTGAGCACACGAAAGCGAGGGCGCGGCTGGCGAGGCGGATCGGGCCGAAGGAGGAGGGCATTGGCCTTATGGCCATGCCCGACGAGTGAGGGCCCAGCCGCCCGCCAGACGCGGCCGCAGCGTCGAACCCGAAAGTTACAGAGCAGTTACCCTCGTGTTTCGTAACGCTTGAGAAACGCGCATGTAACGCTGCGCTCCTACTATTCCCCCAACCTTAAGCGCCCGCGCCAATGAGCGGGCATACGGGGAGGAGCGCCATGCACCGCACTATCACCGATCACGACCAGCGCCGCGACGCCGCTCAGGCAGACGCGCCCCGCGGCCTGTACCGCCAAGAATTCGAGCACGACGCCTGCGGCATCGGGGCTCTCGCCAACCTGCGAGGCGAGCGCTCCCACCAGATACTCGACGACGCCCTCTCGGTGCTCGTAAACCTCGAGCACCGCGGCGGCACCGGCCTCGAGAAAAACACCGGCGACGGCGCCGGCATCCTCTTTCAGGTGCCTCACCACTTCTTTCGCAAGGAGGCGCAGAAGTGCGGCCACCTCCTACCCGACGAGGGAGACTACGCCGTTGCCATGCTGTTCTTCCCGCAGGACGACCAAGGCGTGCGCGACGCGCGACGCGTCTTTGAGAAGGGCTGCGCCGAGGCGGGCGTGCCCGTGCTCTTCTGGCGCGAGGTCCCCGTTGACCCCCACGACCTCGGCGAAACCGCACGCGCCTGCATGCCTACGATCCTGCAAGCGTTTCTCGGCAGGCCCGACGGCGTAGAACCCGGCAACGAATTTGAGCGGCGCCTGTACGTGTGCCGCCGCACCATCGAGAAGCACGCCGACGCCGAGCACGCGCTTGCGGACAAGATCTTCTACGTCTGCAGCATGTCGAGCCGCACGATCGTCTACAAGGGCATGCTCGTGGCAACACAGATGCGCCGGTTCTTCATCGATCTCAACGACGCCGCAGTAAAGACCGCCGTTGCGCTCGTGCACTCGCGCTACTCGACAAACACCACGCCCTCCTGGGAGCGCGCACACCCCAACCGCCTCATCATCCACAACGGCGAGATCAACACGCTCAAAGGCAACGTCAACTGGATCCGCGCACGCGAGCCGAACCTCTACTCGCCCGTGCTCCAGCACGACCTCGACCGCGTGCTGCCCATCATCAACCGCGAGGGATCCGACTCCGCCATTCTCGACAACGTGCTCGAGTTTCTCGTTATGAACGGGCGCCCCCTCTCGCGCGCGGTAACGATGCTTCTACCCGAGCCGTGGGACCACAACGACGCCCTCGGCGAGGAGCGCCGCGCCTACGACGCCTACCAGTCCATGCTCATGGAGCCGTGGGACGGGCCGGCGGCCATAGCGTTTACCGACGGCCGCACGCTCGGCGCCGCGCTCGACCGCAACGGCCTGCGCCCCGCGCGCTACTACGTGACGCGCGACGACCGATTCTTGCTCTCGAGCGAGGTGGGCACCATCGACGTCGAGCCCGAGAACATCCTCACCGCCGGCTGCCTCGGTCCCGGCGAGATGCTCGAGGTTGACTTTGCCCAGGGCCGCGTGATCTACAACGACGAGCTGAGGCGGCGCTACGCCAAGGAGAAGCCCTACCGCGATTGGATCGCGGAGGAGACGATCGACCTTGGCGACCTCGGCGCCCCGCGCACGGCCCTTCCAGCAGAGGACGAAGGCGTGCCCGACGCCGTGGCTCTGGCAAAGCTCGGCTGCCACTGGGACGACGTGCAGGAGGTCGTGCGGCCCATGGCTCTCACCGGCAAGACGCCCCTAGCATCCATGGGCATCGACGCGCCGCTCGCCTGCCTCTCCACCAAGACGCGCTCGTTCTTCGACTACTTCTACGAGCTCTTCGCCCAGGTCACGAACCCGCCCATCGACGCCCTGCGCGAGAGCTTCGTCACCTCCACCGTACTTTACCTGGGCAATCACGGCAATCTCCTCGAGGACTCGCGCGCAACGTGCCAGCTCATCAGGCTGCCGCAGCCGCTGCTCACTGCCGACGAGTTCGAACGCATCGCCGCCATCGAGCGCACGGGCTTCTCTACCGCGCGCTTCCGCGCCGTCTTTGCGCGCAACGCCGGCGCAGGCGCCCTGCAGGAAGCTCTCGAGAAACTCGGGGCAGACGTCGAGCAAGCCGTTCGCAACGGCGTCAACATCGTGGTGCTCTCTGACCGGGCCGGCGCCGACGAGGTGCCCGTGCCCTCGCTGCTCGCCGTCTCGGCCGTGCACAACCACCTCATGCGCGCCGGTATGCGCACGTTCGCTGACATCGTTGTGGAGTGCGGTGATGCCGTGTCGGCGCACGACTTTGCCGCGCTCATTGGCTACTCGGCAAGCGGCATTTACCCGTACCGTGCGCACGCCGTCATCACAGACCTCGCCGAGAAGGGCGACCTCACCGGCGCCGACGGCTCCCTCATTTCCGCCGAGACGGCCATCGCCAACTACAACCGCGCCGCATGCGCGGGACTCGTTGCGATCATGTCCAAAATGGGCATCTCCACAGCTCAGAGCTATCACTCGGCGCAGATCTTCGAGGCGGTCGGCCTCGACGAGGCCTTTGTGAATCGGTACTTCTCGGGAACCGTGAGCCGCGTGGGCGGACTTGGAGCGGACGACCTCCAGCGCGAGCTCGAAGAGCGCTACGACGCCGCGCAGGCAATTCTCAAGAGCCCCGCTCCCGAGGAGCTGCCCACGCTCGGCCTCACCTCATGGCGCCCTCTGGGCGGCGAAGACCACCTCATCGACCCGCAGACCATCTACACGCTGCAGCGCGCCTGCCGCGAAGGCGATTACGAGAAGTTCCTCGCCTACAGCGCGCTGGTGCATCGCGCCGGCCGCGCCGTTCGCCTGCGCGACCTTCTCGACTTTGACGAAAGCGCGCGCACGCCGATTGCGCTCAGCGAGGTCGAAAGCGCCCGCAGCATCGTGAAGCGCTTTAACACCGGAGCCATGTCGTTTGGCTCCATCAGTCAAGAAGCGCACGAGTGCATGGCCATCGCCATGAACCGCCTGCACGGACGCTCCAACTCCGGCGAGGGCGGCGAGGACCCGCGCCGCGAGACGCCGCTCGCCAACGGCGACTCCAAGAACTCGGCCATCAAACAGGTCGCCTCGGGGCGCTTTGGCGTCACGAGCCGCTACCTCTCGTCGGCAACCGAGATCCAGATCAAGATGGCGCAGGGTGCCAAGCCCGGCGAGGGAGGCCATCTGCCGGGCAAGAAAGTGTACCCGTGGGTTGCGCGCGTGCGCCGCTCGACGCCCGGCATCGGGCTCATCTCACCGCCGCCGCATCATGACATCTATTCCATCGAGGACCTCGCCGAGCTCATCTTTGACCTCAAGTGCGCAAACCCGCGCGCCCGCATCAGCGTGAAGCTCGTGTCCGAGACCGGCGTGGGCACCATCGCCACCGGCGTGGCCAAGGGAGCAGCCAACAAGATCCTCATCTCGGGGCACAACGGCGGCTCGGGAGCAGCGCCGCGCGACTCCATCTGGCATGCCGGCTTGCCGCTCGAGCTCGGCCTCGCCGAGACGCAGCAGACCCTCGTCATGAACGGGCTGCGCTCGCGCGTGGTGCTCGAGGCGGACGGCAAGCTCATGGACGGAACCGACGTTGCCGTAGCGTGCCTGCTGGGCGCCGAGGAGTTCGGCTTTGCCACCATGCCCCTCGTTGCCATGGGCTGCCTCATGCAGCGCGACTGCCACCAAGACACGTGCCCGGCGGGCATCGCCACGCAGAACTGCCGCCTGAGGCAGGGTTTTGCCGGCAAGCCAGAGCACGTGGAGAACTTCATGCTCTTCGTGGCCGAGCAGCTCCGCGGCGTCATGGCGCGCCTCGGCTTCCGCACGGTCGAGGAGATGGTCGGCCACACCGAGTGCCTGCGCCAAGCGAGCGTGCCCGGCAACTGGAAGGCGGACCTCGTTGACCTCTCCTGCGTGCTCGCGCCGGCGCAGTGCACGTTCGGCGCGCGCATCAAGGGCGCCGACGCCCCGCACTACCTGCCCGAGATGGCAGCCGACTCGGAGCTCGAGAAGACGCTCGATGCCACGCTCTTCGTCCCCCTCACCGCCGACGCCCGCGAGCACCTGCGGCCCGTGCGCTTCTCGGCGGATATCGACAACGTCAACCGCTGCGTCGGAACCATGCTGGGCAGCGAGGTCACGCGCGCCCACCCGGACGGCCTCCCCGAGGGCTCCGTCACCGTTGCGTGCGCGGGTTCGGCTGGCCAGAGCTTCGGCGCGTTTCTCCCCGCCGGCGTCACGCTCGCCGTTACCGGAGACGCCAACGACTACTTTGGCAAGGGCCTTTCGGGCGGCATCGTCTCGGTGCGCCCGCCCGAGACCGCAACGTACAAGTTCGACGAGAACATCATCGTGGGCAACGTTGCGTTTTACGGCGCCACGGGCGGCAAGGGCTTTGCGAACGGACTTGCGGGCCAGCGCTTTGCCGTGCGCAACTCCGGCGCGACGCTCGTGGTGGAAGGCGTGGGCGCCCACGGTTGCGAGTACATGACTGGCGGCCGCGTCCTCGTGCTCGGCGAGGTCGGGCAGAACTTCGCAGCGGGCATGACCGGCGGCGTTGCGTTTGTTTACGACGAGCGCGGCACCCTCTCCCAGCGCTGCAACACCGAGCTCGTGCGCATGAGGCCGCCCACCGAAGCGGAGCTCGGCGAGATTCGCGAGCTTATCGAAGAGCACGTGCGGCGCACCGCAAGCCCGCGCGGCATCAAACTGCTTTATCGCTTCTCTGCCGTGGCCAAGCACTTCGTAACCGTGATTCCGCGGGAGTACGAGCGCGTCTGCGCCATCGTCTCCCACGCCGAACGCGCGGGCGCCTCGCACGAGGAAGCTCTTGAGCAGGCGTTCGAAGCCCTGACCCGCTAGCATCCCTGCCGGGCGCTCACCGCCCGGCAGACCTTCTCCCCGAAAGGACCTCATTATGGGAAAACCGGGAGCATTTCTCGTTCACGACCGGGCCGCTCATCGCGCACGGCCCGTGTCTGAACGCGTGCACGACTACAGCGACCTGTACGAGAACCTCAGCACCGACGACCAGCGCGTTCAGGCGAGCCGCTGCATGATGTGCGGCGTGGCGTTTTGCCAGACGGGAGCCTCGTTCGGGAGTGCCCGGCCGAGCGGCTGCCCGCTGCACAACCTAATCCCCGAATGGAACGAGCTCGTATGGCGCGGCCGCTGGCGCGAAGCCGCCGACCGCCTTGCCCTCACGAGCCCGCTGCCCGAGTTTACGAGCCGGGTCTGCCCGGCCCTCTGCGAGGCCGCCTGCAACCTCGGCACGGTCAACGGCGAGCCCACGACGATCCACGACAACGAGCGCGCCATTTCTGATTGGGAATGGGCGCACGGCGGGCCGCGGCGCTTTGAGCCTGCCGGCAGCGACGCGCCTCGCGTTGCCGTGGTGGGATCGGGCCCAGCCGGCTTGGCCGCCGCCTGGGAGCTCGCGCGGCGCGGCTGCCGCGTCACCGTGTTCGAGCGGGCCGACCGCGCGGGCGGACTGCTCATGTACGGCATCCCCAACATGAAGCTCGAGAAGGACGTCGTCGAGCGGCGCGTTGCCTTGATGCGCGAGCTGGGAATCGAGTTTTGCCTCAACACCGACGCCGCGGACCCCGCAACTGCCGCCGAGATCTCCTCAACGTTCGACGCCGTGGTTCTCGCCGTGGGCGCTCGGAGCCCCCGCGCACTCGGAGCAGCAGGCGCCGAGGGGCGAGGCGTCGTCTACGCCGTTGACTACCTCACCGCCTCGACCAAGGCCCTGCTTGCAGGCGCCGAGCCCGAAGAGGGGCTTTCGGCACGCGGGCTCGACGTCGTTGTTATCGGCGGAGGCGACACGGGCAACGACTGCGTGGGCACCGCCGTGCGCCAAGGAGCCGCAAGCGTCCGCCAGCTCGAGATGATGCCCGCTGCGCCCGATGAGCGCCGCCCGACCAACCCATGGCCCGAATGGCCGAATGTCCGCAAGACCGATTACGGCCAGCAGGAGGCCATTGACCTGATGGGTGGCGAGATGCGTTCGTGGGCAGTCGATACGATCGAGGTGTTGCGCGACAGCAACGGCGCGGCGCGAGGCGTGCGCGTGACCGATCTCGACTGGAGCCATGGGGCGCCCGAGCGCATCGCCGGAACCGAGCGCGAGCTGCCCGCCCAGCTGGTACTTATCGCCTGCGGCTTTACCGGCCCCGAGAAGAGCGTATTCGATGCCTTTGGCGCCGAGGTCTCGTCTGAAGGGCGACCGCTGCCCGTCATGGACGCAGAGGGCTCGCACCGCTGCGCACTCAAGCCCGAGGTCGTGGGGTCCGGGAACGACACGGCGGCCGTCTTTGCCGCCGGCGACGCGCGCTCGGGCTCCTCGCTCGTGGTAAGCGCCATCGCCGACGCCCTTGCCTGCGTCAACGAAGTCGCCGCCCACCTGCGGATGTAGGCGAGAAGTACGGGTTCGTCCTCGGGCTGGGCGGTCAGCGCGGGGCCTCCCGGTGGGAGCGCCGCACATGCGCGCTGTTGACCCGTCCCGTCGTCGGCCCCGTGCGGACCCACCGTACGGCCCCGCGCCGCCCGCCCCGACCTGCGGGTCCCCCGCTCGCCGGGGCTCGGTTGTCTGGCTGTGATGCGGGTCTATTTGTTAAGGCCTCTGACCTGCGAATCCACCGTCCGGCCCCGCTCCGTCACGCCTCGGGGCCGCGGGCGGTGGACCGCGCCCGCCCCGCCGACCTGCGGGGCCCCGCTCGCCGGGGCCTGGTTGTCTGGCTGCGGCGTTGGGGCTGCTCGTCAGGGCCCCCGACATGCGAATCCACGTCCGGCGCCGCTCCGCTCGCGTAGGGTGCCGCCGCCCGAGGGCTCTTCTGCTTCGACAGCGGGTACGAAGCGTACGTTTCCGAGGGGCTTTTCTCGACAGGGCGCACAATCGGTACGCTTCCGGGCATTGGAACGTACCGATTGTGTGCCCTGTTGCGGCGAGGGCGAGAAGAACGTACCTTTTGTGCGCGTCGTGACCGGCAGCGCTCGCGCCGGCCGTCCCTCTCGCCGCGGTTCCGACAACCCGCAGCCTCCGACGCCGCGGTTCCGACAACCCGCAGCGGCCAACGCCACGGTTCCGACATTCTGGGCCCCTGTTTTGTCGGGACCGTGGCGTCGTTTGACCGGCGCGCGCCCTTCTGCAAACCGAATCCGGGCTGTCGCTGAAAAACGGATTCGGGTTTGGCGTTTCCGCAGGTGCTTCTGCAAACCGAAGTCGTTTTTCAGGTGCAGACCGGCGTCGACTTGCAGGAAGGGGCCCGCCGCGCTCCGCTCACCGCCAGCCGCGTCCTTCTCACAGGGTCACCCCAAAAACTCGTCGCAAGAGAACAGCAACTCCCGTCCCTCCCCTTCGCAACACAAACCCGCCTCGCACACGATGGGAAGGGTGCGAGGCGGGGCTATGAGAGGGAGCTTTGTTGGGCGGGTCTTAGACGTAGAAGAGCATGTCGTCGTAGGTGGGAACAGGCCAGTAGGCGCGGGCAACAACGTCCTCCATGGCGTCGACCCGGGCGCGCAGATCGTCCATGGCGGGGATAACCTCGTGCGCGTAGCAGCACGCGCGCTCGGCCACGTCGGTCAGCGCCTCGGCCTTGTCATGCACCTCGGCCAGCGCGTCAACGGCAACGCTGATCGCCGTCACGCCGCCGAGCAGCTTGTCGAGAAGCGCCTGCTCGGAGGACATAACCGCCTCAGGAGAAGCGCTCTTGACGGTCGCAAGACCCTTGGCGATCTTGGTGGCGTACGCGCTGATCTGCGGCAGGTACGTGCGGCGCGCCATCCTGAGCATCGTGCGAACCTCGATGTTCATGCGCTTGTCGTACTTCTCGAGCTTGACCTCGTAGCGGCTGCGCACCTCGGCCTCGGAAAGCACGTTCATGCTCTCGAACAGCTCGAGACTCTTCTCGGTGATGAAACTCGGCAACGCGTCGGCAGTCGTGGGAAGGTTTGCCAGACCGCGACGCTCAGCCTCTTCGTGCCATGCTTCGGAATAGCCGTCGCCGCCGAAGAGAATGCGCCGGTGGTCGGTGAGCGACTGCTTGACATAGGCCAGCGCGCGCTCGCCGAACTCCGCGGCATCGACGCCTTCGAGCGCATCGGCAAAGCGGCCGAGCTCGCTGGCAACCGCGGTGTCGAGCACCATGTTGGCATCGGAAACGTTGACCTGCGAACCGGGCATGCGGAATTCGAACTTGTTGCCGGTGAAGGCAAACGGCGAGGTGCGGTTGCGGTCGGAGTTGTCTTGCTGCAGTTTGGGCAGCACGTCGGCGCCCAGGTCGAGCACGCCGTGGGACGCGTGAACCGATGCCTCGCCGTTGACGATCTTCTGCACGCACTCGGTGAGCAGGTCGCCCAAAAAGATCGAGATGATGGCTGGCGGCGCCTCGTTTGCGCCCAGACGGTGATCGTTGCCGCAGGTAGCAACGCTTGCGCGCAGCAGATCCTGATACTCGTCGACCGCCGCGATCACGCATGAGAGGAACACCAGGAACTGCAGGTTCTCCTCAGGCGTGTCGCCGGGGTCGAGCAGATTGGCGTTGTCGGCCGAAAGCGACCAGTTGTTGTGCTTGCCCGAGCCGTTGATGCCCTCGAAGGGCTTCTCGTGCTGCAGGCACACGAGCCCGTGGTGGCTTGCGACCGTGCGCATCTTCTCCATGATGACGAGGTTCTCGTCAACGGCGCAGTTGGCGTTGGTGAAGACCGGGGCAAGCTCATGCTGCGCGGGCGCAACCTCGTTATGCTTGGTCTTGGCTGCGATGCCGAGCGCCCACAGCTCGTCGTCGAGCTCCTTCATGAACTCGTTGACCGTGGGGCGAATGGCGCCGAAGTAGTGTTCCTCGAGCTCCTGGCCCTTGCACGGGGGCGCGCCAAAGAGCGTGCGGCCGGTAATGACCAGATCGGGACGACGGGCATAGTCCTCTTCCTTGATGAGGAAGTACTCCTGCTCGTCGCCAACGCACGGCACGACGCGGCGCGGACGTTTGCCGAACAGCTCGAGCACGCGCTTTGCCTGCGTGTCGATGGCAACCATGGAGCGCAGAAGCGGCGTCTTCTTGTCGAGCGCCTCGCCGGTGTAGGAGCAGAACGCCGTGGGGATGCAAAGAACCTCGTCCTTGATGAAGGCAGGCGAGGTGGGGTCCCAGGCGGTGTAGCCGCGGGCCTCGAAGGTGGCGCGCAGGCCGCCGTTGGGGAAGCTCGAAGCGTCGGGCTCGCCCTGTACGAGTTCCTTGCCGCTGAACTTCTCGATTGCAGCTCCGCCGCCCACGGGATCCAAAAACGCCTCATGTTTCTCGGACGTGATGCACGAGAGAGGCTGGAACCAGTGCGCGTAGTGCGTGGCCCCGCGGGCAATAGCCCATTCCTTCATGGCGTGCGCCACGACGTTTGCCACGTCCATGTCGAGCGGCTTGCCCTCGTCGATCGTGGCGCGCAACTTGGTGTACACGTCCTTAGGCAGATAGGCTTGCATGGCTTTATCCGAGAAGACCATCGTGCCGAACCGTTCCTCGAGTCCAGGCATGCGTCCTCCTTTCCTGCGGCAGTGCCGCTTGAGTCGTGCGAACGCCGCCGAGTCAACGGCGCTCCTTGGAGCACCAGATGCGTTCGCTTCGATCAAAAGGTTAGGACAGCGCTGTTTCTCGCCCGTTGCGCTGCAGTTTCGCCCGCGCAACAAAGTCGTGAACAACACGATTCAGTTTGGTTTCCTCTGCGTCATGGATCGATTACCGCTGAGTTACACGCCATGCGCGTTAACTCTCCGCGCGCGTTTAACGGAAAATGGAGGTTCTTTCGACCTTGCGCGAGTAGACCAATCTCAACTCATAGCAAAACCCCAGCTCAGAGCATTGCCGTTCTTCCGCCTACTCCCAACGTCCCGAAAGAACCTCCATTTCCCGAAAAAAGAATCCACCGGCGGACAGCTCTCAGACAGCCCGCCCCTACGAACTTTTTCGGTTATTCGAGTACTTTTCGCGAACCCTCGAGTAGATCGGAGTTCTCAACTAACGTTTCCGCAGGTCAGAGCGTTGTTGGATCTCGGTCTACTCGGCAAGTCCCAAAAAGTATTCGAATATCCGTCAAAACTTGGGAGGAGAACTAGGATCGGTTCTGCTCTCGCCGGCCAACACCTTTTCCGGCCGTCCCGGTCCCAGCCGCGCGGCCTCCGGGCGGAGGCGCCGCGCATCCTGGCCGGTCGATCCGAGTACAGCAAGGCCGGCTCCCCCGAAGGGGAGCCGGCCAAAGCGGAACAGGTTGAGCATGCGAAAGCGAGACGCAAGGTTGGCTTCGCCATGCCAGAGCGAGCGAAGCGATGCGGTGCAGGCCAAGCCCATGAAAGCAAGGGCGTTCCTAGCGGAGCAGGTCGGCCAGAGGGAGGAGGGTATTGGCCTTGCGGCCATGCCCGGCGAGTGAGGGCCGAGATGCCCGTCAGGGGCGGCCGCAGCGTCGGACCCGAGTCATGGCCGACGATTGAGGGCCAGCCTGGCCGCCAGCTGCGGCCGCAGCGTCGGCCCCGAAAGCAGCGTCAACTAAAACGCAGCTTGGACGGCGCCGGCATACGTGTCCTCGAGGTACGCCTTGAAGTCGTCGGTGGTGAGCACCTTCACCAGGGCCTGGATGCGCTCGTCATCCTCAAGCTCGGGCGTGGTGCAGATCACGTTTGCGTACTCGTTCTTGATGATGTCGGAGTCAGCGCTCTCCTGCGCCACGGCGTCGGCAAGCGAGAGCTCGGCGTCAATGGCGTAGTTGCCGTTGATGACTGCAAAGTCAACGTCGGCGAGCGTGGAGGGCAGCATTGCGGCCTCCTGCTCGGAGAACTCGATGTTGTGCGGGTTGTCGGTGATGTCCTTCGGCGTGGCCTCAAGACCGGCATCCTCGGCAAGCGTGATAAGGCCCTGCTCCTCGAGAAGCTTGAGAGCGCGACCCTCGTTGGTAGGATCGTTCGGAATCGAGATCATCGCGCCGTCGGCAATGTTCTCGAGATCGTCGGACTTACCGGCAAACACGCCCATCGGCTCGAAGTGGATGGCGCCCACGTTCACGAGGTCGGTGCCGTTCTCCTTGTTGTAGTTGTTGAGGTAGTTGATGTGCTGGAAGTAGTTGCAGTCGATCTCTCCGGCGGAGGTGTCCTGGTTCGGAAGGATGTAGTCGGTATACTCCTTCACCTCCAGCGCAATGCCCTGCTCCTCGAGAAGCGGCGCCGCGTAGTCGTTCAGAATCTCGGCATGCGGGCTCGGGCTCGCGCCGACCGTGAGCGTAACCTGCTCGGCGGCGTCGGAGCCGCCAGCAGAAGCAGAATCGTTGCCGCAACCAGCGAGCGGCGCCACAAGCGCAACGCCCGCAAGCGAAGCGAGGAGACCACGGCGAGAAAGGTTGACGTTGATGTTCATGGAAGGCTTCCTTTCACAGAAGAGCTGGGACCTATATATATGACAGGGGCCGCAACTGCCGCATCGTCGCGGACAGGCTGCCCGTAGCCTGAGCTACTTGCGCGCCGTTCGATGGTCGACCTTGCGCGCGATAACGTCGCACACGGTTTGGATCACCTGAACGATCACGACGATGATCACCACGGCGGCGATCATAACCTCCTGCTCGTAGCGGTAGTAACCATAGCGGATGGCGATGTCGCCCAAGCCGCCGGCACCGACCGCACCAGCGATGGCGGTGTAACCGAGAACCGCGATGAGGGTGACGGCGACGCCGCGCGTGATCGAGGGCAGCGCCTCGGGCAGCAGGGCCGAGAAAACGATGCGCGGCGTGCTCGCGCCGCATGCCTCCACCGCCTCGACCGAGGCGCGCGGCACCTCGGCGAGCGACTGCTCGACCATGCGCGCGATAAACGGCGCCGTAGTGAGCACGAGCGGCGGAATGGTGCCGAGCAGCCCGGTACCCGTGCCCATGATGAGGCGCGTGAGCGGAATGATCGAAACCATGAGCACGATAAACGGGAACGAACGGAAAATGTTGACGATCCACCCGAGCACCGCGTTGAGCACAGGCGCGGGACGAAGCGAGCCGGGTGCCGTGAGGTAGAGAACCACGCCCAACGCCGTGCCGAGCGCGTACGAGATGGCCGTGGGAATGAGAAGCATGAGCAGGGTCTCAAAGGTGCCCTCGAAGAGCAGCTGACCGTACTCGGCAACAAACTCGGAGAAGCTAAGCATCCCAATCAACCCTTCCCAGCAGCACCTTGGCGGCGTGCGTCTTGGGATCCGAGAAGACCTCGGCAACGCTCCCCTGCTCCACCAAGCGACCATGCTCGAGCACGGCCACGTTCTTGCAAATCTTCTCGACCACATCCATGGAGTGCGTGATCACGGCGATGGTAACGCCGGTATCGCGGTTGATGTCGCGCAGGATCTTGAGCACGGTGTTGGTGCTCGCCGGGTCAAGCGCGCTCGTGGCCTCGTCGCAGAGAATGTACTCGGGATCGCAGGCAAGCGCGCGCGCAATGGCAACGCGCTGCTGCTGGCCGCCGGAGAGCTGCGCCGGGTACGACGCGGCCTTCTCGGCCATGCCCACCAAATCGAGCAGCTCGAGCGCATGAGAGCGGTTCTCGTCGGTCACCTTGCCGTTAGCGGCAAGAAACGGAAAGCACACGTTTTGCAGCACGGTCTTTTGAGAGAGAAGGCCGAACCCCTGGAAGATCATGGCCATGCGACGGCGATACGCGCGCAGCGCGGCGCCTTTGAGGCCGACGATGTTCTGCCCGTCGACGACGATCTCGCCGGACGTGGGCTGCTCCAAAAGATTGATGCAGCGGACCAGCGTCGATTTGCCGGCGCCGCTCATGCCGATAATACCGAAGATATCGCCGTCGGCGATGGTAATCGACACATCGTCAAGCGCGTGCGCGGCGCCTGCGGCACCGTCGTACACTTTGCTCAGATGCTTGATTTGAATCACGAGGATTGCTCCGCTCGATGCTCGGACTTATGGGAGAGACCGCTCCCCGCCGGGACCGGCCTAACGAAGGCGCCCGGTCCCATCGCACGCGAAAGCGCATGCGACAGGGTGCCCGGGCAAGGGCATCTCCATAGCCATGGCCATCATCATATGTGCGGAAAGCGTAAACATGCACCTACCTTAGCGTGCGCGCCCACCTGCGTCAAGCGAGCCCCCACCCGTAACTCCAGCGCAACACGCCCCGCGATACGAAAAAAGGGGTTCGCCTCCAACAAGACGAGCCCCTTTGCTCTGCTCTCACTGCGGACGGAGAAGCGCTTGGCTTCTCGCTCGCAACTGCGGCGGCTCTCGGCTACTCGGCAGCCTCGGTCGCAGCCTGCTCCTCGGCGGGAGCCTCGGCAGGAGCCTCCTCGGCCTTCTTGGCAGCCTCGGCAGCGTACTTCTCGGCACGCTTGGCCTTAGCGGCAGCCTTGGCCTCGCGAGCGGCCTTGGCAGCAGCCTGGGCCTCCTCGGCCTTCTTGGCGCGCTCGGCCTTCTTGGCAGCCTCGCGCTCGAGAGCGGCCTTGGCGGCACCGCCGAACTTGTCGGCGAAGCGCTGGACGCGACCGCCGGTATCGACGAACTTCTGCTGACCGGTGTAGAACGGGTGGCACTCGTTGCAAAGCTCGACGACGATCTCGGGCTTGGTGGAACGAGTGGTGAACGTGTTGCCGCAGGAGCAGCGAACCGTGCACTCCACGTACTCCGGATGGATACCCTTCTTCATGGATAACTCCTTACACTGCGCCCTGGTTTCCGAACAGGGCATAAGGGGTGCCGCAGCCAGTGCCGCGGCAGGACAACTTGCCTAATATAGCACGTTGCCGCGCGTTCGCCCACCCGCCATAAAAGCACCATGCGCGCACGTTATCGGGAGAAGCGCCCAAGCGCAATGGTCGGCAACTCGCGCAGGATTGGTAAACAGCCCGTTTCTTGCTTTCTTAAGAATAGGGCCCCCACAGCGTCGCCCGGGTTTTTCGGGTATAAAGAAAGAGCCGCTGCGCTCAGCCGATGCGGCATGCGGGACCGTGCGAGCGGTTTGCTCGCGCTGCCCCATCGCCTTTGCGAAAGCTCGCAAAGCCTCGCAAGACCCGCTCGACCGCAGGCCGAGCAAGCACGCACAGCGCTTTCAGCGGCATTTTAAGGAGGAACCATGGCACAGACTTCTCCCGACTCCATCGTCGTCACCGTTCTGGGCAAGAACCGCCCCGGCATCATCGCCCGCGTCGCCGGCATCCTCGCCGATGAGGGCGTCGACATCCGCGACGTTACCCAGAGCATCGTCGACGACATGTTCACGATGACCATGCTCGCCTCGTTTGTCGAGCCGGGCCACGACCTCGCCCCGGTCCAGGAGCGCCTCACCGCTCTGGGCAAGGAGCTCGGACTTACGATCACCGCACAGCGCGAGGACGTCTTCAACTTCATGCACAGGCTGTAAGAGCCTGCGCGCGTCCGCCCCGGGCTGCGCCGAACCCGCGCGCCAAGCGCAAACAACCTTCTGAGCCACACGACGCCCGAGCGCCGCTCGGCTCGCCTTTGCTTACCGCGCCACCGCGCCCACTGCCCGCCACGCAACGAGCGCACCGAAGGAGGCAAGAATGGAACACATGAAATTCGCCTACGGCCCGATGCGGGAACGCCGGATCGAGAACTTTGCCGAGAAGCGCCACATCGGTCCCGACGGCGAGCGCCTCTACCACAGCCTGACCAACTTCGAGCGCTACGACGAGGAGCTCTTTGCTGAGCACGACGTGAAGCGCGGCCTGCGCAACGCCGACGGCTCAGGCGTCGTCGCCGGGCTCACCCGCATCTGCGACGTCCACGGCTACAAGAAGGTCGACGGCAAGGTCGTGCCCGACTACGGCAAGCTCACCTACCGCGGCTACGACGTAGCCGATCTCGTGCGCGGCGCGCGCGAGGAGGACCGCTTTGGCTACGAGGAGGTCGCCTACCTGCTCATCACCGGCTTCTTGCCCACCAAGGCCGAGCTTTACGACTTCCGCCAGCGCATCGCCGACTTCCGCTTCCTCGACCGCGAGTACGTCTACGAGTTCCCGATGCCGACCATCCAGTCGAGCATCATGAACGTTATGCAGCGCGCTATCCTCATGCTCTACGCGTTCGACGAAACCGCCGACGACACGCGGCCCGAGCACGAGATCGACGTTGCCATCTCGCTCATGGGCCGCCTTCCGCGCATGGCGGCCATCGCGCACACCGCCCACGCCGCCGAAGTCGAGGGCCGCGAGGCGCACGTGCCCTCCCCCGTCCCCTCCTACTCGGTAGCCGAGACGGTGCTGCAGGTGCTCCGCGGCGGAGACGATTTCACGCGCGAAGAGGCCCAGATGCTCGACGTGCTGCTCATGCTTCAGGCAGAGCACGGCGGCGGCAACAACTCCACGTTCACCACGCGCGTGCTTTCCTCTACCGACACCGACGCCTACTCGGCATACGCGGCAGCCGTCGGCTCGCTCAAGGGCCCGCGCCACGGCGGCGCCAACGCTAAGGTCACGTCTATGCAGAAGGACATCATGAGCCACGTGACCAACTGGGAGAACGAAGACGAGCTCGCCTGCTACCTCGAGAAGATCGCACGGCGCGAGGCGTTCGACAAGACCGGCCTCATCTACGGCGTCGGTCATGCGGTTTACACGCTCTCCGACCCCCGCGCCGAGATCTGCCGCTCGTTTGCGCGCCGCTTCTCCAAGCTCAAGGGGCTTGAGCCCGAGTTCAACCTCATCGAGAGCATCGAGCGTCTGGCACCGCAGGTCATCGCCAATGTCCGCGGCACCGATAAGCCCGTCTGCGCCAACATCGACATGTACACGGGACTTCTCTACCACATGCTCGGCGTGCCGCAGGACCTCTACACCCCCATGTTCGCCATCGCGCGCATGGCCGGCTGGGCTGCTCACCGCCTCGAGGAGCTCTACGGCGTGAACCGCATCATCCGCCCCGCCTATGTGACCGTTATGGACGACAAGCCCTACGTGCCGATCGCCGAGCGCCAGGAAGAGAGCCTCGGCTAAGCGGGCTCCAACACATGCAAAGCGCCCCGTGGCGAGAAGTTCGACCTTCTCGCCACGGGGCGCTTATTTGTTGCGGAGATGCGCGTAAGACGCGCAGGCGCCTGGAGCAGTGCGAAGCGGCTAGCGCTGCGCGCGCACCGTGCGCATGATATGCCGCGGCACGGCGTAAAACGCGCAGTTGCCGATCACGTTGCCGGCGGCGCGCTTTGCGGCATCGCTGCCGTTGCTCGTGGCGTAGGCGTGTTTGAAGCGCCCGAGCATCTCGAGGTCGTTGCCGCCGTCGCCGTACACGGCGACCTCTCCCTCCTCGATGCCGAGGTAACGCGCCAGGTACGCCACCGCGGTGCCCTTGTTCACGTCCTTGTCGGTGAGCTCGAACATGCATGGGTCAAAAGGAGCGTTGACGACGCGATCGGCATGCGCCGCGACAAAGTCCTGGAGATCGCGCTCGCGCGCAGGGTCGTGCACGTGGCAGTTGACCTTCAGGATGTCGCGACCCAAGATGTCGGCCATGGTCTGGTCAAAGCGGCACCCCGCGAGAAACTTGGCGCGCATGGGGCGCATCACGAGCCCCATGAGGCCTTTGCGCCCGCCGTAGGCCGCATGGCGCTCGCGGCTGTCGGTCACGAAGATATGGTCGTAGCCCACGCACTCGAACCCGATGTCGGGAAACGCCTTGAGCAGCTCTTCAAGAAGGTCCTTCTTGAGCGGCTTGGCGTAGATGAGCTCGTCATCGGCGTTGTAGACCATGGCGCCGTTCATGCCGACGCTGTGCATGCGCACGTCGCCGAAGCCGAACTCGCGGCGCTGCGCGGCGCGCATGGTGCGCCCGGTGGCGACCGCAAATTCGAGCCCGGCATCAGAGACGGTACGGATCGCCTTGAGAACCGTACCGTCTACCTGGTGAAAGAAGTTAAGGAGCGTCCCATCGAGATCGCATGCGAAGAGCTTGATCACGCCTCGGCCGCCTCGTCGCGACGATGTGCGTCGAGGAAGCGCTTGCGCGACTGCTCGTACTCCTCGCGCGTGATGACGTCCTCGATGCGCAGGTTGACCCCGGCGACCTCAAGGCCGGTCATGCGCTCGAGCGCCTCGGTCACGGCGACCTTGACGTCGTCGAAGATCGCCGGCGCGTAGGCGCCGTACTCGATGATGACCGAGATGAAAATCACCACGCGGTTGTCGTCGGTGACCTCAACCGTTACGCCCTTGGCGAGGTTCTCGGCGCCGAACTGCTCCTGCACGAAGTGCATGAGGTTGCCCTTCATGCCGAGCACGTGCGGGACCGTGCGCGTAGCCATGGCGACGATCTTCTCGATAACGCCGTTGGAGTACGTCAGCGAGTCCTCGGAGTCGTCGACCTCCTCGTCGTCCTCGTTGCCGGCCTCGGCGTCGTCTGCGTCTTCGGCGTCCGCGCTCTCAGCCGTCTCGGCGAGCTTCTCCTCTACCTCGACCTTTTGCTCGGCAACCTGGTCCTGCGCCTCGTCCTCGCGGACGAGCTCGGTGTTCTCGTTAGCCATGATCTGCTCCTATCTGCCGTGCCGTCGCGCACCGTCAGCGGCGGCCGAAGTAGCGACGGAAGAAGTTGACAATGCCATTATCCCCATCGAGCGCCTGGCCTATGATGACGCCCACGAGCACGAAGATCGCAATGACGAGCGTCTCCCAAAAGCCGAGGAAGATAATGAGAAGGGCCAAGACGAAGCCGGCGAGGCCAAAGAGCACGGTGTTCTTATGCGAACCCGCATAGCGCTCGAACTGCTCGTCGGTAACGCCCAGCACGTCGCGCATGACGCGCACCGAGCCCGGGATGCGCGCGCCGGCAGCGCGAGCCGCGTCCCGTGCGCGCCTTTTGCCAAAAAAACCCTTCTGCGCAGAGGCAGAGCCTTCTTGGGACTGTCCGGGCGCCGCCGCCTCTGCGGAAGAGGCCGCCTCGCCCAAGGCAGAGACTGAGCCAGCGCCGTCAGCGGGCACGGAAGCCGCCTGCCGAGAGGCGCCATGGCCGCCAAAGCCAAACCGGTCGGCAGGGGCATGTTCAACGACCGTGCGCGGGCCCTTGCGGGCGGGCTTGGTCGCGGATTTGTCACTCATTCCGACTCCTTCCGAACAACGGTCGTCGTAACGGCGGGAAGCACCACCACGCGCACGTTGGCGCACGGCGCCCCCACCAGGCGCTCGCATGCGGCATTCGCGCGTTCCTGCGCCCCAGCCGCCGCCTCGGCGATCCCCTCTTCGATAAGCGGAACCACCTCGACCGTAAAGCGCGCGCGATCGGGAGAACGGCGCGGCACCTTGCCCTCCACGCGGTCGACCATAAACGCCCCGGACTCCTCAACCGCGGCGCGTACGCTCGACTCGAGAGCCCGCACCGTGACCTCGATCGTGGTCTCGGGAACCCGAACGGCCCGCGGAGCGCGGCGCGGCGAGAAGAGCGCCCGGCCAACCGACACGAGCACGTTGAGGGCGACGATGCAAAGCAAAACCCCCTCGACCGCCGCAAACGGGCGCTCGAGGAGGCTTGAGAACACTGGGATGCTGATGTCTGCCCAAGCGAGGGCGAGGCTGCCCACGCCGAGCACGGCGGCCGCTGCATACGCGAGCAAGGCAAGGCGCTGGATAAGACGCATGCTCACCCTCCTCAAACAGCGTGCGGTCGGCTACTCCTCTTCGAGGGCAGCGACAACCTCGTCGGTCATATCCATGGTGTGGTACACGTCCTGCACGTCGTCGAGGTCCTCGAGACGGTCGATGAGACGCTGCACCTTCTTGGCGTCGGCAGCCGAAACCTGCGTCGGCGTGGTGGGAACCATCGTGAGCTCGGAGCCCTTGACCTCGACGCCCTGCTCCTCGAGACCCTTGGACACGGCCATGAGGTCGCTCGGGTTGGTCCAGACGACCCACTCCTCGCCGGCGTCCTCGTAGTCGTCGCCGCCGGCCTCGGCCACGGCCATCATGAATTCGTCCTCGTCGCCCGCGGCGCCGTTGGCCATCATGTTCTCTTTCTTGTCGTTGGGATCGACGATCTCCTTGGCAACGACAATCTGGCCCTTGCGCTCAAACTGGAAGGCAACCGAGCCCGAGGTACCGAGGCTGCCGCCGGCATGGCTGAAGGCCGAGCGGACGTCGGCAGCGGTGCGGTTGCGGTTGTCGGTCAGGCAGTCAACGTACACGGCAACGCCGGCGGGACCGTAGCCCTCGTAGACGATGGACTCGTACACCGCGGCATCGGCGCCGGTACCGAACGCCTTGTCGATGGCGGACTTGATCTTGTCCTTGGGCATGGACTGCGCCTTGGCCTTGGCCACGGCGGCAGCGAGGCTGGCGTTGTTATCGGGGTTGGGGTCGCCGCCAACGCGCGCGGCAACGGTGATGTTGCGGCTCAGCTTGGAGAAGAGCGCGGAGCGCTTTGCGTCCTGTGCGCCCTTACGATGCTTGGTAGTTGCCCATTTAGAGTGGCCCGACATGCATGCTCCTTCAATGACGGCGCCGCGTCTGATAAGCGCAGCGAACTTGAAATGTCTCGCGCACGCGCACGCAGGCGTTCTTCTCGTCCACAAAGGACCTGAAACCCGCGAAAACGCATAGTGCAGCTTTTTAGTTTAGTGCAAAATGCTTTGCCGTAAAAGCGTGCAACCCCCGTGCCACGGAAGTTGCACGATAGGGCGACCGGCAAGCCGCCGAGAGCGGACCTACTGCCCTAGCGCAGACCGCTGTCGAAGGTCTCGTCGTCCTCGCGCTTGGGCGCCCGCTTGGCCTTGATCGCCTGGACGATCGCGTACACCGCGGCTACGACGACGATGGTGCCGAGAATCTGGAGAAAGAAACCGCCTATCGAGATGTCCGTCATACTCTGCTCCCCTCAGATAGAGTCGGTTGAACGGCGCGGGGACGCTTCCTCCGCGGCCGCCGACCCATTCTAGCGCTCTTCTCCTCCAAGGTAGCCGCACTGCGGCGCGCGGCGCACATGCGCCCAGACAAGCATACCGATGCCGAATACCACGATGGGTAGCGACAGAAGCTGGCCCATGGTTATCGGTCCAAAGAGGTATCCGAGCTGAGCGTCGGGCACGCGGACAAACTCGACCAAGATGCGCGCAATGCCGTACCCAACGGCAAAAACACCGAGGTAAGAGCCCTGCGGCAGCGGCGGACGGCGATGCGACAGGACCTGCAGAACGACGAAGAGAACCACGCCCTCGAGGAGCGCCTCGTAGAGCTGCGACGGATGGCGCGCCACGTTGCCGCCGGACTCGAACACCACGCCCCAGGGCAGGTCGGTAGGCTTGCCCCACAGCTCGCCGTTCACGAAATTAGCGCACCGACCCAGCGCGAGCGCGAGCGGAACGCCGATGATGGCGAGGTCGGCAACCGTAAACGGGTTGATCTTGAGCGCACGGCAGGCGATCACGCCGCCCACGATGCCGCCCACGAAACCGCCGTGAAAGCTCATGCCCCCGTGGTTGGTGGCAAAGATCTCGAGCGGATGCTCAAAGTAGTAGCCTGCGCCGTAGAACACCACGTAAAACAAACGGGCCCCTACGATGAGACCGAACACGACGGCAACGACCACGGTCATAACGTCGTCCGCCGTGAGGCCGAGCCCCCAGCGGCGCTGCGTTCGATACATCACAAGGCCCGTGAGAATCGCGCCGACCACGTAGGCGAGGCCGTACCAGTAAATGGTGATCGGCCCCGCCGAAAACGCAACCGGGTCAAGCGCTTGATACAGCTCGTTGAGCACGATGGGCTCTACATCATGTCGTTCACGGCAATGACACGCGTCACGCCGGGAACGTGCTCTTTGAGGATGCGCTCGATGCCCATCGACAGGGTCATCTGGCTCATCGGACAGCCCGCGCAATGGCCCTGAAGCTCAAGGGACACCACGCCGTCCTCGTCAACGCCCACGTACGCGCAGTCGCCGCCATCGGCCTGCAGGCTCGGACGGATGACCTCGAGCGTCTGCTTCAGAAGTTCCTCGTTCACCGCCATGGGTACAACCTCTCTTCTCGCGGCGCGTGCGCGCCGTATGGTTCTTGCTCCGCGCGTATGTACCCGCGCAGGCGCTTACTATACCACGCCGGCCGCATATGCAGGCAGGGCGCTGCCCTACCCCACGTAGCTGAACGTGCGCACGTCAAAGAGCCCCTCCGGACGGATGCGCAGCGTAGGGATCACGGGAAGCGGCAAAAAGATCACGCCCATGATCGGGTCGACCGGCGGCTCGACGCCCATGGCGCGCACGCACCGCACGAGCTCGTCGTGCTCGGCTGCCACCGCGGCGGCATCCTTGTCGCTCATGAGGCCGCCGAGGGGCAGGTCGAGCTTCGAGACGACCTCTCCATCGCGCACGGCGACCACGCCGCCCTGGCCAACGGCGCGCACGGCGGCGAGCATGTCGGAGGGGTTGTCTCCCACAACGCACACGTTGTGCGAGTCGTGGCCGATGGTGGCCGCAACGGCGCCGCCGCAGATGTTATAGCCCCGTATCCAGGCGCGCCCCACATGCACGCCCCAAAGCTCCTCTTCCGAAGCGCCCCGCTCCTGCGCGCTCACCGCGCGGCCGTGGCGCTCGACCAGGCAAATTCTGCGCAGCCCCTCAGCGCTGTCGGGCCGCGCCTCCCCGGTGATGGCGAGCCCCGGAACGATGTCGATAACCGCTTGCCCGGGCGCAAAGTCAAACGAGAAGGTCTTCTTGGTCAGCTCGGGCAGGCGCACGCTGCCGCGCAGGCGCTCCTCGAGCTCGCGCACGTCGGCGCTGGCCGGGGCGATCTCGCCCACGAACGCGCCGTTCTCGGCCACCAGCCTTCCAGCGGCGTACACCTGGCGCGGGGCAGCCGAGAAGCTCAGGTCGTCGAGCACGAGAAGGTCGGCCCGCTTGCCGGGGGCCACGGCGCCCACCTGGCAGCCCGCGGCGCGGGCGCCGTGCTCGAGGCCGAAGGCCTCGGCGGTGGAGAGCGTGGCCATCTGGATCGCCGTTACCGCGTCGATGCCCTTCTCGCATGCCAGGCGGCAGGCGTTGTCGATCATGCCGACGGCGAGCGCGTCCGAGGGCGCTCGGTCGTCGGTGGCGAAGCAGCAGCGGCGGGCGCGGGCGGGATCCTCGAGCACGAGCGGCGCCAGCGCCTCGAGGTCGTGGCTGCACGTGCCCTCGCGCAGCATGATGTACATGCCGCGGGAGAGCTTGTCGAGCGCCTCGTCGGGGTTGGTGCACTCGTGGTCGGCCATGATGCCGGTGGCCGCGTACGCGTTGAGCTCGCAGCCCTCTACGAGCGGGGCATGGCCGTCGCACATGCCGCTCTCCGTAAGCCGTGCCGCGTCGATGCGCTCGAGCGTCTCGGGGTCAGCCCCGGTCACGCCGGGCATGTTCATCATCTCGCCGAGCCCGAAGACGTCGCCGGGGCGCGCGCCGATGAAGGCGCGCATGTCGGCAGCGCAGATATCCGCCCCCGCCTGCTCGTCGGGAAGCGCGGGCACGCAGCTCGGCATCATGAAGCGCGCGTTGAGCGGCGCGCGGCGCGCGTCCTCGATCATAAAGCGCAGACCGTCGAGACCGCAGACGTTGGCGATCTCGTGGCTGTCGGCAACGACGGTCGTGGTGCCGCGCGCAAGCGCCATCTTGGCGTACTCGGACGGCCTCACGTTGGAGCTCTCCATATGCAGGTGGCCGTCGATGAGGCCGGGGGCCACGTAGCGACCCGCGCAGTCCACAACCTCTGCAGCTTGAGCGCGGTACGCCCCGCCCGCGCAGGCGTCGGCGTCGCGCCCTTCAAAGAGCACGCCCACGATCTCGCCGGCCGCCACGGCAACCGAGCCCGCACACACGCGGTGCCCGTACACATCGACGATCTTGGCGTTGATAAACACCGTGTCCACCGGCACGCGCCCCATAGCCGCGTCAACCCTGCGCTTCAGATCCTCAACCGCCATACGCCCTCCTCGCTCGCATGTTGTCTGCACGCTGCCATGATACCCCGCGGCGCGGACAAGCTTCCGACAAGCTCGCGCGATTGCCGCGCTCAAGGCGCAGAGCGCCACACGGTCGGGCAAGAGGGCTCGTTGCTTTCGCACAAAAAGGGCGGCCGCGGTTTTCCGCAGCCGCCCTCATGAGACGCGAGAAGGCGCCGTTTACGCCAGGCGCGCGAACTTGCGCTTGCCCACCTGCAGCACCGTACCCGGCGCGAGAAGCTCGGGCTCGACGTTGTAGCTCTTGGGCGCCACAGGCTTCTGGTTGATCTTCACGCCGCCGCCGTCGATGAGGCGACGTGCCTCGCCGGCAGACGGAGCGAGCCCCGCGTCCTTGAGCACGCCCGCGAGGTAGATGAGCCCCTGGTCGTTGGGCACGAGGTCAACGTGCACGCTCGCGATGTCCTCGGGCAGCTCGTCCTTCTTGAACACGCGGTCGAAGGCGGCCTGGGCCTCGTCGCCGGCACCGGCGCCGTGGTAAGCGTCGACGATGTTGCGGGCCAGCGCGCGCTTGAGCTCGTACGGATCGGCGGAGCCGTCGGCGAGCGCGGCGTCGATCTTGTCGACCTCGTCAACGGTGAGCGTGGAGGCGAGGCGGTAGTACTTGCCGATCATCTCGTCGGGGATCGACATGATCTTGCCGAAGGCGTCGGCGGGCTCGTCGGTGAGACCCACGTAGTTGCCGTAGGACTTGGACATCTTGCGCACGCCGTCGGTGCCCTCGAGCAGCGGCATGGTGAGCGCGACCTGCGGCTCCATGCCCATCTTCTCCATGAGCTCGCGGCCGGCGAGCAGGTTGAAGAGCTGGTCGGTGCCGCCCATCTCGACGTCGGCCTCGATCTTCACGGAGTCGAAGGCCTGCATCACGGGGTACAGGAACTCGTGCAGGGCGATGGGCGTCTGCGACTGGTAGCGCTTGGTGAAGTCATCGCGCTCCAGGATGCGCGCCACGGTGAACTTGGAGCACAGCTCGAGCATGCCCTTGAGGTCGAGCGACAAGATCCAGTCGCCGTTGTGGACGATGGTCGTCTTCTCGGGGTCGAGGATCTTCATGGCCTGTGCCACGTAGGTGGCGGCGTTCGCCTCCACCTGCTCCTGCGTGAGCTGCGGGCGGGTGGAGTTCTTGCCGGACGGGTCGCCGATCATGGCGGTGCCGTTGCCGATGATGAGCGTCACGTTGTGGCCCAGGTCCTGGAACTGGCGCATCTTGCGCAGCGGGACGGCATGGCCCAGGTGCAGGTCGGGGCTCGTGGGGTCGACGCCCAGCTTGATGTTCAGCGGCACGCCGCGCTCGAGCTTCTTCTTGAGGTCCGCCTCAGGCACGATCTGCGCGGCGCCGGAGGTGATGATGCGCATCTGCTCATCGACTGGAAGCATGTCTGCATCCTCCTTGACATCGTTAGCACCCTCGCCCGCATCCGGGCGGTGCTGGATAGCACATAACTGCATTAGTGTAGCCGAGTTGCGCGGGCGCGCCGGCGAGAACGCCAAGCGCCCACAGGGTCACCGCGCGCTGTCGGGGACTCGAGCGAGGCGCTTCGCGCCGGAGCGTCCTGAAACACGGAGCGTGCGGACGCGGCGACCAAGCGATGAGCAGGCGATGGCCTATTAATACTGACCCCTGTCGAGACCGCTGTTTCTCTCTCTAATCGCGCCATTAGAGGAGATT
>CALUOB010000014.1 GCA_944322175.1 uncultured Coriobacteriaceae bacterium
CACGCCGGCGATCTCGAACATGACGCGGCCGGGCTTAACGACGGCCACCCACTCCTCGGGATTACCCTTACCGGAACCCATGCGGGTCTCGGCAGGCTTCTTGGTGATGGGCTTGTCGGGGAAGATGGTGATCCAGACCTTACCGCCACGCTTCATGTAACGGGTCATGGCGATACGAGCGGCCTCGATCTGACGGTTCGTGATCCAGTGGGCCTCAAGAGCCTTGATACCGTACTCGCCGAAATGGAGTTCGGTGTTGCCCTTGGCCTTGCCCTTCATGGAGCCACGCTGCACCTTACGGTGGAGAATACGCTTAGGCGCGAGCACTAGCGATCACTCCTCTCGGAATTGCGACGGCGACGCGGACGGCTGGGGCCCTCGAGCGCCGGGTTGGGGGTGGGCTGGCCCGGGAGCTTCTCGCCCAGGTAGATCCAGACCTTCACACCGCAGGAACCCATGGTGGTGTGAGCGGTGGCGGTGCCGTAGTCGATCTTAGCGCGCAGGGTGTGCAGCGGCACGCGACCCTCGCGGGACCACTCGGTACGACTCATCTCAGCGCCGCCCAGACGGCCGGAGCACTGGATACGGATGCCCTTGGCGCCGGACTTGCGAGCGCTCTGGACAGCCTTGCGGATGGCGCGACGGAAGGCGACGCGGCCCTCGAGCTGCTCAGCGATGGACTGGGCAACGAGGGTGGCATCGAGCTCGGGGCGCTTGATCTCGATGACGTCGACCGAGAGGCGACCCTTCTCGACGCCGACGACCTTCTCGAGCTCGGCGCGGAGGGCGTCGATCTCGGAGCCCTTCTTGCCGATGACGATGCCCGGGCGGGCGGTCAGGATGATGACCTTGACCTTGTCGCCGGCACGCTCGATCTCAACGCGGGAGACGGCAGCGCGGGCAAGGCGCTTCTTCAGGAACTCGCGGACCTTGAGGTCGTTGCCGAGCGTGTTCGCGTAGTCCTTGTCGGCGTACCAACGGGAACGCCAGTCCTCGGTGATGCCGAGGCGAAAACCAGTGGGGATGACTTTCTGACCCATAGCGCTTTATGCCTCCTTTCCAGGAGCGACGACGACGGTGATGTGGCTGGTGCGCTTCAGAATCTGAGAGGCGCTGCCCTTGGCGCGGGGACGGATGCGCTTCAGGGTCGGGCCGTCGTCGGCGTAGCAGCGAGCGACGACCAGGTCGGAGCCGCGCATGCCGTTGTTGTTCTCGGCGTTGGCGACAGCGGAACGAAGGACCTTCTCGATGTCCACGGCGACGGCGCGCTCGCAGAACTGAAGGATCTCAAAAGCCTGCTCGACGGACTTGCCGCGGATCAGGTCGATGACGGCACGCGCCTTGCGGGGCGACACACGCACGTACTTAGCAGTAGCGCGCACCTCGCGGCTGGCCGTGGAAGTGTTGTTAGCCATTTACGGTGAACCCCCTACTACTTAGCCTTGTGGCCGCGGAACGTACGCGTGGGCGCGAACTCGCCGAGCTTGTGGCCGACCATGGACTCGGTGATGTACACCGGGACATGCTTGCGGCCGTCGTGGACGGCGATGGTGTGACCGACCATCTCGGGGAAGATCGTGGACGCACGGGACCAGGTCTTCACGACGTTCTTCTCGCCAGCCTCGTTCATCGCGGTGATACGCGAGAGGAGACGGGTTTCTACGAACGGCCCCTTCTTGAGACTTCTGCTCATGTATTACTCCTATGCCTCGGTATCGAACTACTTGCCGCTCTTGCGACGACGGATGATGAGCTTCTGGGACACCTTCTTGGTGTTGCGCGTGCGGTGACCCTTGGAGTTCCAACCCCACGGAGAGAGCGACGTGCGACCAGAGGTGTGGTTCTTGCCCTCGCCGCCGCCGTGCGGGTGGTCGACCGGGTTCATGACCGTACCGCGGACCGTCGGGCGGATGCCCTTGTAGCGGTTGCGGCCGGCCTTGCCGACGACGATGTTGGCGTGCTCGGCGTTGCCGACCTCGCCCACCGTGGCGCGGCAGGTGAGAAGCACGCGGCGCATCTCGGAGCTGGGCATGCGGAGAACGGCGTACTTGCCCTCCTTACCCATGAGCTGCACGGAGGTGCCGGCGGAACGCGCGATGGCAGCGCCCTTGCCGGGCATGAACTCGATGGCGTGAATGAGCGTACCGACCGGGATCTGCGAAAGCGGCATCGCGTTGCCCGGCTTGATGTCGGCGCCCTCGCCGGAGATGACGGTGTCGCCGACCTTCAGGCCCTTGGGGCAGAGGATGTAGCGCTTCTCGCCGTCCACATAGTGGAGCAAGGCGATACGGGCAGAGCGGTTGGGATCGTACTCGATCGTGGCAACCTTGGCCGGGATACCGTCCTTGTTGCGCTTGAAGTCGATACGACGATAACGGCGCTTGTTGCCGCCGCCCTGATGGCGGACGGTAATGTGACCGTGATTGTTGCGGCCGGCCTTCTTGGGCAGCGGCTCGAGAAGCGACTTCTCGGGCTTGGTGCAGGTGATCTCGGAGTAGTCGGAGACCGTCTGCCAGCGCCTGCCCGGGCTCGTCGGCTTAAGACGTTTAACAGCCATGTTTCAATCCCTTTCATCTGATTCCGTTAGCCGCTGCCGCTCAGGGATAAAGGCCCGAGGCCTCGGGCGGCAGTGACGCCGGAACTTACCACGGTGCCGGGCGGCTCCTCTTTTTGAACCGCGGCACCAACTCAAATCCTGCCCCTCCGAAGAGGGGCGGATAAGCAACACTTACGCCTGGTTGCCGAAGATCTCGATCGTATCGCCCTCGGCGAGGGTGACGATGGCCTTCTTCCAGGAACGAGTGTAACCCTTGGTGTAGCGAACGCGCTTGGGCTTCGGCTTCACGTTCAGGGTGTTGACCTTGACCACGTGGACGTTGAAGATCTCCTCGATGGCGGCCTTGACCTGGGTGCGCGTGGCATCCTTGGCAACCTCGAACGTGTACTTGTTGTCGTTCATGAGGTCAAAGGAGCGCTCGGTCACGATGGGGCGGATGATGACGTTGTAGGCGATCATTTACGCAAGCACCTCCCCGAAGTGATTCGCGATATCGGCGGTCATGAGGAGCGCGCCGTTGTTCAGCAGGTCGTAGACCGTGACCTCGGACGGAGCGAGGATGATGGTCTTGGGGATGTTGCGGAACGAGAGGTAGGCGTTGATGTCCTCGTCGTCAACAACGATGGTCACGCGCTTGCCCTCGGCGCCGAAGGCCTTGAGCATGGCAACGGCGTCCTTGGTGCAGGGCTTCTCGAAGTTGTAGCCGTCGACGATCACGAGCTCGTTGTCGCGCACCTTAGCGGAGAGCGCGGAGCGCATGGCGAGCTTGACCTCCTTGGCGTTGACGCGCTTGGTGTAGAGGTGCGGGGTCGGTCCGAAGACGACGCCGCCGCCACGCCACTGCGGAGCGCGGATGGAGCCCTGGCGGGCACGGCCGGTGCCCTTCTGACGCCACGGCTTCTTGCCACCGCCGGAAACGTCGCTGCGGCCCTTGGTGGAGTGGGTGCCCTGGCGCCAGTTGGCCATGAGGCACTTCACGACATGATGCATGACGTGAACGTTCGGCTCAATGCCGTATACGCTGTCGGCGAGCTCGGCCTCCGCGACCGCGCTGCCCTGCGCGTTCTTGATTTCGTACTTGCTCATCTTGTTCTCCTTGGTATGCCTAAGCGGGCTTTAGTAACAGGGCCCTTAGGCCATACGGACGGCGACCAGAGCGTTGCGGGAACCGGGGACAGCGCCCTTGACCAGCATGAGGTTCTGCTCGGCGTCGATGCGGACAACCTTGAGGTTCTTAACGGTAACGCGCTCGTTACCCATGTGACCGGCCATCTTGACACCCTTGATGACGCGGGACGGGTAGGCGCACTGGCCGATCGAACCGGGATGACGATGGAAGTGAGAGCCGTGAGTCATAGGACCGCGACGCTGACCCCAGCGCTTGATGCGACCCTGGAAGCCCTTACCCTTGGACGTACCGATGACGTCGACCTTCTCGACACCCTCGAAGTTAGCGACGGTGATGAAGTCGCCCACCTTGGTGGTATCGTCGGCGTCAACGCGCACCTCGCGGAGGTAGCGGACCGGAGTCACGCCCGCCTTGGCGAAGTGACCGGCCATCGGCTTGTTGACGTTCTTCGGCTTGATGTCGCCGTAACCGATCTGAACGGCGTTGTAGCCGTCCGTGGCCTCAGTTTTAACCTGCGAGACCGGGCAGGGGCCAGCCTGGATGACCGTGACGGGCACGACGTTGTCGTCCTCGTCCCAAACCTGGGTCATCCCGATCTTACGGCCGAGAATCATGTTAACCATACCCATGGTTCCTAACTCTCGGGGTCGTGGGGCCTTGCGAACACCCCTTGTGTTCGCTCCCAGAGGACCGCCTTCCGATTCACCGCTCTTACCAGGGGTTTTGCCAGATCGGCATACTGCCCCTACTAAGCGCAGCTTGATTAGTATACACGCGCCCGGGCGTGCACATAAAACCTACAAGGAGAAAAGTCGCAGGTGAGATACGGCGTTGTTCTCGGGAGGAGGCGGGGCTGCCGCATGGCTCCGCATGCGCAAAAAACGAGGCCTCGGACGCTGGGTCCGAGGCCTCGCCGCCTGCCTATGCCTGCGTTCCCTAATGCTTCCCTACCATGCCGGCTTCGAGGATACGCATCTGCGCAAGCGTCTCCTCGGGCTTCACGAGCTGAGGAGCGCCGTGAGCGACCGTCTCGTAAAGAGCGTCGTAGTACAGCGAGTACGTGCTGCGCACCGTCGGCACGCGCTCCTCGCGTAGAACGCCCTCGTCGTCCACGTAGCGCAAGACGCCGTACTGCTCGGGCGCGTCGAGACCAAAGTCGTCGTGGCCCACGGGAAGGTAAAAGTGCTTGAGGTCGCGCTCCTGCTGGTCCTTCTCCATCTTGATATAGGCGCCGCGGTCGCCGTAGATCTCAAAGCTCGGGCGGAGAAACGCCGTGGCGTAGTTGGCATGCGCGGTTGCCTTGAGGTTGCAATCGTCGTAGTACAGGTCGTAGTCGAAGTAATCGACCGCACGACCGGGCCCGTTGAGCTGCCTGGTCTCGGCATGGAAGTGGTCGGGAGCGCCAAACCAGGCGATGAGCTGGTCGAGGCAATGGGTAGCGTGGCCGTATGCGGCGCTGTTGACCTTGTCGTAAGCCTGTCCGTCCATCTGGTGCGGACGGAAGTAGTCATAGCTCGTAACGACCTCGAACACGCGCCCGAGCTTGCCCGATGCAAGCACTTGCTTGGCCGTAAGGTAATCGGAGTCAAAACGACGGTTCTGATAGCACTGCACCGTGACGCCCTGCGCCTCGGCAAGGTCGAAGAGCTCCTTTGCCTCCTCCTCGGTAGCGGCAAAGGGCTTGTCAACGACCACGTGCTTGCCGGCCTCGAGCGCCTGCTTGGCCTGGGCATAGTGAAGGGCAGACGGCGTGCAGATCTCAACGATGTCGATCTCGGGATCGTTGAGAACCGCGTCGGCGGAGTCGACGTAGCTCACGCCGTCGATAGCGTCCCACACGTCGTGCCTGATGTGACGCGCGGAGATCGTCTTGATACGGAACTTGTCAGGGCGCGCCAAAACAAAGGGCGCATGGTAGCGGTTCGTAGCCTTGCCGTTGCCGATATACCCGATCGTCAGAACACGGTCACCCATGTGCTTCTCCCCTTCCGTACGGCAGGCTAGCCGCTGCAGGCACCTGCCGAGTTTCCTACCCCGCAAACATAGCACAGGGGCCCGCCATCCCAAGCATACGAAACGACTCGCGTGCGGAACAAATAATGCGACCGGTCTTGCCGCCTGGTTCTACGCAAGCGCTAACGCTTTACGCATCCGCTAACGCTAACAGGCCGTTTTTCTCCTGTATGCGTTAATAGCTGCGTAAAGCGTTAGTAAGTGCGCAAAATAGCCGTCGTGCCGCCGAGAAATACAGGGATGGAAGAAGGACACCCTAGGAGGCTGGCGGGAAACCGACAGAGGGACGTCTGAGAAGGGCGAGAAGAACAGGCCCGGAAGACGCAAAAAGCCCGGCCGCTCGATGAGCAGCCGGGCTTTTGGTTCAGGATGTGCTATCCCTTAGAGCTTGATCTCGATGTCAACGCCCGCGGGGAGGTCGAGACGCATGAGCGAGTCGACGGTGCCCGAGGTGGGATCGAGGATGTCGATGAGGCGCTTGTGGGTGCGCATCTCGAACTGCTCACGGGAGTCCTTATCCTTGTGGGGCGAGCGGATGACCGTGTAGAGGTTGCGCTCGGTCGGCAGCGGGATAGGACCGGAGACACGCGCGCCGGTGTTCTGGGCGGTGTCAACGATAAGCTTGGCGGACTGATCCACGACCTCGTGGTCGTAACCCTTGAGGCGGATCCTGATCTTCTGGTTAGCCACTGGCTTCTACCTCCAACTAGATACGAGGATGTTCCTCGCAGGTACTCTATTACGCGTTGCCGCCGTTCTTGGCAACAACCTCGTCGCGGACGCTCTTGGGAGCGGGCTCGTACGAGTCGAACTGCATGGTGTAGGACGCACGGCCCTGGGTCTGCGAACGCAGGTCGGTGGCGTAGCCGAACATCTCGCCCAGCGGCACCTTGGCGCGGATGAGCTTGGTGTTCTTGCGATCCTCCATGCCCTCGATCTTGCCGCGACGGCCAGAGAGGTTGCCCATGACGTCGCCCATGTACTGCTCGGGGGTCTCGACCTCAACGGACATGACCGGCTCGAGAAGGACCGGGTCGGACTTGCGGAGGGCGTCCTTGATGGCCATGGAACCGGCGATCTTGAACGCGGCCTCGGAGGAGTCGACCTCGTGGTAAGAACCGTCGAAGAGGGTCACCTTGACGTCGACAACCGGATAACCGGCGATGACGCCAGACTGCAGCGCCTCCTGGATGCCCTTGTCGATCGAGGGGATGTACTCCTTGGGCACGACGCCGCCGACGATGGCGTTGACGAACTCGTAGCCCTTGCCCTCCTCGTTCTTCTCCATCTTGATGACGGCGTGGCCGTACTGGCCGCGGCCGCCGGACTGGCGAACGAACTTGCCCTCGGCCTTCTCGACGTCGTGACCGGCGGTCTCGCGGTAGGCGACCTGCGGCTTACCGACGTTAGCCTCGACCTTGAACTCGCGGAGCAGACGGTCGACGATGATCTCGAGGTGCAGCTCGCCCATGCCGGCGATGATGGTCTGACCGGTCTCGTGGTCGGTGTGCACCTGGAAGGTCGGGTCCTCCTCGGCGAGCTTGGCAAGAGCCATGGACATCTTGTCCTGCTCGGCCTTGGTCTTAGGCTCGACGGCGATGTCGATAACCGGATCCGGGAAGTCGATGGACTCGAGAATGATCTCCTTGCCCTCGGTGCACAGGGTGTCACCGGTGGTGGTGTGCTTGAAGCCGACGGAAGCGACGATGTCGCCGGCGGAGCACTCCTCGCGGTCGATACGCTGGTTGGAGTTCATCTCGAGGATGCGGCCCAGACGCTCGCGCTGGCCGTTGGAGGCGTTCACGACGTAGGAGCCAGCCTCGGCCTGGCCGGAGTACACGCGGAAGTACGTGAGCTTACCGACGAACGGGTCGACCTGGATCTTGAAGGCCAGAGCGCTGAACGGCTCCTTGCGGTCGGCGTGACGCTCGTCCTCCTCACCGGTCTTGGGGTCGGTGCCGGTGATGGCCGGCACGTCGAGCGGGCTCGGGAGGTAGTCGACGACGGCGTCGAGAAGCTCCTGAACGCCCTTGTTCTTGTAGGCGGAGCCCACGAGAACGGGGTTGATCTGGTTGGCGAGGACACCCTTGCGGATGGCGGCCTTGAGCATGTCGACCGGGATCTCCTCGTCCTCGAGAACCATCATCATGAGGTCCTCGTCGAAGTCGGCGGCGGCGTCGAGCAGCTCGGAGCGCTTCTCCTCGGCGATCTCGGCGAACTCGGCCGGGATCTCGTCCATGGGCTCAGGATAGGTCATGCCCTTGTCGTCGGCCTTGAAGTCCCATGCGGTCATGGTGACGAGGTCGATGACGCCCCAGAACTGATCCTCAGCGCCCATGGGGACCTGGATGGCCACGGCGTTGGCGTCGAGGCGGTCCTTCATGGTCTCGATGGCGTTCCAGAAGTCAGCGCCCACGCGGTCGTACTTGTTGATGAAGGCGATGCGGGGAACGTGGTAGTTCTCGGCCTGACGCCACACGGTCTCGGACTGCGGCTGCACGCCGGCAACGGCGTCGAAGACCGCCACGGCACCGTCGAGGACGCGCAGGGAGCGCTCGACCTCGGAGGTGAAGTCGACGTGGCCGGGGGTGTCGATGATCTGGATGCGGTAGCTCGTGCCCGTGGTGGCACCGCCCTTGCGCCAGAAGCACGTGGTGGCGGCGGACTGAATGGTTACGCCGCGCTCCTGCTCCTGGACCATCCAGTCCATGGTGGCAGCGCCATCGTGAACCTCACCGATCTTGTGGGTCTTGCCGGTGTAGTACAGGATGCGCTCGGTCGTGGTGGTCTTGCCGGCATCGATGTGAGCCATGATGCCGATGTTGCGGGTGTCCGCGAGGTTGTACTTAGTAGCCATTAGCTAAGAGCCCTTCTACTAACTACTTACTACCAGCGATAGTGCGAGAACGCACGGTTGGCCTCGGCCATCTTGAAGACATCCTCGCGACGCTTCACGGAAGCGCCGACGCCGTTGGAGGCATCGAGGATCTCGTTGGCGAGACGCTCGGCCATGGTCTTCTCCTTGCGGGCACGCGAGAAGTTGACGATCCAGCGGATGGCGAGCTGGGTGGAACGACGGGAGTTGACCTCCATAGGCACCTGGTAGGTGGCGCCGCCCACGCGCTTGGGCTTGCACTCGAGGGTCGGACGGACGTTGTCCATGGCCTTCTTGAAGACGGAAAGGGCGTCGCCGTCGCTCTTCTGAGCAACGATGTCGAACGCACCGTAGACGATGCGCTCGGCGGTGGACTTCTTGCCGTCGAGAAGGACCTTGTTGATGAGCTGCGTCACGAGGCGGTTGTTGTATACCGGATCCGGCAGGACCTCACGACGATGGGCTTTAGATGCACGACGCGGCATGTGTATATCTCCTCTAAACTCAGAAACACTCGTAGTCGAGTTGCGCGTTGCGCCTTGCGGCTAGAGGCCTCGGGCCCGTTTGCCGGCGCTTGGCGCGGTCACGTTAGGTGCGCGGATAAGCGCGGGTGAAGTTACTGCTTCGGGCGCTTGGCACCGTAGTGCGAGCGGGACTGCTTGCGGTTCTGGACCGCGGCGCAGTCGTAGGAGCCGCGAATGATCTTGTAACGCACACCAGGCAGGTCGCGAACACGGCCGCCACGGATGGCGACGATGGAGTGCTCCTGCAGGTTGTGGCCCTCGCCCGGGATGTAGGCCGTGACCTCGATGCCGTTCACGAGACGAACACGGGCGACCTTACGGAGTGCCGAGTTAGGCTTCTTAGGGGTCGTGGTGTAAACGCGGGTGCACACGCCGCGCTTCTGGGGGTTGTGCTGCAGGGCCGGGTTCTTGGACTTCTTGGCGACCTTGGTGCGGCCTTTGCGCACGAGCTGGTTGATTGTAGGCAAAGCTTTCTCCTTCTCACTTACGTTCCAGCTAGGGATGAGAGGTGCAACGGCTAGCCTCGGGGCGTCAGCATCCACCCACGAAACAGCAGGAGATACTTTACGCGCGGGTTCCAGGCATGTCAACAGACCACGCGTCCGGGCGTTTCTATAAATCGAACCGAATGCGGAAAGTCTTCACATTTGGCAGAAGCCGCCGTCAAGCGCCTCGGCGGCAGACTCACGCGCCGCTCCCCTCTTGGGCAAACGGCTCGGGCATGCGCTCTCCCCCGGCGTAGCGGGCAGCGATGTCGGCGGACTCGCCACTATATACAAACCGTTCGAGGCGCTCAGCGGGCGTGCGACCGAGAAGCTCGTCGAGCTCGCGCGTGCGGGCGCTCTCGATGACAAGCACGTCGGCCCGATACCCCGGCTCAAAGCTGCCCGACGGGTCGGCGAAGCCGGCAAAGCTACCCGGCGCCTTCGTGGCGAGGTACAGCGCCTCGGCAAGACCGAGAGCGCGCTCGCTTTCGTCGCGCACGCGCCGCAGCTTTGACGCGCGCACGGCGCACGCCATGTGCGCAGGCAGCCCGAGGTTGCTGCCGCCCGCCACGTCGCTCGCCACTGCGCAGGCAACGCCCGCGTCGAGCGTGCGCGTGAGCGGCATCACGCCGCTTGTGAGGTTGGCGTTTGACTGCGGGCAGTGCGCAACAAGAACCTCGCGACGGCGCAACAGATCGATCTCGCTCGGCTTGAGCCACACGCCGTGCGCCAGGATCGTGCGCGCCCGCGGCATGAGTCCGTGCTCCTCGTATACGTGGGCGTAGCTCTCGCTTTTCGGATGAAGGCTCGCCACGAGCTCGATCTCGGAGCGGTTCTCGTCCACATGCGACTGAACAGGCAGCCCGTACTTCTCGACCAGCGCGCCAAGGCCGTCCATGAGGCGATCCGTGGTGGAAGGAACGAAGCGCGGCGTGGCGATGAATCCCACGTGCGCGAGCTCCTCGCGCGCGCGCAACGCGAGCTCCTCGGTCTCCCCAAGCGAGCGTGCGGGATCCTCGGCAAGCGAGGCAGGGGCATTGCGGTCCATGTTGACCTTGCCCACGAGGGCGGTGAATCCCGCAGCGTCGGCAAGGCGCATGAGCTCCCACGTGGCGGGCGCGTGCACGGTGCCGAAGGCGACGAAGCGCAGCGTGCCCTGGCGCCACAGCTCGCGCAAGAACGCGCGGTACGCGCGGGAGGCAAAGGCAGCGTCCGCAAAGCGCGCCTCGAGCGGGAAGGTTCGACGCTCGAGCCAGGGCAGCAGCTCCTCGTCCATTCCGATGCCGGCGTTCAGGTACTGCGGCGCATGCACGTGCGCGTCGACAAACGCCGGGACAATGAGCGCGTCGCCCCAGTCTTCGACCGGCTCGCCCGCAAGCTCGGCGGGCAGCTCGCGGTAGACGCCGCGCACCGCGGCTCCGTCCGCAACGAGATAGGAAGCCTCGCTCACCTCGAGCCGCGCGGGCTCGGGCGCCCACACCACGGTGCCTTTGAGAATCATGTCGGACCCTTTCGGTTGGCGCGGCGGAGGGCGGGGTAGCCCAACCGCCGCGGGAGATGCACGTAAGCGCGCGCTCGGACGATGCAGCGTCTCGAGCGCGCGCTTACGCGCAGCCCGCGATGGCCGCGCGCCCACGGTACCGGGCGCGCGGCATGGCATGCGAAGACGCGCCTAGCGCGCCGCCTTCTCAAGCGCTTCCTCGTCGCGCTTGAGCTGGCTCTTCTCGTACACCTTGAAGAACGGATAGTAAATGGCCAGGCTGAGAGGAATCAGCACCAGCGTGAACACCACGTTGCGCCAGTCCATGCTCGAGAGGAAGGCCTGGGCAAAGAACGGCGTGAACGACGGGTCGACGATATAGCCGAGCCCGATCAGCCCCACCGACTGCGCCACGTAGGTGAGCGTGAGCGTGATGATGGGCGTGATGACAAACGGGATGGCGATGATGGGGTTGAACACGACGGGCAGGCCGAAAATGACCGGCTCGTTGATGCCGCAGATGCCCGGGATAAGGGCGAGCTTGCCGAGCGTGCGGTTCTCGGGCACCTTGGAGAGGATCATGAGGATGATAAGGCCGAGCGTGTTGCCTGCGCCACCCATAACCGAAATGCGGTACATCTGCAGGTTCATGACGTGCGTGAGCGCCTCGCCGGCAGCGAACTGATCGGCGTTGAGACCGGTCTCGGCAACGCCCAGGGTAAACACGATCGGGAAGATGATCGAGGAGCCGTTGACGCCGAAGAGCCACAGGACCTGGCCGAGCGTCACCACCAAAAGGAAGCCGGGCAGGCTGTTGGCAATGTCGAGGCCCGGGGTGAGGGCCTGCATGACGGCTGCGGGGAAGCTGAGCCCGAGGCCCGCGATGAAGCCGAGGTTGATGCCGTAGAAGATCACGATGTTGGCAAGCAGCGGCAGAAGCGAGCTCATGAAGGTGGCAACCGCCGGAGGGATGCTCGGCGGGAGCGTGAGCTTCATGTTGTGCTTGTCCATGAAGTGGGTGATCTCGACCGACAGCAAACCGATGATGATGGCCACGAAGAGGCCGTCGGCGCCGAGGTACTGGGTCTGGATGGTGCCGTCGGCGACGGGCGTGGCGACCATGAGGAAGGTCACGACCGAGATGATGCCGCTGTTGGCAGCGGGCAGACGGTACTCGTCGGCAAGCGAGTGCGCGATGCCGAAGGCCGAGATAAGACCCGTGAGGCCGAACGTGAGGTTATAGGGCGTGGTGATGGCGTTGTAGTTCTCGGTCGCCCAGGTCTTCCACGCCGCGAGCGCCTGCATGAAGACGTTTGCGGTGGCAGGGTCGTACTGGTCCATGTTGATGGGCGGGTTCGCGACGATGAGGAAGAACGCGCCGATCACCATGAAGGGCAGGCTCAAAAACATGCCGTCCGAGATGGCCATGAGATGGCGTTCTCCGCCGATCTTCTCGGCAAAGGGCTGGATCTTGTCGTTTAAGCGATCGAGAAGAGAGGTGTTGCTCATGATAAGCCGCCTTTTCTTGTCGAAATCAGTAAAGCGTGAATCGTCAGGCGTCTTTAAGCCTGGATGGCGCTGAACTTGAACGCCGAGGGGATGACCTTGTCGGGGCTGTAGTGCTTGAGCAGCTCGCCGTACTCCTCGCGATAGGTGTTGGTAACCTCGGCCTGCGGGGTCACGCGGCACGCCACGTTGAAGAAGTGCTCCGAGTCGCGCCCCATCTGCTGGCCGCGCACCGTGTGCTTGTCGAGCGCGTAGTCGGGGATCTCGGGCACGTACCCCATGGCGAAGTTCTTGATCACGAGGTTCTTGAGGAAGTCGGTGGAGCGGTCCTTCTCGGATTCGCAGAGGTAGCGGATCGCGTGGAAGAAGAACATCGCGCGGTCGCTCTCGTTGTACTGGAAGGTCTGGCGCATCTGGTTGAGCGCGTTGACGATCACCGCAGCCTCGGGGTTGCCCATGCCGATGTCCTCGACCGAGATGGCGAGCAACCGGCGCCAGAGCTTCTCCTCCCACGCCGGCGAGGTGATGTACATCTCGTAGGCAAACTCGCAAGCGGCGCGCTCGTTGCCGCGGCGGATGCTCTTCTGCAGGGCGGAGATGACCTCGTCACCCGGCAGGCCGTTGCGCGTCTTGCTGCGCGCCCAAGGATCCTCCACAAAGGGGATCTCGCGAGGCTGGGCCTGACCTCCCTCCACGGTGCTCTGCTGCTCGTGCGTGCTCTGTTCTGCCATGGCATCTCCTGTCTCTCGTCGTTGGCAGATCTCGCTGGTGCTCGGCGGCACGCGGCCCTCTTGCGCGCCGCCGCAAGGCGATTGCGTCGGGCAAAATCGGCAACAAAAAAAGCGCCCGCCGCATAACCAGTCACCCTTGCCGCAGGCCCCTGCGGGCGCGCACGACGTTGGATGGGCTGCTTATGCCGGCGGACGCTTAAGCGTTGCACGGTTTTGTGATGCCCATGGGTTTATTATACGACAGTTTATTGCGATTGACCTTGTGTTTTATACGTTGTTCGAATCAGTTTGACCGCAAACACATTGCGCGTCTGCTCCGGACTGCCGCCACCGAACCTCGGCGCCGACGCCTCTGCGTCCAAGGCCCTTGCCAGGCACCCGCGAAGAACGTTCCTTGCGCAAGGAGACGCATGCGCTCGCGTACTATAGAAGCGTCAAAGGAGGAACCATGGCGGATAAAAAGCGGCGCGTAACCATTGGGGCGGACGGAACCATTCACGTAGAGCCCGAGCGCAACGCAGAGAACAGCGGCAGCGCCCAGGCAACGCGCACGAACGCGGCACCGGGCGGCACGAGCATCGGCGCCGACGGCACGATCCACGTGAACCGCGGCGGCAAAGCGTCAGACGCACCCTCCGCCACGACCTCCCAGCCCGCCGGAAAGCGCGCGCAGACCCCCGCGGCAAGCCCCGCCACACCGCAAGTGGCAACCACGGAGCGCCCGACCGCGCTCAGCCACGTGATGGGCGTCGTCGGCGTTGTCACGTACCTGTTCGGTTCAGCAGACACCTGCCTGCGCGAGGCGCTTGATCTTACGCCCCAGCAGATCATCATGCTCAACGATATAGGCGAGCCCATGATGCTTGCGACGGTTGTCTTTTTCGCGTACGCGATCTACGCGTTTGCCACCGGCAAGCCGCGCAGTTTTACCTTGGAGTTCTCGGGGCGCGTGTGGCTTCTCATGGCCGTCTTCGGCGTCGGATGCCTGATCGCAGGGGCATCCTCCGCTTTTGCCTCCTTCTGCTTCGTTGCCGGCATCGTCGCGCTGGTGAGCACCATCGCAAGCCGCCGGCGCTCGTAGCAGCCCCCTCGCGCCTAAGCCCAACGCCAGCCACCTAAATGCCCCGTTCCCCAGGTGCTTGCTCCCTGAGGGACGGGGCAGATCGTCAAAGCGGCTGTCTACTAATGCGCGCGGGCATTGAGCTCGCCCGCGAGCTCGTCGAGCGTCACGCCCTCGGCACGGCACACCACGAGCAGGTGGTAGATAAGGTCGGCCGCCTCGTAGCGAACGTGGTCGTGGTCGTGGTCCTTGGCCGCCATAACCACCTCGACCGCCTCCTCGGCGACCTTCTTCAGCCGGTAGTCCTCGGGGCCCTTAAGCAGGCGCGCGGTGTAGCTCTCCTCCGCACTCGTGCCCGACTCGTCGCGCTGCGCGATAACCGATGCGAGCTTCTCGAGCGTCTCCCCTATGCTCCCGGGCACCACGTTGGCCGTTCTTTCGCCCATGGCTCCTCCTATACGTCCAAACGTTTGAAAAAGCAGCTGCGCGCACCCGTATGGCAGGCAGGGCCCGGCGAGTCGACCTTTGCGAGCAGCGTATCGGAGTCGCAGTCGGCCCACAGCTCGCGCACCTGCTGCATGTTGCCGCTCGTGGCGCCCTTGTTCCACAGCTCCTGGCGGCTGCGGCTCCAAAACCAGGTGGTGCCGGTCTCGAGCGTGAGCCGCAGCGACTCGGCATTCATCCAGGCAACCATGAGGACCTCGCCGGTGTCGTACTGCTGCACCACGCACGGGATAAGCCCGTTTGCGTCGAACTTCAGGCTGTCGATGTCCATGCGCACTCCTTGCGAACCTCTCTCAGCGCAGGCGTCCCGCATATGCCGGACGCCTGCGCCGAAACACATCATGCCAGCTGTGAAACGGCCTAGAAATCGAGACGCACCGGAATGCCCTGGCTCGCCATGTACTCCTTGACCTGGCGGATCGTGTATGTGCCGAAGTGGAACACGCTTGCGGCGAGCACCGCGTCGGCCTCGCCGTCGATGACGCCCTCGGCAAAGTGCTCGAGCGTGCCCACGCCGCCCGAGGCGATGACAGGGATGGGCACGGCGCGCGCTACCGCACGGGTGAGCGCAAGGTCAAAGCCTTCTTTGGTGCCGTCGCGGTCCATGCTCGTCAGCAGGATCTCGCCGGCGCCGCGACGCGCTGCCTCCTCGGCCCACGCAACGGCATCGATGCCCGTGGGCACGCGCCCGCCCGCCAGATACACTTCCCAGCGGTCAGGACCGCGCAGGTCACCGTTAAAGTGATTGCCCACCACGGGGTCGTCATCCGGCGCATCGGCCTTGTCGTCCTGGTCGTCCGGCGCGTCCTGATGCTCGGCGTAGCGAAGCTTCTCCATGATCGCAGCGGCACCGAGATCGGATCCGTCGCCCCGGAAGCCCTCGGGACCCACGCGTTTGGCGTCGATGGCAACAACCACGGCCTGGCTCCCGAACGCGGTGGCAGCGCGGGTGATGAGCTCGGGATCGCGCACGGCGGCGGAGTTGACCGAGACCTTGTCGGCGCCGGCCGCCACCATGGCGCGCATGCCCTTCACGTCGCGGAAGCCGCCGCCCACCGTGTAGGGAATCCGCAGGTCGCGCGCCGCGCGCCCTGCCAGATCGATCGTAGTCGCGCGGTTGTCCGACGTGGCTGTGATGTCGAGAAACACCACTTCGTCGGCGCCGGAACGGTCGTATGCGGCAGCGAGCTCAATGGGATCGCCCGCGTCGCGGAGCCCCACGAAGTTAACGCCTTTCACCACGCGCCCGTCGCGCACGTCGAGACACGGGATGACTCGCTTGGTCAGCATGAGCGCCCTCCTTCTTCATCGTTACCAACAAGCTCTGGGGCGGCGCTGTCCGGGGCGGCGCACGTTGCCGCCTCGAGCGCCTCCTCGAGCGAGAAGTTCCCCTCGTAGAGCGCGCGACCGCAGATCACGCCCTCGAACGCGCCCGGAGCAGCCGCCTCGGCGGCCGCAACGGCGCGGATGTCGTCCAAGCGGGCGACGCCGCCCGAAACTACCACCGGAAACCCGGCGCACGCGGCGATGCCGCGGTAGGCGTCGAGATCGATGCCGGTCTGCATGCCGTCGCGCGCGATGTCGGTGAACACCAGGTGGCGGTACCCGAGCTCCGCCAGATGCTTGACAACGTCGGTGGCCTTGAGACCGGCGCCCTCGCGCCAGCCGTTGACCTTGACCGCGCCGTCGCGCGCGGCAACGTCGGCGCAGAGCGCGTCGCCGTAGCGCGCCGCCGCCTCGGCGGCAAACTCCTCGTCGCGCACGAGGGCCGTACCGATCGCGATGCGCGCCGCACCGAGCTCGCGAAGCTTCTCGATGCGCTCGAGCGACCGGACGCCTCCGCCCACATCGACCGAGATGCCGCTCACGCCGCAGATCGCCTTGATGGCGGCCAGGTTGGCAGCGCGGGCCCCTTCGTCCTCCTCGAACGCGGCGGAAAGGTCGACCACGTGAATCCACGCGGCGCCCCTGCGGCAAAAGTCCTCCGCAACCGCCGCGGGATCGTCGGAGTACACGGTCATACGCGACCGATCACCGCGCTCCAGGCGCACCACCTTGCCGCCGATCAGATCGATGGCGGGAAAGAGCCTGATCATGCGCGCACCTCATCCAACGACGCGCGCACGATGCACTCAGTCTCGACGATCTCGGCAAAGTTGCGCAGGATCGTAAGGCCCGTGGCCGAGGACTTCTCGGGATGGAACTGGCAGCCGTAAACGTTTCCGCACGCCACGACGGCCGGGAAGCTGCGCACGTAGTGCGTGCGCGCCATAACGATGTCGTCATCGGCCGTTTCGACGGCGTAGGAATGCGTGTAGTAAAAGTTCGCGCCGTTGGCAACGCCCTCGAGCAGAGCGCACGAAGAGCCGCGCTCGGTAAAGTCAACCTGGTTCCAGCCCACATGCGGCACCTTGAGGCGCGTGCTCACCAGGCGCGTGCACTCGCCCGGAAAGACGCCGAGGCCCTCCACCCAGGCGGTCAGGGGCTGCTCCACGAGCGTGCGGGCAATGGCAGAGCTGGCGTTTACCGTGCGCTCGCTGCCGCGCTCAAAGAGCAGCTGGAGCCCGAGGCAGATGCCCAGAAACGGCACGCCGGCGTCAATGGCCTCGCGCACCGCGTCGGCCTGCCCGCTTTTGCGCATGAACGACATCGCGTCCCCAAAGCTGCCGACGCCGGGCAAAACCAGGCCCGCAGCGCCTTTGATCTTCTCGGGATCATCGGAGACGAGCACACGGGCGCCCACGGCGGCAAGCCCGCGCTCGACGCTCGAGAGGTTTCCCTTGTGGTAGTCGATAACTACAATGGTCGGATCGAAGCCCATAGGTTGTCCTTTCCTACAGAGAGCCCTTGGTAGAGGGAACGCCCGAAACGCGGGGATCGAGCTCGCAGGCACGACGCAGCGCGCGGCCGAACGCCTTGAAGGCCGCCTCGATGATATGGTGGGAGTTTGCGCCGGCCAGCTCGCGCACGTGGAGCGTAGCCCGCGCGTCGCGCGCGAACGCGTAGAAGAACTCGACGGCGAGCTCGGTGTCGAAGCTGCCGACGCGCTCGGTGGGAAGCGGGAGCGAGCAGTACGCCTGACCGCGTCCCGAGAGATCTACGACCGCCTGGACAAGCGCCTCATCGAGCGGCACCGCGACGTCGGCGAAGCGCGTGACGCCGCGCTTGTCGCCCAGGGCCTGGCAGAACGCCTGGCCGAGCACGATACCTGCGTCCTCCACGGTGTGATGGGCGTCGACCTCCACGTCGCCCGTGGCCTTGATCGTGATGTCAAAGAGACCGTGACGAGTCATCGCGTCGAGCATGTGGTCGAAAAACGGCACGCCGGTTTCGACATGCGCCGTGCCCGAGCCGTCGAGGTCGAGCTCGACGACGATATCGGTCTCACCGGTCGTGCGGTGAACGGTCGCCGTGCGGTGGGCAGCAGGCGCTGCCGCGGCCTCCTCCGAGGCGGGCTTGGCGGGCTCGTCAGGCTGCACGTCATCGGCAGCCGCATCGTCGGCAGCCGGAGCCTTCTCTGCAGCAGGCGCGACCGTTGCCGCCGCGAGCTCGTCGGCGATGCCTGCCGCGACAAAGAGGTTGTCGGCGCCCGCCTCCGCACCCGCATCGGCGGCGTCCTTCTCGGCGTCTTCAGGCGCCGGCTCAGTCTCGGCAGCGGTTGTCGTCTCGGGCTCGGGCCCGGGCTCGGGCTCAACGTCGACCACGTCGGAGGCCTCCGGCGCCGGCGCGGCGGCTTGGTCGGCGGCGGCATCCTCGGGCACGGTAACCTCGTCGGGCTCGCAAACCGGCTCCGCCTCGAGCGCGTATCCGCGAGAACCGTACGCAGCGGCCCCCTCATCGGGCGCAGATGCCGACGGCGCTTCGGCCGCAGGCGACGGCTGCGCTCCCTTGTAAGCGTTCGAGCCCGCCGCGCCCTTGTTCCTGCGGCGCGTATTCCTATAGACCGTCATCGGCCCTCCCCTGTTAGCTCGGCCAAGGCGGCGATCACCGCGTCGTTCTCGCTCGGCGTGCCCACCGTGATACGCAGGCAGTTCTCGAGCCCTGGCGCATACGAAAAGTCACGGACGAGAATCCCGTACTCGTCGCGCAGGCGCCGGCGCACGGCGCTCGCGTCGGGAAGCACCCGGACGAGCACAAAATTCCCTTCGCTAGGCCATACCGTAACAGAAACAGGAGCCTCCAAGGCGGGGGCCGCCGAATCGTCCGCGAGCGGCGCCGCCGGGGCGCGCAGGGCATCGGCGAGACGGGTGCGCTCGGCCTTGATCTGCTCGACCACGGGCGCGTATGCTTCGCGCGCGCCGACGGCGGCACGGGCAACGGCCTGCGTGAGCACGTTGACCGAGTAGATCTGCCGCACCGCGGCAAACACCTCGATCACGTCGGCGGGCGCGAGCACGTATCCGCAGCGAATGCCCGCCGCGCCAAACGCCTTGGAGAGCGTCTTGAGAATCACGAGGTTGTCGTGCGTGGCGAGAAGCGGCACCGCCGAAGCGTCGGCAGGCGCAAACTCGCCGTAAGCCTCGTCCACCATCACGAGTCCGGGGCACGCGTCGCAGATACGCTCAACGAGCCCGAGATCGGCCAGGTTGCCGGTGGGGTTGTTGGGCGAGGTGAGAATCACCAGGTTCGACGTCGCAGCGGCCTGAACGGCGGCGTCGGCATCGATCTCAAAGGTCTCGGAATCGCGCCATACGCGCTTTACCTCGGCGCCTGTGAGCGACGCGAAGAACGCGTACTCGCTGAAGTCGGGCGGAAACGTCAGGAGCGTGCGCCCCTCTCCGCCAAAGGCGAGCATGAAGTTGTAGAGCAGCTCGTCTCCGCCGTTGCCCACGCAAATGGCATCGCGGCTCACGCCGTGCCAGCGCGCGAGCTCGTCGCGCAGGTTGTTGGACATGGGGTCGGGGTAGCGGTTGAACGGCACCACCGAAAGCGCCGCCGAGATGGCGTCGCGCGCGGCCCCCGGCAAGGGGTAGGTGTTCTCGTTTGCCGAGAGATTGATCGGCGTGGGCGTGAAGTTTGGGTCGTACGGCTCGATGCCGGTCAGATGCGGCTGCAGGAGCTCCTGCATCCGTGGCGAAAGCTGCGCCATCGTACGTGCGCCCCCTTACAGCCCGCGGGCGGCGGCGCCGTCCGCAACCGTGCGCGCATCGTCGCCCGGCCAGGCAACGCGCGTGAGGTCGATGCCGCTCAGGGCGTCGTACGACACGGCCTCTGCCCCCTGCTCGAGCGCGCGGCGCCTGAGCCCTGCCGAAAGCGCGTGCGCCCAGAGCCCCTCCGCCTCGGCGAGCGTCTGCGTGGCAGGCGCATCGGCGAGAAGGCCTTCGGGCGTATAGCAGATGACCGACGAGCGCTTGACGAAGTCCTCAACCGAAAGCGGGTTGGAGAACACCGCCGTGCCGCCCGTCGGCAGCGTGTGGTTAGGACCGGCCACGTAGTCGCCCAGCGGCTCGGAGCTCCATGCGCCGACGAAGATGGCGCCGGCGTTGCGAATGCGGCCGAGAAGCGCGAGGGCATCGGCGCAGTGGAGCTCGAGGTGCTCCGGAGCGATGACGTTTACCGCGTCGACGGCGGCGGCAAGATCTGCCGCGACGATGATCATGCCCTCGTTCTCGAGCGAGGCGCGGGTGATGTCGGCGCGCGGGCTCTGTGCCACGAGCAGCTCGATACCGCGCTCGACCTCCGCGGCAAACGCCGCGTCGCAGGTTACCAAATAGCAGGCAGCAAGCGGGTCATGCTCGGCCTGCGCCATGAGGTCAGCGGCTACCACGAGGGGCTCGGCGGTAGCGTCGGCGAGCACGCATACCTCGGAGGGACCCGCCACCATGTCGATGCCGACGTCGCCGGAGACGAGCTGCTTGGCGGCGGCAACGTAGGCGTTGCCCGGGCCGGTGATCTTGTCGACCTTGGGGATGGACTCCGTGCCGTAGGCAAGCGCCGCCACCGCCTGGGCACCGCCGATGGTGTAGATCTCGTCAACGCCGGCCACCTTGGCCGCCGCGAGCGTGTACGGCGAGATCGGGCAGGAGCCCGCGCTGTTCTCGGCTTTTTGTGGAGGGGTCACCATGACCACGCGCTCGACGCCGGCAACCTTGGCCGGGATGGCGTTCATGAGCACCGTGGAGGGGTACTGCGCGCGGCCGCCCGGAACGTAGATGCCCGCCGCGGCAACCGGCGTGACCTTGACGCCGAGCATCGTGCCGTCGGCGCGCGTGGTAAACCACGACTGCTCGACCTCGCGCTCGTGGAACGCGCGGATCTGGGCAGCGGCCTTCTGAAGCGACGCCACGAAGGCGTCGTCGAGCCCCTCGAGCGCCCGCTCGATCACGTCCTGCGGCAACCTGAAGCTCTCGAGCTCTACGCCGTCGAACTCGCGGCAGCAGCGCCTGAGCGCCTCGTCGCCCTCCTCGCGGACCTGCGCCACGATCTGACGCGCGCCCTCCACGATGCGTGCCGGAAGCACTCCTTGGCGCGTAAGCTGGGAAGATGCCAAGCGCTCGCCCGGAGCCAGCGTAACTGTCTTCATATGGAGCCCCTTTCCGACCAAGAGCACGCCCTCGGCCCTACCGCTGCGGCGAAGACCAGGGTCGCGCACCGCGCCGATTGAGAAAAGCGCCGCTTCGCAAGCGGCGCCGTAAGATCCGTTGTCTCAAGGTACCACGCGCGTCGCGCGCGGAAGGCCGCCCCGCGCGCTGACCCAAGATCGTTACACGCGAGGCACGCCGAGAAGACCTATGCCCGCGCGGCGGCTGCGGCGAGCTTCTCGCCGAGCTCGCGCACGCGCGCGTCTTGGCGGGCGCGACCGGGGTTCACGAAGAACCGGGCGGTGCACTCCAAGATCTCCCCCGTCACGACGAGGTTGTTCTCGCGCAACGTCGTGCCGGTGGCCGTAATGTCGACGATGCGGTCGGTCATGCCCACGATGGGCCCGAGCTCGATGTTGCCGTGCAGGTGCACGATGTCGGCCTGCATGCCAAGGCGCTCGTAATAGGCCTGGGCGATCTTGGGGTACTTGGTCGCCACGCGCAGCGCGCCGCGGCGCGCGTACGCCGCAGCCGTGCGCCCCGCCGCGCCCTCCGGCTCGGCCTCGATGAACCGGCAGGCACCGAACCCGAGGTCGGCAAGCTGCAGCAGACCCAAGTCGGCCTCGATCAGCGAGTCGCGACCGCAGATGCCGCAGTCGGCGCCGCCGCAACTCACAAACGCCGGGGCGTCGGTGGCGCGCACGATCACGTATTCAACGTCGCCGCCCGGCACCACGAGGCGCCTGCCCGGGCACCGCAGCTCCGAAACGTCGAGTCCGGCGGCCTCGAGAAGGTCGACCGAGCCCGCGAATAGCGAGCCTTTGGGAACCGCGATCCTCAGGCGCCGCGGCTCCTGGGCGCTCGCGTCGTGCGCGCCCCTCTCGTCCGCCTCGTCGAGAACGGCCTCGAGGCGTTCAAGCGAAAGCGCGAAGCCCGCCGCGGGAAGCGCGCCGGAGCCCGCGCCGAACGACGAGTCGTAACGGCCGCCGGATGCAACGCACTCGGCAAGATCGCCGGCATAGGCCTTGAACAGCAGGCCCGTGTAATAGTCAAAGGAGTTCATGATCGAGAAGTCGAAGCGCAGGCGGTCGGCCTCGCCGTGCTCGGCAAAATACGCCGCGAGCGCGCGCAGCTCGTCGGTTGCCGTTGAGAGAATGCCCGCCGCCGCAATGAGCTCCTCGGCACGGTCGAGAACCTCCGTGCCGCCGTGCAGGCGGGGCATCTCGCGCAGGGCCTCGGCGAGCTCGGGCTTAAGATCAGACGCGGCAAGGGCCTGGTCGAGGTCGACCAGGTCGTTGCCGTGCACGAGCGCAAGCACGGTCTGCGCGAGTTTAGGATCGCCCACGCGCGCGAGCAGCGCCTGCAGCGGACGCACGCTGCCGCACACGATCTTCCAGTCGGCGATGCCGAGCGCGTGGAGCGTATCGGCTACGAGCGACACGAGCTCTGCGTCTGCGGACGCGCCGCCGACGCCGATGAGCTCAGCGCCGAGCTGGGTGAACTGGCGCTCGCGACCGGCAAGCTGGGGCTGCTCGCGCACGACCGCGCCCTGGTAGCGCAGGCGCAGAGGAAAGCTCAGGCTCTCGCGCCGGGCGTTGACGAGGCGAATGACCGGTTGCGTGAGGTCCGAGCGCACCACCATCGGCCGCCCGGCGTCGTCGAAGAGCCTGAAAGGCGCGTCGTCGGCACGGCCCGCCGCATCGAGCGCGGCTGCCGTCTCGAGCAACGGCGTCTCAACCGGCTGGTAGCCGCGAGCGTTCATGCAGTCGGCAACTGTGCGCACGATCTTCTCGCGCACGAGAGCCTCTTCGGGCAGAATGTCGCGAAAGCCCCAAGGAGCTGCGATCATGATGTTCTCCTATCACTGAGTCGGCCACGGGCGAAAGGCCGAGCAACAAGCCACACGCTTGATTATACGCGGCAGACATACACGCAGATTGACTGCGCACTGCATGTCAGCCCAATGAATCAGCTGGAGATACTTTAGCATACTAAAGCGATTTGACACCAAAACGTTACCTTGCTTACAAAGCGCTATCATGATCGGGCAGCGGGCGCGCAACGCCCCGCGCCTTTTGCACGCATCGCTCTGCCCGAGGTGACCATGCCACCATCCGTACCCGCCCCTCGCCCGACCGTGTCCGCGGCAAGCTCGGCTCCGCGCAAGCGCGTCGCGCTCTACGACAACCTCAAGGGCATTCTCATCGTTCTCGTGGTCTTCGGGCACATGATGCACCCGGTCCACAACACCAATCAGGCGCTCAGCACGTGCTTCGACCTCATCTACCTCTTCCACATGCCGCTTTTCGTGTTTCTCTCCGGGCTCTTTGCCAAGGGCGCGTACCGCGACGGCAAGCTCAACGTCAACCGCATCGTCTCGTTTCTCGTCATGGGTTTCTGCTACCAAGCGGCGCTTCTCGCCATCAACGGCGTGCTCCTCGACAAGCCCTGGCGCATTTTGCTCTTCACCTCGGCGCCGTGGTATCTCGTAGGCATGGCAGGCTGGTACGCCCTCACGCCGCTGCTCAGCCGTCTCGGGCCCGCGCGCGGCATGGCGGCGAGCCTTGCGGTGTCGCTTGCCTGGGGATGCGTCGACCTTTCCAACGGGTTGTTGGCCCTTAGCCGCACGCTGGCGTTTCTCCCTTGCTTTGCCGCCGGGTACTACTGCCCGCTCGGCTTCTGCGTAAAGCTCAAGCAGCGCCGGTCGCTCTGGATCGCTGTGGCAGCAGCCGCGCTTATCGCCCTGCCGCGCCTTTTGGACGTGCACGTCTACGACTGGTTCTTCCAACTCGTATACGGCGACAACCCCTACGCCGGGCCCTATGGCACCGGCATCGCGGGCACGAGTATGTTCTCGATCATCGCGAGCCCCGCCGCGGCGTTTGTCGGCATGGCCGAGAAGCTCATGGTCTTTGGTATTGCGGCGATTTTCTCGCTCGCCGTCCTCAAGCTCGCGCCGGCACGCACGTCATGGCTGACCGTGCTCGGCGAGCGCACCCTGCAGACCTACGTGCTCCATCGTCTCATCAGGGCATGGCTCACCTTCCGCACCGACTTCTACGACCTGCCGGTGCTTCTCGACCCCGTTTTGGGCACCGCGATCATTGCGCTCTTGTCCGCCGCAGTCGTAGCCCTCTGCGCGCTCCCGGTCTTTACCAAGCCCTTTGACCAGCTGGCCCGCCGCCGCTGGCTTTCATCCTCTCCTGCCAAATAACGCTGTTGGGCTCCCATCCCCTCTTGCCAAATAACGCTGTTAACAGCGTTATTTGGCAGGGATTAAACACGCGCCTCTACCTGCGAGTTTACATTGTTTGCCCAGCTCAGACAGGTCGGCCAAAATACGCCGATAACAGCGGATTTTGGCTGGAGGGGTGCTTTGGCCGGAGGGGGGCTTTGGTCGGAGGGGGCACCTCGGCCGGGGGGCTCCTTGGCCGGGAGAGACAAAGACAGCCCGCCTCCCTAGGGAGACGGGCTGTCTTTTGTTACACGTTACCTGAGCTCAGGGAAGCGCTTAGTCCTCCTGCTCCTCAGGATGCTGCTCGTCGGAATCGACCAGCTGGTTGAGAAGCTCGTCGAGCGAGGCCATGTCCTCGTTGATGACGCCGGGCTTGGACTCGGTCTTCTCGCCCTCTGCCGGGCCGCCGATCATCTCCTCGTCGTCGTAGTGACGCGGGGCGCTCGTGCCGAGCAGGATGTCGTCCGGGCCGTCCGGCGAGAACACCATCTGCAGCAGCTGAGACAGGTCCTCCTCGTCGGCAACGTCCTCGTTGTTGTCGAGGATGTAGAGAAGGTTGCGAGCCTCGAGGCCGTCGCGGAGCTCCTCGATCGCCTTGGCGCCGCTGCCGTCAATGCGGAGCAGGTCCTCCTCGGACTTGCCCACCAGATCGCCGACGGTCTCGATGCCGACCTCGCTGAACTTGTTGGTCCAGCGCTGGCTCACGCCGAGGTCGTCGAACAGGTACAAGCGGGCGTCGTCGGCCGAGATGGTGTGGCCGTTCTTGGTGAAGCTGCCGTTGCCGTCGTACTCGTCGAAGCCCGACCAGTCGAGCTGCTGGGGCAGCTGCTCCTCGAGATCCCTGACCTCGGACGGGGCCCACTCGGGCAGCACCTTGGCGTTGGGCGAGGTCGGGCCGTCAACGGCCTTGTAGCCCTCGGGCGTACGGTAGGTGAGCTGCGCGTTAGCGTAAGCCTTGAGGCCGGTGCCGGCGGGGATCTTCTTGCCCACGATGACGTTGGACTTGAGGTCCATGAGGTGGTCGACCTTGCCCTCGATGGCGGCCTCGGTGAGAACGCCCGCGGTACGGACGAACGACGCGGAGCTGAGCCAGGAGTCGATGGAGCTCGAGACCTTCATGGTGCCGAGGATGCGCGGCTCGGCCGCAGGCGGGGTGCCGCCGGCAAGCGCGACGCGCTCGACCTCGTCGGCGAACTCGTAACGGTCGACGTACTGGCCGAGCAGGTAGCGGGAGTCGCCGGGGTCGGTCACCTGGACGCGACGCAGCATCTGACGGGCGATAACCTCGATGTGCTTGTCGTTCAGGTCAACGCCCTGCGAGGTGTAGACCTCCTTGACGGACTGAACGAACGTGTGCATCGTGCTCTCGATGTCGGTGAGGCGACGCAGGTTGCGGAAGTTGACGAAGCCGCGGGTCAGCTGGTCGCCGGCGCGAACCTTGCAGCCGTCCTCGATGCCGGGCATGAAGCGGACCGAAGCCGGCACGCGCTTCTCGTCGAGCACGCGCGTGGGATCGTCGAGGTCGAGGATGCTGAGGATGTACTCGGAGCGCTCGGGCTTGATGCGGAGCAGGCCGGAGTACGGAGCGAGGTCGGCCTCGCGACCGAGGATCTTCTCATTGACGTTGCCAACGACGTCGAACATACGGCCGACGGTGGGCAGACCCTGGGTAATGTCGTCAGCACCCGCAACGCCGCCGGAGTGAATCGTACGCATCGTGAGCTGGGTGCCGGGCTCGCCGATCGACTGGGCGGCGATGATGCCGACCGCGGTGCCGATGGCAACGGGGCGACGGGTCGAAAGGTCCCAGCCGTAGCACTTCTGGCAGACGCCGTCCTTGGAGTGGCAGGTGAGAATCGCGCGGAGCTTGACCGACTTGAGGCCCTCGTCGAGCATCTTCTGCAGGTCGCCGGCGGACTCGATGTAGCCATCCTTGAAGAACAGCACGTCGCCGTCGGGGGCCACGACGTCCTCGGCGTAGCAGCGGCCGATGAGGTCGAGGTTGAGGTCGCCGGACTCCGGAAGCGTGAGCTGGTAGGTCACGCCCTCGGTGGTGCCGCAGTCCTCCTCGCGGACGATAACGTCCTGAGCGGCGTCGATGAGACGACGGGTCAGGTAACCGGAGTCGGAGGTGTGCGACGCCGTGTCGACGAGGCCCTTACGGGCGCCGTAGGTGGAGATGAAGTACTCGAGCGGCAGCAGGCCCTCGCGGAAGTTCGCCTTAATGGGAAGGTCGATGGTCTCGCCGGACATGTCGGCCATGAGGCCGCGCATGCCGCCGAGCTGACGCAGCTGGGTCTTGGAACCACGGGCGCCGGAGTCGGCCATCATGTAGATCGGGTTCTCCTCGTCGAAGAGATCCAGCATCTTGGAGGCAACGTCGTCGGTGGCCTTCGTCCACACGTTGACGACCTCGATATGGCGCTCCTGCTCGTTGATGAAGCCGTCCTCGAAGTACTCGTTGATCTGGTCCACGTCGGCCTGGGCCTGCGCCAGGATCTCGGGCTTCTCGCCAGGGATAAGAGCGTCCCACAGCGAGATGGTGAGGCCGGAGCGGGTGGCGTAGTGGAAGCCGGTGTACTTGATGGCGTCGAGAATGGGCTCGACCTCAGCCTGCGGGTAACGGTCGCAGCAATCCGAGACGAGACGGCTGACGTCGCCCTTCACCATCTTGTAGTTGATGAAGTGGTAGTCGCTCGGGAGGCACTGCGTGTTGAAGATGATGCGGCCGATGGTCGTCTCGAAGCGGAAGGTGCGGTTGCCCGTCACCTCGTGCTCCTCGACGTCGGAGGCGCCGTTCTTGATGCGGAAGTACTTGCGGCCGTCCTCGCGCACCACGTTGGCGTCCTTGGCGCTCACGCGCACCTGTACCTTGGCCTGAAGGTCGATCTCGGCGCGGGCGTCGTAGGCGTTCATAGCGTCGTCGAAGCTCGCGAAGACGTGGCCCTCGCCCTTGAGGCCGTCACGGGCCTGGGTGAGGTAGTACACGCCGATGATCATGTCCTGCGACGGAACGGTGACGGGCTTGCCCGACGCCGGCGAGCGCAGGTTGTTGGCAGAAAGCATGAGCACGCGGGCCTCGGCCTGGGCCTGCAGCGAAAGCGGCACGTGCACCGACATCTGGTCGCCGTCGAAGTCGGCGTTGAACGGCGAGCACACGAGCGGATGCAGGTGAATGGCCTTGCCCTCGATAAGCACGGGCTCGAACGCCTGGATCGAGAGGCGGTGCAGCGTAGGCGCGCGGTTGAGAAGCACGAGACGGCCGTCGATGACCTCCTCGAGCACGTCCCACACGAAGGAGGCGCCGCGGTCGATGGCGCGCTTGGCGCCCTTGATGTTCTCGACCTTGCCGAGCTCGACGAGGCGCTTCATGACGAAGGGCTTGAAGAGCTCGAGAGCCATGGTCTTGGGCAGGCCGCACTGGTGCAGGCGCAGCTTGGGGTCGGTAACGATGACCGAACGGCCGGAGTAGTCGACGCGCTTGCCGAGCAGGTTCTGACGGAAGCGGCCCTGCTTGCCCTTGAGGGCCTCGGCGAGCGACTTGAGCGGGCGACCGCCACGGCCGGTGACGGGACGGCCGCGACGGCCGTTGTCGAAGAGCGCGTCCACGGACTCCTGGAGCATGCGCTTCTCGTTGTTGACGATGATCGC
>CALUOB010000015.1 GCA_944322175.1 uncultured Coriobacteriaceae bacterium
CGTGCTACTTTCCCTCGATGGCGTCGATTGCCTGGATAAACGCAGAGCGCAGCCCTGCCTGCTCGAGCGCGGCAACGCCCTTGATGGTAGTGCCGCCCGGCGAGCACACGGCGTCCTTCATAGCGCCCGGATGCTGGCCGGTCGCGAGCTGCAGCTTTGCCGTGCCGGCAACCGTCTGGCTCACCAGCGTGTAGGCGAGGTTGCGCGGAATGCCGTGCTTGACCGCCGCATCGGCAAGCGCCTCGATAACCATGGCAACAAACGCCGGCGAGCAACCCGTCACGGTGCCGGCTGCCGACATCATGCTCGCGTCGACGTCGACGAGCGCGCCGAGGTAGCCAAGGATAGCGCGGACGAGATCAACCTGGCGCTCGGTGAGCGTGTGGTCCTTCTCGCAGATGATGACGCCCTCGTTAACCGCGACGGGCGTGTTGGGCATCGTCGAGAGGTGATGGGACCCCGGCAGAATGGACTCGTAGTCGTCGGACGACCAGCCTGCCGCAACCGAGATGATGGGCTTGTCGCCGATAAGGTCGGCAACCGGCTCGAGCACGCGCTCGACCATGTAGGGCTTCACCGCGACGACGAGCACGTCGACCGAAGTCACAAGGTTGGCAGCGTCTTTACGGGCACGGACGCCCAGGGCATCGGCGCGCGGGATAAGGCGTTGGAAGTCGCCGGCGCAGCAGTAGATGCGGCTCGGCGCGACCTTTCCCGAGGCAATGAGCCCCTGCGCCATAGCAGTTGCCATGTTGCCAAAGCCGATGAAGCCGATCCGCGCGCTGTCGGACCTCAAAGTCGTAGCCGTCTTGGTAATCGTCATACTCTCCCCTTCGTCAAAGCGCATGCAAAGCGCGGACCCTACGATGCAAGCTATTCCACATCCTACCCGCAGAGCGCCTTCCGTAGGCACCGCGCAGAACGCGTCAACCGCCCGACGCACGAGGCAACGCCGCAAACGGACGACAGCGCTACAGCTCCGGGTACAGCGGGTGCTTGGTGAGGAGATCCTCGACCTCGGTACGCACGCGCTCGTGATCGGTCGGAGCATCCTGGGCGAACAGGACTTCGGCAATAAGCTCGCCCACGCGCCTCAGCTCGCACGCGGCAAAACCGCGCGTGACAGCAGCCGCGGACCCCACGCGGATTCCACTCGTGACCTGCGGCGACCGGGGCTCGTTGGGAATAGAGTTCTTGTTGACCGTTATCCCCACGCCCTCGAGCATGCGCTCCGCGTCCCTGCCGGTCACGCCCGTGGCCGTAAGGTCAACGAGTGCCAGATGGTTGTCGGTCCCGCCCGAAACGAGCCTCAGACCGCCGGCAACGAGCCCGTCGGCGAGCGCCGCCGTGCCCTCCAGCACCCGCTCCATATACGCGTGAAACTCAGGACGCATGGCCTCTCCGAATGCAACCGCTTTGCCGGCGATCACGTGCATGAGCGGGCCTCCCTGCGTACCCGGAAACACCGCGGCGTCGACGCGCTTGGCAACCTCGGGGTCGTTGGAGAGGATAAAGCCGCCGCGCGGCCCGCGCAGGGTCTTGTGACTTGTCGAGGTGACCACGTCGGCATACGGCACAGGGCTCGGATGAAGCCCTGTTGCGACCAGGCCGGCAATATGCGCCATGTCAACCATAAGGCGCGCGCCAACGCCATGAGCGATTGCTGCGAGGCGCTCGAAGTCGATCGTGCGCGGGTAAGCGGACGCGCCGCCCACGATGAGCTGCGGACGTTCGCGCTCGGCAAGGCGCTCGAGCTCGTCGTAATCAATAGTTTCGGTATCAGGGTCAAGGCCGTACGGCACAAAACGGTACAGACGCCCCGAGAAGTTCACCGGCGAGCCGTGCGTCAGATGGCCGCCATGGTCGAGGCTCATGCCAAGCACCGTGTCTCCCGGTTTGAGAAGCGCTGTGTACGCAGCCATGTTGGCATTGGCGCCGCAATGGGGCTGCACGTTGGCAAAACCGCAGCCGAACAGGGCGCACGCACGGTCGCGCGCGAGGTTCTCGACCACGTCGACTTTCTCGCATCCGCCGTAGTACCTGCGGCCCGGATAGCCCTCGGCATACTTATTGGTAAGGACGCTGCCCACGGCCTCCATAACTGCCGGAGATACGAAGTTCTCGGATGCAATAAGCTCGATCGTCGAACGCTGGCGCGTAAGCTCAGCACCAATTGCTGCCGCGATCTCTGGATCACGCTCCGCCAATACCGACATAGCGCCTCCCACCGTACGTTGCGAACAGGGTATCCATCATCGCACGAACGCCATGCGCCCGCCGTCCACAACCCGCCGATGCAAACAAGCGGTAACCTAGGGCAGCAAGCGGCGCAGCGGGCATCTGCGCAGTACCGCCATGCCCGCCACAACGCACGGAGTCGGTCACCCCCAGAGCGCTTAGTGCACACAAAATGCCCGCTTCGGACGCCGGAAAACAAACAGGGCACCCAAACCGTACGTTCCGAGGCCTAAAACCGTACGGTTAGCGTGCACCGTTGTCACAGGAAGGTTAGAACCGTACGGTTTATGTGCACTGTCCCCGCGCGGGGCCCTGACATGAAAAAAGCCCCATCGTTGGGGCTTAGGTTCAAAATGGTGCGGGCGAAAGGACTTGGCGCCTGCCTTCGGCAGCCGCTCCCGCTGCGGGCCCTGCGGGCCCTTGCGCGCTGCGCTGGCGAACGCTCCCGCGTTCGCTCAGCTCCGCGCCTTCACCAAGGTTCAAGTCCCCGCGCGGGGCCCTGACATGAAAAAAGCCCCATCGTTGGGGCTTAGGTTCAAAATGGTGCGGGCGAAAGGACTTGAACCTTCATGAGCGTAAAGCTCACATGGACCTGAACCATGCGCGTCTGCCAATTCCGCCACGCCCGCATGTGAAGAGGATTGTACACCACGCCCCGGGGTGCGGCAACATCATTTTTGAGAAAATCTCGGGGCGCTCCTATGGAAACCGCGTGATGGCGCCGATGGAATGTGCCGATAAGGGTACCGTATTCCAGAACTGCGACAAGCACCGGACCGCGCGTCCGGAAGCAATAAGGAGAAGCACATGGCACGAAGCAACCGCTCCAGCGAAGAGAAGCGTCGCGAGAAGGAGCAAAGGCGCGCGGAGGCGCAGCGACAGGCGTACGCCTTCATGCAGGGCCGCAACGGCACCGACGAGCTCTCGACTGTGACGATGTGGGTCGCGCTCGCCGTAGCGATCATCGATTTCTTCGCGCATACGGGCGTCCTCGCCCTTGTTGCCCTCGCACTGATGGCATGGTCGGTCTACCGGTCGTTCTCGCGCAATATCGCCGCGCGCGCCCGCGAGCGCCAGACGTTCCTCAACGTCACGCGCATGCCGCGCCAGGCAATCAAGCTGGCGCGCCTCTCTGCCCAGAACCGCGAGAAGCGCTACTTCCTCTGCAAGCAGTGCGGAACCATCCTCTCGGTGCCGCGCGGCAAGGGAAAGATCCGCGTGACCTGCCCCAACTGCCGCACGAAGGTGGTCAAGAAGTCGTAATGGCAGCCGGCATGCTACAATAGCGGCGCAACCGCGAACAATTTTCCACGGCGAACACGCAGCTCTAAACGAAGAAAGGTGCCGTGACGTGCAGCCCTTTAGGCGCAGACAATCTGGTTCCGGTCAGACGGCGTCCCCGCGCTGGGACGTTGTCTCATCGGTTGTGCGCGCCCCGCGCCGCCCCGCTGCTGCGCAAAACCAAGCCGCTGCGACCCGCCAACCCACGCCCCACAGCGAGCAGCCGGCAAGCCGCCAGGCGACCCGCGTGATAACCGAAGCCGAGAAACGCGCCCTCGTAAGCCGCGTAAGGTCGGCAAACCCCGCAGCGCCTGCGCCTCAGCAGGAGCGCCCCGAGCGCCCGGCTGCACAGCAAAGCGACGACGCACCGCGGCCGGCAAGTGCTGCCGCGCCCAAGGCGCAGGGCACACTCTTTGAAGATGCCCCCCAACCTGCCGAGGAGCCTCGCCCGGCAAGCCCGGCGGCGAGCCAAAACGCCCCCGTCGGCCCAGAGGCTTCCGCGCAGGCGCCCGTAGGCGAGCGCCCCTCGCCCGCCGCTACGACCATCCTCGAGCGTTATCGGCCGCTGCAGACAATCGGCAAGGGCGCTTTTGGCAGCGTGGAGCTCTGCCTGGACCCACGTCTGCGCCGGCGCGTTGCGGTCAAGCGCATTCCGCTGCGCTCGGACTCCGACCTCGAAACCGCGCAGGCCGAAGCGCGCGCCGCCGGTTACCTCGAGAACCCCCACATCGTGACCCTTCACGACTTCAAATGCGATGACGCCTACGCCTACATCGTCATGGAGTACGTCGACGGCATGAGCCTCGCGAGCTTTCTCGCCGAGGTCGACGGCAACTCGCTCACCTACGACGAGCTCGCCGCTGTAGCCGAGGGCATCGGCAGCGCGTTGGCATACGCCCACGAGAATCAGACGTTTCACCTCGATATCAAGCCCGCCAACATCCTCATCGACCGCAAGGGCCACGTAAAGATCACCGACTTCGGCATGGCGCGGCTCGGCGGCGCTTCGGGCGCCGCGGCCAACGGCGGCACCATCGGCTACATGCCTCCCGAGCAAATGACCACCGGCCACGTAGACCAGCGCTGCGACCTCTTCGCATTCGCCGCGGTTCTCTACGAGGCGCTCTGCGCGTACGCGCCGTTCCGCGCAGAGACCCCCGAGGAATCCATTCGACTTATCGAGAAGGGCCCCAAACCGCCCTCGGAGTTTCTCCCCGACATTCCGCAAAACGCCGAGCGCGCCCTCATGCAGGCGCTCGATCCCGATCCCGATAAGCGCCAGGAGTCGGTGGCGGTCTTCACCGACGCGCTGCTCGAGGGACTGGGCAACCCGCGCGAGGGCAAAAAGAGCCTGGCGCGCATCATCGCCAGGCTCACCGACGACGAGCGCCCCGAAGAGGAAGCAGAGCCCGGCGACGAGCCTCTCGCATGGCGTTTCACCCCTGAGGAGGGGCTCGTTGGAGGGCGCGTGCCCGCAGCGCGGCGCGTTGCCACAGGCATTGCTGCCGGCATCTCGTGCGCTTGGCTCGTAAGCGAGCTGCTTCCGGCGTTTGGCATCGGCGGCCTCGCGGGCATCGCAGTTGCCCTGAGCGTGGGCGCCGCCGCGGGCCTCGCCCCGCAGCTGGGCTCCGCCGTCGCGTTCACGGGCTTTGTGCTCGCCCTGATCGGCGGACCGCACCTGGTGCTTGCGCTCCCCTGCGCCGTGCTCCTGTTCGTTGCCACCGCTACCTGGTGGCTCGTCTGGGGACGCACCTGCGGCGCCGCGTCGGCGGTGCTTCTCGCCGGGTCCGCGTTTGCAGCCGCCACCGGGCAGGGCGCCCTTGCGGCTGGCGCGTGCGCCATGGCGGCGGCCTACGCGCTCGACGCGGGCTGCGCAGCGGCAACGACGGCGTTTGCCCTGCTGTTTGCGCGCTTCTTTGCCCACGCCACGGCGGCGCAGTTCTCGCTTAGCCTGACAGAGGCGCTGTACACCTATGCTGACCTCGGGTTTTGGTTTGTTGCCGCAGGATGCACGGGCATGGCGGCCTTTGGTGCCGCGGCGTTTGCCCGGGCGCGCGAACGCTGGGAAGACCGCGGCGGCATGGGCCTTTACGCCCTCGTTATCGTTGTTTTTGGGTTTGTGGTGGTTTTGCTTGCCGCTCTTGCAAACCCTATGGAAAATATCCCGCTCTCACCGACCGCCCTTGCGGCGGCTGTCGGGTGCGGAGGGCTATCCTCTATAATCGGTGGGATATTGCTGTATCTATTCGGACTGCCGCGCAGCGGTACGGAGAGTGAGCGATCGTGAACTTCATGAAGATTTTCGAGGACCGCGTGTCGGGCGTGTTCGGAGCCACCCGCGCGCCGTTCTCGTTCAAAAAACTTGCCAAGCAGGCCGCGCACGAGATGGAGGACCAGACGCTCGTCGTCAACGGGGTCGACACCGCCCCGGCGCTCTACACCATCCTGATCTCGAGCGCGGACGACGCGATGCTCGCCCAGTACTACCCGCAGCTCACCGCCGAGGTGTCCGAGTTCATCAAAGCCCAGGCCGAGAAGCGCCACTACCTGTTTGTCGGCGAGCCGCTCGTGCGCTTTATGGTCGACCCGGCGCTCAAGCCCGGCAAGTTCTCGGTCTTTGCCGAGAACGTCGACGCCCCGACCCTGGGCCGCCTCTACGAAGAGGAGCGCGCTTACCTCTCGGGGTCCGCGCGCGGCTACGGCGCCGGCCAGGGCGCGGCCATGGCGCCTGCGGCCCCCGAGCCCGTCATGCCCGGCCGCGACAGCCTCTCGCCCTTCCCTTCGCAGCGCCCCGACGCCCCTGAGCCGGATCCCTTTGCCGACAGCCTGCCCCCCACCGTTGGCCGCGACGCACTCGCGGGCATGGGCGGCGCCGCGGCCGTTGGCGGCATCGCTCAGAACTTGGCCGGCGGCACCGGCCAAGAGTCCCGCGCCGAGCTCGTCGACGTGGTGTCGGGCGACCACTTTGCCCTTATCGCCCCGCGCTGCGTTGTGGGCCGTGAGCGCGCGAGCGCCGATATTGTGCTGCGCGACCCCAACGTGAGCCGCCGCCACGCCGAGCTCACGCTCAACGGAACCAGCTGGACGATCGAGGACCTCAACTCCACCAACGGCATCTCGGTCAACAACCGGCGCGTGACGCGCTGGCCGCTGCACAACGGCGACCTCGTCACCTTTGGCCTGACCACCCTCGAATTTAGGGGATAACCCATGATCGATCTCGTTCTTTTCGCCGGCAGGATCGTGCTCATCGTCCTGCTCTACATCTTCCTGTTCGCCGTCATGAAGACCGGCGTCGGCCTCGTGCGCGGCCAGCGGCGCGATTCGGCGATCTGGACGATCGATGTCGACAAGGGCCCTCGCGGCATTCGCGGCATCCACGTCGACATGCTCGGCCCCATCATCGTGGGCCGCTCCCCCAGCTCCGACATCTGCATCAGCGAACCGTTTGTCTCGGCTTCGCACGCGCGCTTCTCGCTGCAGGGCCCCGCGCTCGTGGTGGAGGACCTCAACTCGCTCAACGGCACGCTCGTGAACGGCCGCCAGCTCGTTGAGCCCGCTACGCTGCGCGAGGGCGACGAGGTGCAGATCGGAGACGTCGTCATGAAGGTGAATCGCCGATGAGTTTTGCCGGCGAAGAACAGTACCCGGGCCAGGAGCAGCCCTTGACCGAAGGCGGCGCCCAGCAGCCGATCGGTCAGCACGCCCCTGTCGCAACGGCGGAGGCACCTGCCGAGGAGCCCGCGCCCGAGCCGCTCGGCCAGCACAGCGTCGGCGCGGAGCCGGACCCCAGCACCGCCTGGATTCCTGTTCCCGTTGAGCCCTCTGCGGCAGAGGCGGCCCCGCAGCACCTCGCTGCAGACGACAAGCCTGCGGCCGATCTCGCCACGGGAGCTGCCCTTGCACCCGCAGCACCCCTCGAGAACAACATCCCGGCTGTCGAGCCCCTCGGCCAGCACGGGAGCCCCGCTCCGGCGAGCGCCCTTGATGCGACGCCGGGCGCGATCCCCGACTTTTTGATGGCGACGAGCGCCGAGGCCCCCGCGGCGGCACCGCTTGCAGACGACGCCCCGGTGCGCCTTACCGAGCCGGCGGCCAGCAAGCCCGCCCCCGCCCCCGAGATCCCTGCCGCAGCGTCGGCAGCCGTTGGCACCCCCGCTGACGCCGTCAGCGCTGTTGCCTCGGAGCCCCGTCCTGCGGCAGACGCCCCTGAGCCCGCGCACTTTGCCCCTGCCGACGGCGCAGGCGCCGAAGCTGTGCCGGCCGACCTGACCGCCGCGCCGGCGCCTACGGGCACCCCTGGCGACGACGTGTTTGTCGCCCCGCAGGGCATGCCTGCCGACGTGACCATCGTCGCCCCCATGCACGACCCCAGTGCAGGCGAGACCACCGAGGACCTCGGCGACACCGCCGACCTCGCCGAGGGGGCAACCTCCCCCGAGGACACCGCGGAGATCGACGTCGAGGCCATTGAGGTCAAGCTCAACGATCCGGGCACCACGATGAGCTTTGAGGGAATCCCCGAGGAGCGCATCGACGCCAACTCGACCTACGACGCGGGCGCCACGACCACACTCGCCTGGGGCGCGCGCACCGACGTGGGCTGCGTGCGCGCCCACAACGAAGACTCCTACCTCGTGCAGTCGCCGCTGTTCTGCGTGTGCGACGGCATGGGCGGACACGCCGCCGGCGAAGTCGCCTCGTCGATCGCGGTCGAGACTATCGCCCGCATGGCGCCGCACACGGCAGACGCCGCCATGCTCGCCTCCGCAGTGGAGGCAGCAAACGCCGCCGTCATCGAGGCGGCTGCGCACGGGCGCGGCAAGCCCGGTATGGGCTGCACCGCCACCACTGCCTACATCGACGGGCACTCGCTCGCCATCGCGCACGTGGGCGACTCGCGCGCGTACCTGCTGCACGAGGGCACGCTCATCCGCGTAACGCACGACCACTCCTTCGTCGAGGAGCTCGTGGACGCCGGCGAGATCACCGCCGACGAGGCGCGCGTCCACCCCAACCGCTCGGTCATCACCCGCGCGCTGGGATCCGACCCCGCCATGTACGCGGACCACTTCATGCTCAACATCGACCAGGGCGACCGCCTCATCCTGTGCTCCGACGGCCTGTCGGGCATGGTACCCGACCGCGAGATCGAGCGCGTGGCCACCGAGTCCGAGACCCCGCAGCTCGCCGCCGACAATCTCGTCGACGCCGCGCTCGCCGCGGGAGGCGCCGACAACGTGACGGTCGTCGTGGTCGACGTGGTCGACGACGGGCGCATGAAGGAGATCCGCCGCAAGCGCCGCCGCAACGTCGCCGTCGCAGCGGGCGCCATCGCAGCGCTCTTCCTCGCCGTGGCCGTGGGCTTCTTCTGCATGGTCAGCGCCTCGGTGTACCTCGGCGTGAAAGACGGCGCCGTTGCCATCTACACCGGCATCCCCTCTGCCCCGCTCGGCCTCACGCTGCACTGGCTCGAAGACGAGACCTCGGTGCAGATCAAGGACCTGCCCGAGGACACGCAGAACCGCCTTGCGGAGGGCATCAGCCAGCCGAGCCTCGACGAGGCGGCGCGCACCGTGGAGCGCTACCGCGAGCAGATCGAGGAGCAGGTTGCCAAAGAGCAGGCCACGGCCCAGCGCCTCCAAGAACAAAAGGAGGCCACCGAGAAGGCCGAGGCCGAGAAGGAATCCGAGAAGTCCGACAACTCAGACAAGGACTCGTCGGGCAGCGCCAAAGACGATAAGACCGAACAGTCGAGCAACAAGAACGCAGGAGGTGCAGCCTGATGGGCAGCAGACGCAACACGGAACTCTTCCTCCTGATCGCCGCAGCGTTCCCCGTGACGCTGCTGTACGCCCTGTACGTGGTGAACTCAGGCACGCAGCTCTCGTTTGAGACCCTCGCGGTCCCGCTCGGGCTCTTCGCCGCCTTCGCCGCGGCGCACATCGCCACGCGCATCTTCGCGCCAGGCGCCGACCCTGCGATCCTGCCGATCGTCTTTGCCCTCTCGGGCATCGGCGTCACCTTCGTTACGCGCCTCGACCCCGACGGGGCCGTGGGCCAGATCATGTACCTTTTCCTCTCCATCCTGTGCATGGTCCTCGTGCTGGCGCTTGTGCGCAACCTCGACGTGGTGCGCAAGTACAAGTACACCTTCGGTGTCGTCGGCATCATCCTGCTCGTCCTGCCCATGTTCGTCGGCACCGAGCAGTACGGCTCCAAGCTGTGGATCTACATCGGCTCGTTCTCCTTCCAGCCCGGAGAGCTCGCCAAGGTGCTCATCGTGTTCTTTCTCGCGGGCTACCTCGCCGAGAACCGCGAGCTTCTGAGCGTTGCCAACCGTAACATCCTCGGGTTCCAGGTCCCCCGCCTGCGCCTGCTCGCGCCGCTGTTCGTGGTGTGGGGCATCTCGCTGGCGGTCGTGGTCTTCGAGCGCGACCTCGGCTCGGCGCTCATCTTCTACACGATCTTCCTCATCATGCTGTACGTGGCCACCGGCCGCTTCAGCTACGTGGTGATCGGCTTTGCCCTCGGCGCCATCGGCGTCTTCGGCGCGTACAACCTCTTTGACCACGTCAAGATCCGCTTCGACACCTGGATCGACCCGTGGTCCGACGCTCAGAACACGGGCCTCCAGCTCGTGCAGTCGCTCTACTCGCTTGCCGACGGCGGCCTCGCGGGCGTGGGCATCGGGCGCGGCATGTGCACCCTCATCCCGGTCGTTGCCTCCGACTTCATCTTCTCGGCCATCGGCGAGGAGATGGGCCTGCTCGGCTCCTCCGGCGTGATCCTGCTCTTCATGCTCTTCGCCGTGCGCGGCCTCACCACGGCGGCGCGCGCCAAGTCCGACCACACCGCCTTTGTCTGCGTCGGCCTCACGGCGGCCATCTCGTTCCAGGCCTTCATCATCATCGGCGGCGTTACCAAGCTCATCCCGCTGACCGGCGTCACCCTGCCCTTCATGAGCCAGGGCGGCACCTCGCTGCTCGCGAGCTTCATCATCGTGGCGCTGCTCATGCGCGCCGGCGACGAGGCCACGGGCCGCGAGACCGAGCTCGCCGGCACCGGCGTGGTCCAGCTCGTGAACACCGACCAGAAGCGCCGTCCGCGCATCGCGCTCGCCTACAGCAAGCGCGGCTACAGCTCCGCGCTCGAGCAGACCGGCTCGCAGCCCAAGCTGGGCAGCCGCCTGCACCGCCGCGTGCTCGAGACGCCCGAGTCGGGCGTTCTCGGCCGCGTGGCGCTCGCCAAGCGCCTCACCCGCGCCGTGGTCGCCTTCACGGCGCTCTTCGCCGTGCTTATCGGCAACCTGACCTACGTGCAGGTGGTCCAGGCGCGCGACCTGCAGAACAACCCGGGCAACAACCACACCATCGCCAAGGCAGCCTACGTGCAGCGCGGCTCCATCATCACCGCCGACAACGTGACGCTCGCCCAGTCGGTCCAGCTGGAAGACGGCACCTATGCGCGCGAGTACCCGCAGGGCTCGCTCGCTGCGCACACCATCGGCTACTACTCGCAGCAGTTCGGCGCCACCGGCGTCGAGAGCGCCATGAACGAGACCCTCACGGGCTCGCAGGACTACTCCACGTGGGAGTCGGCGCTCAACTCGCTCGCCGGTGCCGTGCAGCCCGGCAACTCGGTCGTGCTCACCATCGACTCCCGCATCCAGCAGGTCTGCGAGCAGGCGCTCCAGGGCTTCAAGGGCGGTATCGTGGTGCTCGACCCGTCCACCGGAGCGGTGCTTGCCAAGGCGAGCTCGCCGACCTACGACGCCTCCGAGGCCGAGGCGATCCTCTCCGGCCAGAGCGACGTGGCCGACGACGCCCTGTACGACCGCACGACCCAGGCGCTCTACACCCCGGGCTCCACGTTCAAGACCGTCACGCTCGCCGCGGCGCTCGAGACCGGCTCGGCAAGCCTCAACAGTTACTACGACGCACCGTCCGATCTCGAGATCGGCGGCGGCAAGGTCACCAACGTCGATGACTCCGACTTCGGCACCGTGTCGCTCCAAGAGGCGTTCGCCGTATCGGCCAACACCGCCTTCAGCCAGGTGGCCACCGAGATCGGCGCCGACACGCTCGTGAGCTACGCTGACGCCTTCGGCTACGGCCAGGCCATTGGCCAGGACTTCTCGACCGTGCCCTCGGTCATCCCCGACGCGGGCGAGATGACCGAGTGGGAGCTCGCATGGGCGGGCGACGGCCAGCCCGTCGGCGACGCCAACGACCACACCCCTGGCCCGCAGACCACGATCATGCAGAACGCCGTGATCGCGGCCGCCATCGCCAACGGCGGCGTGGCCATGAACCCCTACATCGTTGACCACACCCTCTCTTATACGGGTGTCACCGGAACCTCCACGCAACCGCGCTCGCTCGGCCAGGCCGTCAGCGCAAGCACCGCCGAGCAGGTCAAAGAGGCCATGCTCGCGGTCGTCGAAGACGGCACCGGCTACGAGGCGCAGGTCGACGGCGTGCAGGTTGCCGGCAAGACCGGTACGGCCGAGACCTCCTCGACCAATCAGAACTCGACGTTCATCGGCTTTGCGCCGTACGACAAGCCCACCGTCGCGATCTCGGTCGTTCTCGAAGACTACGACCAGCACGGCGTTACGGCGGCCAGGGTCGCGGGCCAGGTGCTCGCCTCCGTGCTCGCCATTCAGGGCGCTGAGTAAGGCGGTGCGATGAACGAGACCCGTACGCAGCGCCACGGCTTGTGCGCCCCCTTCCCTCCCCGGGCCCGGGGACGCACAAGCCGCAACGTGGCCCCTCATGAAGTAAACACGCGGACGACCGCTCTTCTCCGGTTCGCTCGTATAGGTGGTTAGGAGCAGCAAGGATGTCGCAAGCCAAGGTACTCGGTGGAAGGTATCTCCTTCAGGACAAAATAGGCGCGGGCGGTATGGCAACCGTCTACCGCGCGCACGACCAGGTGCTCGACCGCACCGTTGCCATCAAGATCATGCTGCCGCAGTACGCGAACGACCCCACGTTTGCGGCGCGCTTTAAGCAGGAGGCCCAGGCGGCGGCCGCGCTCTCGAGCCCTTACATCGTAAGCGTGTACGACTGGGGCAAGGACGAAGACACGTACTTCATTGCCATGGAGTACCTGCGCGGCACCGACCTCAAGACGGGCATCCGCAGCCACGGCGCGCTCGATCCCAAGAAGGTCGCGCAGATCGCCTCGCAGATCTGCGGCGCGCTCTCGGTTGCCCACAAGCACGAGATCATCCACCGCGACATCAAGCCGCAGAACATCATGGTGCTCGCCGACGGCAGCATCAAGGTCATGGACTTCGGCATCGCGCGCGCCAAGAACAGCCACCTCACGCAAGACAACAACGTGCTCGGCACGGCGCACTACGTATCGCCCGAGCAGACCCGCGGCCAAGAGCTCGGCCCCACCTCGGACCTGTACTCCCTCGGCGTCGTTATGTACGAGTGCGCCACGGGCAAGGTTCCCTTTGACGGCGACGACGCCATCTCGGTAGCCCTCAAGCAGGTCAACGAGCTCCCGGTACCCCCGAGCCAGCTCAACCCCGCCGTTGACGCCACGCTCGAGCGCATCATCCTGAAGCTCATGGAGAAGGACCCGGCCAAGCGCTTCCAGACCGCCGACGAGCTGCGCCAAGTGCTCAACAGCTACGTTGCCGGCCGCACAGTTGCCATCTCCGAGCCCACCACGGTGCTCGCCGCCGGCGCGGGCGCCACATCTGCCACCACCAGCAAGCTCAAGCCCGGCTCCACCGCCTCCATGGCGCGCCCCAACGCGCAGACGGTGCCCGCGGCCGCTCAGACCATGAGCGCAACGAACAGCTACACCCCCGAGAAGAAGGGCGGCAAGGGCAAGGTCGTCGCCATCGTCGCTGCCATTCTCATCATCGTTGCTGCCGCCGCTTTTGCAGCCACCTCTATGCTCGGCGGAGAGCAGGGCACCACGGTGCCGAGCGTTCTCGGCATGACTGAGGAGAAGGCTCGCGAGACGCTCGAGGAAGCGGGCTACGAGCTCGGCGAGGTAGGCGAGGACTACAGCAACGAGTACGGCGAGGGCCAGGTCTGCGACCAGAGCCCCGACGAGGGCCGCGCGCTCGCCGAGGGCGGCACGGTCGACATCTGGATCTCGCAGGGCGAGGACCCCGCCGCCGACGACGTTGAGGTTCCGAGCGGTCTTGTGGGCAAGTCCGAGAGCGAGGTGCAGGAGGCCCTCATGGCCGCCGGCCTGGAGCCCAAGAAGGGCGGCGAGGAGGCCAGCGACGACGTTGACAAGGGCGACGTGGTGAGCGTCGACCCCGGCGAAGGCGAAACCGTCAACGAGGGCGACGTGGTGACCTACATCGTCTCCTCCGGCCCTGATACCGAGTCGGTGCCCGACATCAAGGGCGACTCCACCGACGAGGCAACGAGCCGTCTCGACGAGCGCGGCTTCGGCATGTACATCGAGAGCTACGACTACTCCGACGACGTGCCCGAGGGCTGCATCATCAGCTACAACCCGTCGGGCAAGCAGGAGCCCGGCACCACCATCAACGTGGTTGTGTCTCTTGGTCCCGACCCCGCGCAGCAGGAGCCCTCGAGCGACAACAACCACGGCGGCAACAACGATGCCGACGGCTCGGACGACACCGAAGAGGAGCCCAGCTCGGATAACAACCACGATGGCAACAACGACGCCGACTTTGACCCGAGCACGCTCGACGGCGTCTGGGAGACCGAGATCTCCGACCTCGTGCCCAACGGCTACGACGTAAACGTCTCGTACGTTGAGGACGACTCGGTGCCCGTGGGCCAGGTCATCAGCGCCTCCCTCAGCGGCGCGACCGTCAACGTCGTGGTGTCCGGCACGGGCACGTCCGACAGCTCCGAGTAACTGCTCTGCACAAGCTTCTTTGAACGGGATCGGCAACACGCCGGTCCCGTTTTTTGTCGCAAGCCGCAGGTCGGCGAGTCACAGAAAAAGGCCGGAGCCCCGGGGCCCCGGCCTTTTGCATGCTGCTGGTGCCCCCGGCTGGATTCGAACCAGCGACACCCGCTTTAGGAGAGCGGTGCTCTATCCCCTGAGCTACGAAGGCAACGCACAGGCCATTGTACCACGCTCGCCTACAGGCGGTGGGCATCGACGCGTCCCGTGCACCATTCCCACGCGGCGCCCTCTCGTGTCTGTGAACTCCGCGGGGCGCAACGGTCAGAAAACTGACCGGAACTTCCTACGCCCACGGGTCGCGCTCAAAGAGCGGTTCGGGCTCGGGCCTGCGATCGGAATATGGATCGTAGCCGTCGTCGTCCTCGTTCTCAGCGCGTAGGTACGCGCGCTCGTAAGCGCTCTTCTCGGCATTGCGCGCACGCGGCGCCCGCTTGCCTGCCGCCTGCGGCACCGCTCCGCTGCCCTTCTCGGTCATAGCTCTCCCCCGCTCATAGGTTCTCTACGCTAGTATCGTAGAGAACCCGCGCACTTTGCGCCACTGCCGTCCGTACCGTCCTTTATACCGACAGGAGCCCCATGGAGAAGATCGCCAGCTTTACCGTTGACCACCTCACGCTCGAGCCCGGCGTGTACGTCTCGCGCGTTGACCGCGACCCCGACACCGGCAGCACGGTCACCACGTTTGACCTGCGTCTCACCGCGCCCAACCGCGAGCCGGTCATGAACACCGCCGAGGTGCACACCATCGAGCATCTGGGCGCCACCTTCCTGCGCAACCACCCCGTATGGTCCAGCCGCATCGTGTACTTTGGACCCATGGGATGCCGCACCGGCTTTTACCTCATCGTCTTCGGCGCGTGCACCTCGCGCGAGATTCTGCCGCTCGTGCAAGAGATGTTTGCGTTTGTCGAGGCTTTTGACGGACCCATTCCGGGAGCTGCCGCCGGTGAGTGCGGCAACTATCTCGACCAGAACCTCCCCGCCGCCCAGTGGTGGGCGCGCCGCTACCTGCACAGCACGCTCGAACACGCCGACGACGCGCACTTGGCGTACAAGCAGTAGCCCAATCGGCACGGTCGCGAACCACGATCGACCCCGCGCCGGTCGCGCCTTTCTCAACCGACGCCTACCCTGCGCCGTCGACGCCCACCACTCTCGCCACGCCCTGTTCGCCCTGCGCCGACCCCGAACCGGTCGAGTCCTTCTCAACCGACGCCACGGTTCCGACAAAAACAGGCCTCAAAGTGTCGGTATCGTGGCGTCGGTGCTGTGGGGTTGTCGGTATCGTGGCGCAGGTCGCAGCAGGCTGGCTGTACCGTGACGCAGATCGGCCAAGATTGTCGGAAACGTGGCGCAGGTGGGGGGCTGCAGTGTGCGAGAGGCGCTCCGCGGGCCAGCTGGAGAACCGAGAAGAACGGCCCCGCTGACCAGCTGGGAAAACTCAGACGAACAGGTTATATAGATAGCCAGAGAAGAACGGGCGTGCCGCCGTGTGGTGGCACGCCCGCTTGCGGGAGAACTTGGTTACCTGAGGGGCTCAGGCCTCGTCAAAGGCTGCCCTGTATGGGGCCGTACGAACATCTACAGCCCTACACCTCTGCGGCGCCCGGCGCCCTACTCTTCCGGAACCTCGTACGTAGGCTCGTCGGCAGCTTCGGCAACCGGCGGCTCGTAGGAGCCGTGCTTCTCGACCGAGATGTTGCCGTCGGCGTCAACGTCAACGAGAACCGCGTCGCCCTCGCCCACCGAGCCATCGATGATGGCGCGCGCGATGGCATCGACCACGTCGCGCTGGATGAGGCGCTTGAGCGGACGGGCGCCAAAGACCGGGTCCAGACCGCCCACGGCAAGCATTTGCTTGGCCGCCGGCGTGATGGAGAGGCTCATGCGCTCCTTGGCGAGGCGCTCGCGAACGTCCTTGAGCTGGATGTCGACGATCTGCTCGATCTGGGCCATGCCGAGCGGATGGAACACCACGATGTCATCGATGCGGTTGAGGAACTCGGGCTTGAACGTAGCGCGCATGGCGTCGTCGACCTGATGACGCATGGCCTCGTCGTCCTTGCCCGAGAGCTCGGCAATAGCCTGGCTGCCCACGTTGGACGTCATGATGATGATCGTGTTCTTGAAGCTGACCTGCCTGCCCTGGCCGTCGGTGAGGCGGCCGTCGTCGAGCACCTGGAGCAGCACGTTGAACACGTCGGGGTGCGCCTTCTCCATCTCGTCGAGCAGGATGACGGAGTACGGGCGCCGACGGACAGCCTCGGTGAGCTGGCCGCCCTCCTCGTAGCCCACGTATCCCGGAGGCGCGCCGATGAGGCGCTGGACCGAGAACTTCTCCATGTACTCGGACATGTCGATGCGCACGAGGGCGCGCTCGTCGTCAAACAGGCACTCGGCGAGCGCCTTGGCCAGCTCGGTCTTGCCCACGCCGGTGGGGCCGAGGAAGAAGAAGCTGCCAATGGGCTTCTCGGGATCCGAGAGGCCGGCACGGCTGCGGCGCACGGCCGCGGCAACGGCCGAGACCGCCTCGTCCTGGCCGATGACGCGCTTGTGCAGTTCGCCCTCGAGACCGCGGAGCTTCTCGAGCTCGCCCTGCATCATCTTGGAAACCGGCACGCCGGTCCACGCGCTCACGACCTCGGCGATCTCGTCGGAGGTAACCTGCTCCTTGAGGCCGCCCTCGGTCTTCTGCGCCTCGATGGCCGCCTCGCCCGCCTTCACGCGCTGCTCGAGCCCGGGAATGACCGAGAAGCGCAGCTCGCTGGCACGTGCCAGGTCGCCCTCGCGCGTGGCGCGCTCCTCCTCGCTGCGCGCGTCGTCGAGCTGGCTCTTGAGCTGCTGGACCTCGTCGATGGCGTTCTTCTGGTTGAGCCAGCCGGCCTTCTGGATGTTGAGCTTCTCCTGAACCTCGGCGATCTCGTTGCGCAGGGTCTCGAGGCGCTCGCGCGAGGCGTCGTCCTCCTCCTTCATAAGCGCCTGCTCCTCGATCTGCATCTGCGTGAGCTTGCGCTGCGTCTGGTCGATCTCGACCGGCATGGAGTCGAGCTCCATGCGCAGGCGGGACGCGGCCTCGTCGACCAGGTCGATGGCCTTGTCGGGCAGGAAGCGGTCCGAGATGTAGCGGTCGGAGAGGTCGGCGGCAGCCACGAGCGCGCCGTCGGTGATGTGGACGCCGTGGTAGATCTCGTACTTCTCCTTGATGCCGCGCAGGATGGAGATGGTGTCCTCGACGCTCGGCTCGCCCACGTACACCTGCTGGAAACGACGCGCGAGCGCCGCGTCCTTCTCGATGTACTTGCGGTACTCATCGAGCGTGGTGGCGCCGATGGCATGCAGGTCGCCGCGAGCAAGCGCCGGCTTCAGGATGTTGCCGGCGTCCATGGAGCCCTCGGTGGCGCCCGCGCCCACGATGGTGTGCAGCTCGTCGATGAAGAGGATGACCTTGCCGTCGGACTTCTCGACCTCCTTGAGCACGGCCTTGAGGCGGTCCTCAAACTCGCCGCGGTACTTGGCGCCGGCCACGAGCGCGCTCATGTCGAGCTCGATAAGGTCGCGGTCCTTCAGCGTGGAGGGCACGTCGCCGGCAACGATGCGCTGCGCGATGCCCTCGACGATGGCGGTCTTGCCCACGCCGGGCTCGCCGATAAGCACGGGGTTGTTCTTGGTGCGGCGGCTGAGCACCTGGATCGTGCGGCGGATCTCGTCGTTGCGGCCGATGATGGGGTCGAGCTTGCCGGCGCGTGCAAGGTCGCACACGTTGCGGCCGTACTTCTCGAGCGCCTCGAACTCCATGCGGTCGTCCTCGGTTTCTACGCGCGAGTCGCCGCGGAGCTCCTGGTAGACCTCCTCGATGCGCGCACGGGTCACGCCGGCGGTGTTGAGGATGGTGCCTGCCTCGCCCTTGTCTTCGGCCAGTGCCATGAGCAGGTGCTCGGTCACGGCAAAGTTGTCGTCCATCTTGCCGGCGAACTTCTGGGCCTTGTCGATCACACGGGCAAGCTCGTTGGAAAGACCCATCTGCTGGCCCTCGCCCGAAACCCTCGGAGCGCGGTCGATGGCCGCCTGGGTGTCTTTCTTGAGCATCTCGGGATCGGCGCCGATGCGCTCGATGATGACCGAGATGTTGCGCTCGCCGCTCGTGAGAAGCGCCTGCAGCAGGTGGATGGGCTCCACCGCGCCCGCTTCGGCGTCGCTCGCGATGCCGATGGCCGCCTGCAGGGCCTCGCGCGAGGTCATGGCCAACTTGTCGATTCTCATATGCCTCACCTCTCTGGGGTGCGCCGCCCGACGGCCGCGCCTGCGGGCGCAGCGGCCGGGCGACCTGCTGCCCTACGGGGCAGCAATCGTCTGTTCGAGAGGTATTGTAGCCAGCGGGCAACCTTTCTATACAAAGATCTAAGTCTCCATATATAAGATTTTCTAAGTGCGAAAAGCACTTCTCCGCCGCTTCTTCGCCGCAGCCTGCTTGGCCCCTAGCCCAAATCCTCGCCGTTCGTGGCGATGACCTGCTGGTACCAGCTAAAGCTCTTCTTGCGGCGACGCTCGAGCGTGCCGTGCCCCTCGTTGTCGCGGTCGACGTAGATGAAGCCGTAACGCTTCTCCATCTCGCCTGAGCCCGCGCTCACCAGATCGATGGGGCCCCAGGTAGTGTAGCCGAGCATCTCGACGCCGTCCTGCTCGATGGCGTCGCGCATGGCCTCGATATGCTCGCGCAGGTACGCGATGCGGTAGTCGTCGTCAATCGTGCCGCCGGGCTTTACCTCGTCGTAGGCGCCCAAGCCGTTTTCAACCACGAACAGCGGCTTTTGATAGCGGTCCCACAGGTCGTTGATCGTGATGCGGAAGCCGAGCGGGTCGATGATCCAGCCCCAGTCGCTCTGGCGCACGTAGGGGTTCTCCACGCCGGCGAACGCATTGCCCTCTGCGATACCGCCCGCGGTCGATGGGTCCTGGGCGATGCAGCGCGACGAGTAGTAGGAGAAGGAGATGAAGTCGACCGTGTTCTCCGCCAGGATGCGCCGATCCTCCTCGGTCATGCCCACGTCGATGCCCTCGCGCTCAAACTGGCGCAACGCATAGCCCGGATAATAACCGCGGCTCTGCACGTCGACGAAGAAGTAGTTCTCTTGGTTCTTGACCTGCGCGGCCCGCACGTCCTCCGGCCGGCAGGAGTACGGGTAGTAGCTGCCCGCCGCAAGCATGCATCCCACCCTGTTCTCCGGGTCGACCTCGTGGGCGATCTTGGTTGCCCAGGCGCTTGCCACCAGTTCGTTGTGCGCGGCACGGTACTCCGCCTCAAGCGGATTCTCACCCGGCTCCAGCACGATGCCCGCGCCCATGAACGGCCGGTGCAAGATCATGTTCATCTCGTTGAACGTGATCCACCAGCGCACCAGGCCCTTGTAGCGCGTAAACAGCACCGCCACGAGAGTCTTGTAGCAGTCAATGAGCTTGCGGCTGCGCCAAGCGCCGTACTTCTCCACCAGATGGATGGGGCAATCGAAGTGCGTGATGGTGACGAGCGGCTCGATGCCGTGCGCCCGGCAGCAGTGGAACACGTCCTCGTAGAAGGCAAGGCCCGCTTCGTTCGGCTCGGCCTCGTCGCCGTTTGGGAAGATGCGGCTCCATGCAATGGACAGGCGGAACACCTTGAAACCCATCTCGGCGAAGAGCTCGATGTCCTCGCGGTAGCGGTGGTAGAAGTCGATGCCCGTTTGGGCGGGATAGTAATAGCCCGGCTCGAAGCTGAGCATCCGGCGCAGGCCGCGGCTCACGTCGTTGCGCTCGGGGCCGTGCGGAATGACGTCGACGTTGGCAAGCCCGCGCCCGCCTTCGTCGTACGCGCCTTCGCACTGGTTGGCAGCGGTGGCGCCTCCCCATAAGAATCCCTCGGGAAACGGCATGGTTCCTCCTAACTTTGATGGCATCCGCCCGGCGCGCACGCACGGTGCACAGAGGGGATGAGTGGACAAAAAAGATGAGCGGAAGCCCTGTTACCGCACGACATCGGGTGCGGCGGAATCAGCGAAGCTATGCCGCGTGTTTGACGACCCCTTGAGCAGGCTGGGCACCTGAGCTAGGCACACGCCGGCCAAGATGACGGCAACGCCCAGCCACTCGACAACGCCGAGCGGCTCGCCCAGAACCACCATGGCGATGAGCAGGCCCGCCGGCAGCTCCGCAGCCGCCATAACGGTGGAGAGGCCCGCGGGAAGGTGCGGCGACCCCAGACCGAACAGCAGCACCGGACACAGCAGCCCGAAGAATCCGGCGATAACGGCGTAGGGCAGGATTCCCTGAGCGAGGACGCCGGAGACAAGGTAGTCGGGGCAGACCGTGAGCGACATGAGGACGGAGCCCGCGCAGACGATCATGCCGCGCTGCTCGTTAGAGCAAGCCGCCTCGACCTTGCCGGAAAGCGTGACGAACAGCGAGCAGCTCACTGCGGCGCCGAGCGCGCACAGAAGCGCGACGGGGTCATACCCCGCAAGTCCGGTTTTGTACACACCGCTCGCAAAGACCGTGCCGAGCACGATAACGGCAGCCGACGCGATCTCGATCAGCTTGGGCGCCCGACGCGTCATGACGGTCTGCCACACAAGCCCCATCCAGGTGAACTGGAACAGCAGCGTCAGCGCAACCGGAGCCGGCAGCACGCTCATGGCGTAGCAGTACAGGATAGACGTGAGGCAGGTAAGCGCGCCGAGCATCATGAGCTGCAGGGGCTTCTTGATGCCGACGTTCTCCCAGCGCGCGCCGCGTGCGCGACGGAACGCGAAGGCAAGCACAAAGAACAGGCAGCCAAACCATGCCTGGCTCGCCACCACCTGGCTCGACGTAAAGCCGTGCGCGTAGGCGAGCTTGTACGTTGTGGCCATCGCTCCGTAGCACGCCCCGCCGGCAAACACCTGCAGCGCGGCAACAACCTGCCGCCGCGAGCCGCCTGTTGCCTTGCTCGCCCCCTGGCGCTCTGAGAACCCTTGCTCCATGTGACCGACCTCCTTCGCTGCCTGTTATCAGCAGGCACTTCGTCCGCAAAACCCGAGGGATCGAAGGAGGCGCCGCGCGCTCGCGGCATGAAAAAAGCCACGCAACCGATCTCTCGGTTGCGTGGCAAAAAGGTGACAAATACGCCCAGAAAAGTCCACGCGATTTTAAGCCAGTAAATACTACATGCCCGGCGTTGGGCTGTCAACGGGTTTCTCGCCTGGACCGGGAAAGAGCGTCGTCGCAGCGCTGCCGTGCCCACCCAAGCGGGACGCGCTGCCTAGGCGCACGCGCGGATGCGGTCCGCGCTTCCGTTGCACTTCTCGCCCGTGATCTCTACGGTGCCCGTAGCGCCTGCGATGTCGCGGATGATCTCGCCCGCGGCGGGCACGGCGATGCGGCTGCCGGCAAGCGGGTTCTTGATGCTCACAACGGGTGTGGTGATCGACGCCCGCACATGGCTGCGCTCGAAGGCGAGGTCGCAGCCGACCATCTGGCACCCCACCAGGCGCAGGCCCTCGCAGTAGCACAGCGGCTGCGTGCCCTCGATGACGCAGTTCTCAAACGTGACGTTCTCGCTGTACCAGCCGAGGTACTCGCCCTTTACGCGCGAGTTGCGCACCACGACGTTCTTTGCATGCCAGAAGGCGTCCTTGGTGTCAAAGTCGCAGTTCTCAAACACCGCGTCCTCGATGTACTGGAACGAGTACTTGCCCGCAAAGCGCACGTTGCGAAAGCGCAGGCCCGTCGCGCGCATCATGAAGTACTCGCTTTGCGCGGTGCAGTCGTCCATCTGGATGCCGCGCGTGGACCAGCCGAACTCCGGCGATACGATGCTGCAGCCGCGCATGCGCACGTCGGAGCACTCGCGCAGGGCCTTGATGCCGTGAAGCCGGCTGTCCTCGATGGTGACGTCGCTGCTGTACCAGAGGGCAGCGCGGCACAGCTCGGTCATCTCAACATGGCGCAGCTCAAGGCCGCGGTCGTGCCAGAACGGATAGCGCAGGTTCATAAAGGCGCCGTCTACGGCAACGTCCTCGCACTCCTTAAAGGCGCTCTCGCCGTCGGCAGGACCGTCAAAGCGGCAGTTGCGCACAGTAACGCCCTGCACGCCATAAAGCGCGCGCTCCTCGTCAAACGTCTGGTTCTCGATGATCTTCTCGCTCATATGTTCCTCTCGCTGGCCGAAAACGTTCTCGGCAATGGTTTCTCCTCTATTGTCGGAGCCTGCGCGCGCTATTTCAAATACCTATATTCAATGGCTTCCCATACCTCTGGCGCATAGATAAAAAAGGTGGGAAATGGCGCAAGGATCCGCGGCGCTCGCTCGTGTTGTAGGTGAAGGGAGAAGGGCAAGGCGGCGAGAAGCGAGAGCCAGGAGAACGGCGCCTTTTCGCAAGCCGATCACTTTACCTCCCGGCACAGCAGGAGTCGACGGCGAAGGAGTGATCGCTATGAAGAAGTGGAACAAGAAGGACGGGTCGAAGAAGCGGATCGCGCTCGGCGTTGCCGGCGCAGCAGGGGCGTTTGTGCTGGGAGCGAGCCTGTTTACCGCCGTTCCCGCCGTTGCGGGCGGCTTTGGGCTCGGCCCTGGCGACGGAACGGGCAACAACGCCACGACCCAGGCGACCGGGAAGGCAGAGACGAGCGCGCCTAGAGCGGCGAGCGATCGCGCGTGCCCGGGCTATTGGGACACCGACGGCGACGGCATCTGCGACACCTGCGGCGCTGCCTGCGCAGGCGTTCACAGCGAATGCGGCTACTACGTTGACGAAGACGGCGACGGCGTGTGCGACCACTGCGCCAAGCAGGATGCTGCGAGCAGTGCCGCCAGCGCTCAGGGCAGCGACTCCGCTAGTACGACCGCGGGCAACGGCGGCGGCGCTAACTACGTCGACGCCAACGGCGACGGCGTATGCGACAACTACGGCACCGGCGCGGGGAATGGCGGCGCGAACTACGTCGACGCTAACGGCGACGGTATCTGCGACAACTACGGCACGGGCGCGGGCGGCGGCTACGGCTACGGCGCAGGTAACGACGCGTGCGACGGCACCGGCCAGGGTTACGGTTACGGCACGGGCAACGGGAGCGGTCAGGGCTACGGATACGGCGCCGCGTCCGGCGGGCACCATGGCAACGGCGGCGGACACCACGGCCGCTGCTAAACGGCCCGCCCGCAACAGCACGCACGGGCCGGCGGTAAGATAAGACAGGTACGATTACGCTCCGGGCACCATCGTAGGGAGGCAACGTGCGCGATGCACGTGACATAGAGCGCACCATGCGCGCCCACGGCGACGCCGTGTGGCGCGCATGCCTTGTCTACCTGCCTGCAAGCGATGCCGAAGATGTCTTTCAAGACGTGTTTCTCAAGTACGCGTTGAGCGAGAAGCGCTTCTCAGACGACGGCCACGTTAAGGCTTGGCTTTTGCGCGTTGCCATCAACGCATGCAAGGACGTGCTCAAAGCGGCGCGCCAGCGCAACGCCTCGGTTGACGAGCTCGTTGACGAGGGGCGCGAGGCAGCCCTCGGCGCAACCTCAGACGACGACCAAACGGGGCTGCACGAAATTCTCTCCGCTATGAACAAGCTGGGCGACCCGCCCAAAACCCAGCTTTACCTGGCGCTATACGAGGGGTACACCGCGCCCGAGATCTCTAAGATGACCGGCATGCCTGAAGGAACCGTGTATTCGTGGATCTCGCGGGGCAAGAAGAAGCTGAGGGAGGCCCTGTCATGACGACCGACGTAGAGAAGCGCATGCGCGAGGCCTTTGACGCCCAGCATATGCCCGCGGGGCTTGCGGAGCGCACGCTCGCCATGATCGAGGAGAAGCGCACGCAGGAGGGGGCGGGCGAGCCCGTTGCCGCGGCGTCGGCAGACGATGCCGGCGGAGAGGCTCGTGCCGCGGAGACTCTTGATACGACGCTCCGTGCAAAGGCCGCCCTTTCGGGAGTTGCCGGCCCATGCCCCGCGGCTGCTGCAGCGGCACCCGCCCGTCGGCGTGCTCGTCTCCCCTTCCGGCGCACGCGGATTCTTGCCGCACTGGCCGCCTGCCTGGTGCTCGTGGCTCTTGGTGCGGGCGGCGCGGCATGGGCGCTTCTCCCCTCCGCGTACGTGGCGATCGATGTAAACCCCTCGCTTGAGCTGGGCATCAACCGCATCGACCGCGTTGCGAGCACCGAGGCGTTCAACGACGACGGCGCCGCCGTTCTGGCGGCCGCAGACGTTGACGGCATGACGTACGAGGACGCCATGGACGCCATCGACGACGCGCTCAAAGCGTACCGGTCCGAGAACAGCGCCGTACGCGTGACGATCGTCTGCGACGATGAAGCCCGAGCGAACACGCTTGAAACCGTGGGCGCCCACTGCCTCGACCGCGACGGCACGGGCAACGTGACCTGCAACCATGCAAGCGAGGAAGAGCACCACGCAGCGCGCGACGCCGGCATGGGCCTTGGCAAGTACCGCGTGTACCAAGAGCTTCTCGACGCCGGCGTCGAGATCACCGCAGACGAGGCAGGCAACATGACCATGCGCGAGCTTCTCGACCTGGCAGCGAGCTCGGGAGTCAGCGTTTCTGGTGGCAGCGTGCATGACGCGGGAGAGCACGGTTACCGACACGGCAACGGAGCGGGCGGCGACACCGAAGGCGAAGCCGCGCAAGGCAACGGTGAGCAGCACCGCGGCGAAGAGCGCCAAGGACAGGATAGTCAGGAGCGGGGCAACGGATCCGGCAGCGGATCCCAGGCCCAGGCAGAAGCACGAGACCATCAGGGCAACCACGCAGGAGAGCACCAGGGCGCGGGCCAGCAGGCCTTGCGGCAAGGCGCCGCAGCGGGCGGCAACAGCCAAAGCCGCCACACCACAAGATGACGCACCTTAACGCAGCGGCCAAAAGATTACGCAGCTGAACGGAGCAAGCGGCCGGAAACCGCCCGTAACGCCGGCCGGCTGCGCAATCTTGCGGTACATACGGCCGGCTGCGCAATCTTGCAGCGTACGCCGATGGCCGCGCACTTTACGGAACGCTCGGGGAGAAAGGCGCGCCGGCAGAGGCGCGGTGCCGAGCTAGCGCGGAGCGGCGATGACCTTTACGCGCTCATATTGCCGCATGATGTAGTCGTAGTTCTCGCGGCGGTGGGGCACGGTGCAGGCGCTGCAGTCCTTAATGTTGCCCTTCTCGCCCACGTAGACAAAGTTGCCGCCACAGTCAGGCCCCAAACAGTACAAGGGACAAAAACAGAAGAGGCAATTGAGTTCCTCGCCCGTGGGCATCTCGTGGCACGGGTAAAACTCGCACGCGGTGTGCGAGAAGAACTTGTAGTTCTCGGTTGCGCGCTTGTCCACAGCGCCCTCCCTCTAAGTTGCCTGTCCGCCTCAGAGCCAAAAAACGCTCTTAACGGCGTATTTTGGCCGACCCCTCCTACCTGGCGCTTTGTTATATTCGCGCAGGTAGGAGGGGCCAGAAGCACTCATCCAATTATCGCCGATAACAGCGTTATTTGGCCAGTCTTGCGGCGGCTATGCCTGAGGGTACGCCTCGTCGTCAACGGGCTCGAGCCACTCGTTGGAGGTGTTCTCGCCCGGGACCTCAAAGGCAATGTGGCTCATCCAGCTATCGGCGGCCGCGCCGTGCCAGTGCTTCACGCCCGCAGGGATAAACACCACGGTGCCCGGCGTGAGAAGCTGCGGCTCCTTGCCCCACTCCTGGTACCAGCCGCGGCCGTCGGTCACCACGAGCATCTGCCCGCCGCCCTTGTCGGCATGGTGAATGTGCCAGTTGTTGCGGCACCCCGGCTCAAACGTCACGTTAGAAAGCGCCAGGCCGCACGTGGCCGGATCGGTCAGCGGGTTCAGATAC
>CALUOB010000016.1 GCA_944322175.1 uncultured Coriobacteriaceae bacterium
GAACCCCGGCGGGGGCGCTACGAGAAGAACTTCTCGTCTATGACGATGTCTGCGGCGTGAGCGCGCACGGCATCCCACGAGAACGAGCCGGCTAGCTGCTCGGCCGTGCGCGGGCAGTCGTCGGGCGCGATGCCGGCGGCGTGAGCCAGGCGCCCCAGCAGGCGCTCGGGCGTGCCGAAGATCTTCTTGAGCTCGCCAAGGTCGCAGTCGCGCTCGCGTTTTGAAAGGCGCCGACCATCGGGCGCCACGAGCATGGGCACGTGGGCGTACGCCGGCTGCGGGTACCCGAGCAGGCGCTGCACGTAGATCTGGCGCGGCACCGAGCCGAGCAGGTCGCGTCCGCGCACAACCTCGGTGACGCCCATCTCGGCGTCGTCGACTACAACAACGAGCTGGTAGGCATACACGCCATCGCTGCGACGGATGAGAAAGTCGCCGCATTCCCGGGCGAGAACTTCTCGCCGCTCCCCGTACGTGCGGTCGCAGAACGCAATGCTTCCGGCGGGGTCCTCAGCGTCGGGCACGCGTAGGCGGAGAGCCGGCGGACGAGAAGCGCGCTTCTCGGCAATCTGCTCGGGGGTGAGGCGGCGGCAGGTTCCCGCGTACACGGGCGTGCCGTCGCTCGCGTGCGGAGCGCTTGCCGCATGCAGCTCTGCCCGGCTGCAGAAGCAAGGGTAGACGAGCGGCTCGGGGCAGGGGGCGGAGGAGGAATGCGCCGGGGCGTGCTCGTAGCTGCGCGCGGCCAGGTCGGCGAGGGCCGCTTCGTACAGATCTATGCGATCATGCTGGTAGACGGGCCCCTCGTCCCAGCAGAGTCCGAGCCAGCGCAGGTCGTCTATGAGCCGGCGGGCGCGGTCGGGGTTGGCGCAGCGCGGGTCGAGATCCTCGATGCGCAGGATCAGCCTGCCGTTTTGCGCGCGCACCGAAAGCCATGCCGCAAGGGCGGAGAAGATGTTCCCTAGGTGCATGCGCCCCGAAGGGGAGGGCGCAAAGCGCCCGACCACGGTGTGAGGTGCCTGCTGTTCTCGCTGCGCGCTGCCTGTCATAAGCTCCTGCCTGCTCCGGTGTACGCTCCCGATTGTAGCGGCCCGGTCCTTCTCCAGCAAAAAGCCGCCCGAATAACGGGCGGCTTGCGGACGCGATGCTTTGAGGCGCGCCCGAGATCGGGGCGCAACGTGCGGCGCGCTTTACAGCGTGAGGGACGCGGACTGCACGTAGGTGCGGGCCTGGTACTCGCGGTCCAGATCGTAGAGGCCCTTGGGGTCGCCGCCGAAGAGCTTCATGTTGGTGATCATGTCGCGGGCGTTGGTCTCTTCCTCGCCCTGCTCCTCCACGAACCAGTCGAGGAACTTCATCGTACGCACGTCGTGCTTCTCGTGCGCGACTTCGTAGCAGTGGTGGATGAGGCTCGTGACGTACTCCTCGTGCGCAAGGCCGGCCTCGAGCGGCGCCAGGTCGTTGTCAAAGGTCTTGTCGGGCTTGGCGATGGCCTCCATCGTGGGCGTGAAGTCGTTGTCGAGCAGGTAGCGGCGGATGGCGAGCGCGTGGTCCATCTCCTCCTTGGCCTGGACCTCGTACCAGTTGGCAAAGCCCTTGAGGCCGCGGTCCTCGTAGTAATCGGCAAAGGTGAGGTAGAGGTACGCGGAGTACAGCTCCTTGTTGATCTGCTCGTTGAGGACCTGGGTGACCTCGTTGGAAAGCGCCATGGGTGCTCCTTTCTTGGGGCGTTGCGCCCCGTTTTGCTTGTGAACCGCTCTCAGTATACCCATCGGTGCGGACGCGAACGTCTCGTTGCGGGTTGTGCCGGCGCAGAGGCCGGCCAAAAGCCCGATGATTGCGTTTTGACGGGGGGAGCGGAGTAGCGAGATGCAATGCGTGTACAAAACCGCAGGTAAGCACGGACGATACGCCTTCGCTACTTCCATTGGAGGGCGTTAGAACGCAATCATTGGACTTTTGTGCTGCGGGCGGCTCGCGGCAGCGGCCTGCGGCGTGGTTCTCGGCTTCGATTTTGCCGTATTGTTACTGTGCGCCGAGCTCTTTCCAGAGGGCGCTCGGGGTTTGCTCGTTGTTCTCGTCTAGGAAGAGCGCGGCGGTGTCGTCGTAGGTCTTAACGAGCTCAAGCCCCTCCTGCGTGCCGGCCACGAAGAGAGTGGTCGAGAGGGCGTCGCCTGCCGTGGAGGTCGGCGAGATCACGGTAACGCTGGCGACGTCGGTTTCGACCGGATAGCCGGTGCGTGGGTCGAGGATGTGCCAGTAGCGCTTGCCGTCGAGCTCGAAGGTGCGCTCGTAGAGACCGCTTGTGACGACCGAGCAGTCGCGTACGGCGACGGTCGTGACCACGGCGGTGCTCGTGCCGCCGGGCTCGTTGGGGTCGCGTACGCCCACGTTCCAGGCGCTTCCGTCGGGCTTTGAGCCGAGCGCGACGATGTTGCCGCCAAGGCTCAAGAGCGCGCTTTGCGTGCCGCGCGCGCGAAGCGCCTCGACGAGCTTGTCGGCGATGAAGCCCTTCGCGATGCCGCCGAGATCGAGCTTGGCTTCGGGGTCGTCGAGTGTGACCTCGGTGCCGTTCACGCGCACGTTCTCCCAGTTTACGTGGGGCAGCGCGGCGGTAATTGCGTCGTCGGTGGGGCGGATGCCCTCGGTAAAGTCCCAGAGCGTCGACACGGCGCCGATGGTGATGTCAAAACGGCCGTTGCTGCGCGAACTCCAGTCGATACCGGCCTGGATGAGCTCGGCGGTGTCGGGGTCCACCTCTACGGGCGCGCCGCCCGCAGCGTTGATGCGCGCGACGTCGCTCGATTCGTCGTACAGGTCAAAGAGACTGTCGTAGCGTGAGCACAAGCGGCCGAGCTCGGCTACGGCTCCTTCGTCTTCGTATACGGTGGACTCGCAGAACGTGTCAAACGCAAAGGTGGAGCCGGTGTAGGGCTCGTCGCCTTGATGCGCTTCTCGATCGGTGACGTCGTTGCAGCCTGTTGCCGCGGCCACAGGCAGGAGCGTCCCGCTGGCGAGCGCGCATCGGCCGAGAAGCGCTACGAGCCCCCCGCCGCGGGCAAGGAGCGTGCGGCGCGAGAGCGGGCGCGCGCGACGTGCGTTGTAGGAGGGTTGGCTGGTCATGAGCGGGGCTCCTCGTCTTCTGGGAGAGCGCGACCGGTGTGCAGCGTGCCGGCTGAATGGCGCGCGCCGCTATCGCCGCTCGTTTTGCCCGCCAGGAAGGAGGTGCTCGGTACGGCGCGAAGCGCAAGCTCGACGAGCACGCCCACGGCTACGCCGGCGATGGCGCCCGACACAGCGAGCACCGGTATGTTTACCGCTGCAACGGCGGGTGAGAAGAGGGCAGCCACGAGCGCGAGCTGTCCGGCGTTATGCGCCAGGCCCCCCACCACCGACGTGCCTGTGATCGAGAACCATCCGCTCTTGTAGGCGAGCGCCATGAGGGCCCACGAGACGAGTCCGCCGGCAAGGCTGTACGCCATCATCGAGAGATTCGAAAACAGAAGTCCGGAGCAGGCTACCTTGGCAAGCATAAGGAAGAACGCCGGTCGTGCTCCGAGGCGGTCGAGCGCAAAGAGCACCACAGCGTTGCCGAGGCCGAGCTTGACTCCGGGCACGGTGACCGGCAGGGGGATCAGCGCCTCGAGATAGCCTGCAACGAGGGCGATGCAGGTCAAAAGGCCGTACAGCGCGATGCGTTGTCCGCTCGACGCGGCTGAGCGTGCGGAAGGCATGCCACTTGGCCTGCGCGTATTGTCCTGATATGTCTGCTTCGATGCCATGCGCGCCATTATACGGCCTTTTGCGCCTGCGGTACCATGGGACCGTACGGCGGGGCGTCGCCGCCCCGTTCCGAACGTTTGCGAAAGGTGCGTCATGGCAGTTTTATTTATCGAGTATCCACCTTGCTCCACGTGCAAGAAGGCTAAGAAGTGGCTTGATGAGCACGGGATTGAGCACACCGATCGTCACATTGTTGAGGAGCCTCCCACCGCGGTCGAGCTCGCCGCTTGGCGCGAACGCTCCGGCCTGCCGTTGCGCCGTTTCTTCAACACGAGCGGCATGCGCTACCGTGCGCTCGGCCTCAAAGTGCAGCTTGACGCCGGTATGCCCGATGATGAGGCATACGATCTGCTTGCCTCCGACGGCATGCTCGTCAAGCGCCCGGTCGTAGTGACCGATGAAGGCGACGGCCCAGTCGTGCTTGTCGGCTTTCGCGAGAAAGAGTGGGAAGAGAAGCTGCTGTAGACAGCTTGCGCGCCCCTTCTGATCTGCTTTCTTCAGCAGGTCAGGAGCTCAGGCCCCAATCGGCCTCAAGGGTTTCTCCGGGCACTTGAGGTCCGGACGTCCTGCGTTACCCACGCCACGTTTCCGACAAAGGGCAGCCACCCGCGCCACGCTTCCGGCACTTTTGCCCGTCGTTTTGTCGGAATCGTGGCGTCGTTCAGCGTGCGCCGGGCGCAGGGCCCGAGACGCAGTCCCGACATCGTCGGGCGCAAGCACCGGATCGCCGGACAGGAGCCTGTTGCGGCAAGATAAACCGGTTTATGTTCGCCGGCCCCCGCGGGTTTTTCGGTTATTCGAGTACTATTGGCGGAAGCCCGGGTAGACCGGGGTCCCCGGCTCGCGTTTTCGCAGGTCAGAGCGTTGCCCGATCTCGGTCCACCCGGCAAGTCCCGAAAAGTGCTCGAATATCCGTCGAAACCCGGGAGGAAGACTGGGACCGGCGCCGTCCCGGCCGCCCGGCGCCCTTTCGGGCCGTGCCCCAACACTTCCGGGCCCGGCGGCGACCGAGGCCGTCGACGGCAGCCCCGCCTCCGAGAGGCCGCGCCCCGCGCGGCGGTCGCCCCGCTATTCCGGCCGGAACTGCTCAAAAAAGCAGATAGTAAGTCGTTTTGTGACGTCCGGGGCGGGGCGGTCGCATACCGCCATATTCGCATCCTGGGCGAACGCGCACGGATGCATGCGCCCGGAGGCCCCCGGCGCCGGGAAAGACTGATTATTTGATTTTTTGAGCGCTTCGCCGCGATAACTTAGGGCACGGGCGTCGCAGGCAGCCCGGAACACAGCGAGGCCCGCCCCGGAAGGGGCGGGCCAACGCGGAGCAGGTTGAGCACACGGAAGCGAGGGCGCGGCTGGCGAGTTGGGGTGGCACGAAAGAGGGGGCCATTGACCGCGTGGCCACGGCCGACGATTGAAGGGCTGCCTGGCTGTCGGCCGCGGCCGCAGCGTCGGATCGGAACCATGCCTGACGAGTCAGGCTCTGGCCGCCCGTTAGCCGCGGCCAGAGCGTCAACTGAGCAGGTCGATGATGGTGTATCCTTCGGTACTTTGCTCGAGAAGCTCGCGTGCGCCAAAGACGCAGGTCGGGGCAGCCTCGGCCATGGTGGTCACGGACTTGCCGATGGCGCGCAGCTCTTCGGGCGTGGTCGCAAGGATCTGCTCACGGTACTTCTTGCGGAAGTCGCAAGCGCGACGCGAGAAGTACGCGCCGTCCTGCCGGCGCGCAAGGCCGTAGGGCTTGACCGGGGCGTCGTGTGCCGCCACGCTCGAGACGATGAACCCCTCAAAAGCGGCTCGGTCGGGCTCGAAGGAGCTGAGCCAGCTGCCCGCTTCGGCAAAACGCCTGATGGTGGGGTCAACGGCGGGATCGCGGTACGAGTAGAACGCGAGCTGGCGGTCGGCGAGCACGCGGAAGCCGCACCCGTACGCCCCGCCTTTCACGCGGATCTCATTCCACAGGTAGTCGTAGCTGAGCGCGTTGGCGGCCACGCTCCATGCTCCGCTGGTTGTAATACCCAGCAGCCGCGGGTCGTGCGCCTGCGCGCAGAAGCAGATGTCGCTCGGAATCACAAAGGCTTCGTGCTTGTCCTCGGGCGCGGGGACGAAGAGCTCCTTGGCATCCGCCGTCCGCGGGCTCAGCCCGAGATTGCCGGCGGCGTCCCAGTATCGGCGGTAGTCTTCTTCCGACCCGGTGAAGCTCGCCATCGCTCCGTCGGATACAAAGATGCGCTCGCTGAGTTCGCGAAGCTTCGCAGCCAACTCAGCGCTGCGCTCGTCGTAGCGCTCGATGAGGTCTCGCAGGAAGCGATAGAAGTCGACGCCGCCGAGCTGCTCGCGCACCACCTGCGCCGGCGAGACGTAACTCAGCGCGCGCGCGAGCGCTGAGCTGTGCCCGGCGTTCAGGAAGTTCTGCTCCATGTTGATGCGCATCTGCATGAGCACGTCGAGGATCTTGCCCTCGTCGTCAAAGCGCGTGGTGCTCCAAACTTCCTGCGGAATGTGCGCGAGAAACTCGATCTTCTCGGACAGGGCACCGGCAGAGACCACGAACCTGGGCGCGGCGAGGCGCGCGTCAGCGGGACTGTAGACCTCGGTGGCAAACGACAAGAAGCCGAGGTTCGACTTAACGTAGCTGTCGAGCTCGCCGGCGTCCATGCGCTCGGTCGCGAGGCGCGTGAGCAGCCGGGCGAGAATCGTGGCGTACGGCAGCTCCTGGTACGACAGGCAGCCAAGGTCAAAGTACTGCAGCGCATACGCCAAACGGTTCGTGGGGATCGCATGCTTGAGGCAGGGCACGGGCGCACACGTGTCGACGGCAAAGGATGGCTCGGGGGCGGCGGCGCCAACGTCGGCAACGGTGAGGCGCGGAAGCTTGGCGCGGTCTTCGGGAGCGTCGGGCGCGTTCTGCGCGCGACGCAGTTCCTGCTCGGCGGCCACGATCTTCTCGAGCTCGGCGTCGGACATGGCGTCCTTGCGCGCGGCCAAGCGCTCCTCCTCGGGATCGCCCGCGCCCTCCGTGTCGGGCACGAGATCAACGAGCGCCCAGTGCTCGCTCTCGAGCACGAGCTCCTCGAGCAGCTCCTCAAAGTAACGGTCGTTCAGGTGCGCGCGCAGCTCGGTAAAGATCTGCTGGTATTTGAGGGCGAGCGTGGCGGCGTCGTCGCTGTAGAGCCACGTCGAAAGCGCGTCGAGCGCGAGAACAACGCCGTCGGCCATGCCGTAGTCGCGCTGCCGCAGGTCGTACTCGTTGCTCGAGATCGTGGCCTCGAGGCGGTCGCGCGGAATGCCCGCCTGCACGAGCTCGCGGCAGGTGTCGAGAACAACGGAGCGGAACTTCTCGGCGGCGTCCTTCTCGGCGCCGCGCAGCAAGATGAGCTCGTAGGGCTGCAGGCAGGCTGCCTGGGTGTAGGACTGAACGTCGCCGCCCAGGCCCGCGTCGAGGATGGCGCGCTTGACCGGCGCCTCGTTGGAGCCGAGAAGCGTCTCGAACAGCACGTCGGCGGCGATGACGCGCTCGCGGTCGAGCACGTTGCCGATCACGTAGGCGAGCCCGACCTGGGCATTTTCGGGCGTGGTTGCCATGCGCACGGTCTCGTGCGCGCAGACGGTGGGCTGCGACGGCTCAAGCGGGTAGGGGCCCGCGGCGCGCGCCGCCTCGAGGTCCACGTCGGCGGCGGTACCGGAGGCGCACTTGGCGTTTTCGGCGGCCTCGCGGGCGGCGTCGGAGAGGTAGTTCTCGTGCAAAAACGCGAGCTCGCGCTCGATGTGCAGGTTGCCGTACAGCACGATGTAGCTGTTCTTGAGGTTGTAGTGCCGCGCGTGCGTGGTCACAAACTCCTCGTAGCTGAGCTCGGGGATGTGGCGCGGGTTGCCGCCCGACTCGCAGGCGTAGGCGGTGCGGGGGAAGAGCGCGCGGCTCACGGCGCAGTCGAGCACGTCGGACGGATCCGAGAGCGCGCCCTTCATCTCGTTGTACACAACGCCGTTGACCCGCAGCCGCCCGTCGCGCACCGAGCCGTTCTCGGGCACGTCGAGCTCGTAGTGCCAGCCCTCCTGCTCAAAGATGGCGGGCTTGCGGTAGATCGCGGGGTTGAGAACCGCGTCCATGTAGACGTCCATGAGGTTGAGCAGGTCCTGCTCGTTGGTGGACGCCACGGGGTAGACCGTCTTGTCGGGGTAGGTCATGGCGTTCAAAAACGTCTGCATGGATGTTTTGATCAGGTCCACGAACGGCTCTTTGACCGGGAACTTGAGCGAGCCGTTGAGAACGGAATGCTCAAGGATGTGGAACACGCCGGTGTCGTTGACGGGCGGGGTCTTGAAGCCGATGGCAAAGGCCTTGTTCTCGTCGGCGCAGCTGATCCAGAGCGCGCGGGCGCCCGACTCCTCGTGGCGGAGCTCGTAAGCGCGGGCATCGAGCTCGTCGATGCGCTCGGTGCGCACAACGGCAAAGCCGCTTACGGGTGTGTCCTGCGCCAGGGCGGCGTCGAGGGCGGCCGCGGGGTCGGGGCAGCCGCTCGGACTGCTGACGGCGGGCTCGTTTTGGTCGGCAGAGAAAAGAGTTTCAGGCGAAGTCATGGCGCTCCTCGCGTTCGTGCGGACAGCGCCCGGAGCTGCCGGGCGCGACATACCGGTAAGTATACCTAGCGACACCGGAATTATTCCGTTGCCCTTCAGGTTGAGAAGGTGCCTTGGCAATTGGGGAATGCGGCTGCCGGGGCGCTGCGTCGGGCGGGCCGGCCCTAGCGGCGGCTCGCGCTCTGGACAGGACGGGCTTGTGTGCTTCGTGTGACGGCGCAGGCGCGTGCGCCGCCTTGCTGCTGCGCGCGGTTTAGGAGGCTAAAGCAGGGCAAAAACCTCGCCCTGAGAAGCGCTTCTTGTCACGTAAGATGCAGGTCGAACCCCATGCTGCCGCCGCTTTGGGCTATGTTGGCGCGGTGCGGAGCAGCCGGGGGGCGCCAGGCCAGGGCGCCGCAACAGCAGCGGATTCGGCGAGAAGGGCAACCATGACGGCGAGCGAGGAAACGGTGCGGCACGAGAAGCGCAGGGCTGTGAAGGCGGGCGCTGCCTCAGGGTCGCCGGCGCTTGCCGGGGTGGACGCTGCAACGGCTCGCCGTCGCAAGAAGGCGGCGCGCAAGCTGGCTCGCGCCAAGATGAACCAGACGTTGACGCGCGGCATCCTCTGCGCTTTGATCGGCGGTACGTGCTGGGGCTTCTCGGGCACCTGCGCGAGCTTTTTGTTTGACAACTACGGCCTCGAAACGCCGTGGCTCGTGTGCGTGCGCCAAACGGTCGCCGGCCTGCTCTTTCTCGCGTACGCGCTCGTCGCCGACCGCCAGCGTCTGATCGAGCTCTTTCACCACAAGCGCGACCTGCTCTCGGTGCTCGTGTTTGCGCTCGGCGGCCTGCTCTTCAACCAGTTCGCCTACCTCGGCGCGGTAAACGCCACCAACCCCGGAACGGCAACGGTGCTGCAGTGCCTGCAGCTCGTGATCATCATGGGCTACTCCTGCGTCACGGCGCGCCGCGCGCCGCGCAAGCGCGAGCTTGCTGGCCTGGTGCTCGCGCTGTTCGGCACCTACCTCATCGCTACCGGCGGAAACCCCGCCGAGCTTTCGATCCCCTTCGACGGTCTTGTGCTCGGCCTCGGCTGCGCGCTCGGCGGCGCGCTGCTCACCATCTTGCCGGTGCGCGTGCTGCCACGCTACGGCACGCCGATCGTTACGGGCCTGGGCATGCTTTTCGCAGGCCTTACGGCCTCGGCTTTTGTGCATCCCTGGAGCTACCAGGTGGCGCTTGACCCGCTTGGCTGGGGAGCGCTTGCCGTGTTCGTGGTGGTTGGCAGCTTCCTTGCGTACCTGCTTTACATGCAGGGCGTGGCCGACCTGGGCTCCATGCGCGCGAGCCTCATCGGCACGGTCGAACCTATCTCGGCAACGCTTACGAGCGCGCTTTTGCTCGGCGTGGTCTTCGCACCCACCGACCTTGTGGGCTTTGCCGCCATTATCGTCATGATCTTCTTGGTGGTGTAGCGCTGCCCGCCGCCGGGGCTCTGTTGCCCGGGGCATGCGGCTTGCCGTCTGCAGCCCTCCCCAGAGCCTTTGCAGCGCCGGCCAACCGATCTGCCTGAAAAAGCGCGGCCCCGGATGTTCCGGAGCCGCGCTCTGTTGCCGTGCTTCAGTCTGCGCCGATCGACGCGGCGCGATGCCGCGCTCAGGCCGCTCGATTAATTCGCTACTTGACCACGAGAATATCGCACTCGGTGTTGCGTAGCAGGAACGTCGAGATCGAGCCCAGCAGCGCGTACTTGATGGAGCTCAGGCCGCGCGCGCCGCACAGCACCAGCTCGGGCTTGACCACGTCGAGCATCTCTTCCTTGAGGGTCTCGCGGATGCGGCCGGCGCGCACCATGATCTCGATCGACGGGATGGCGCCCGAGGCCTCGGCCTCCTCGATCTGCGGGGCAATGGAGGAGCGGAACGCCTCCTCGAGTCCGGCGATCAGATCGACCGGGTAGGTGCCCGCCGTCTCGAGGGCAGTGGAGTCGATCACGTGCCCCACGACGAGCGGCGCGCCGTTGTTGGCGGCCACCTTGATGGCGCGGGCGAGAACCTCGTCCTGCTGCTCGGTTCCGTCAAGAGCAACGAATACTTTCTTGTACCCCTCGTTCATATGACCCTCCTTTTCAAGCCGTTCCCGCGCGGTGCGCTTCGCTTGGGCGCACCGGCAGCGGTGTTGTCGTCGTGGGCTTTATACCCCAAGGAGCGCTCCATGCGCCTGAACGGCGCAGTTTTTCGGCGAGCGTTTTCTGGGCTCGCCGAGATGCCGCGGGTAGAGCGCAACGCTCGCCGATGATTGCATCTTTTCGTGGACCCGTGCTTCTCGGCCGCGCGCCCCGTCCGCTCCGTCATAATGGAGAAGCGCCGGACCCACTCGCACTCCAAACCGCATCCCGGTCCGCGCTTGAAGGAGGCATTTGTGGACGTTATCGAGCTGCTCAAATCCGCGTTTCTCGGTCTGGTAGAAGGTATTACCGAGTGGCTGCCCATTTCTTCGACGGGTCACATGATCCTCGTCGAGGAGTTCGTGAAGCTCAATGTTACCCGCGAGTTCTGGAACATGTTCCTCGTGGTGATCCAACTCGGGGCCATTCTTTCGGTGTGCGCGCTGTTCTTTCACGAGCTCAATCCGTTCAGCCCGAGCAAGGGCAAGGACGGCCGCCGCAACACCTGGGCGCTCTGGGGCAAGATCGTGCTCGGCTGCATACCCGCCGCCGTCATCGGCATCCCGCTCGACGACTTTATGGAGGAGCACCTCTACAGTCCCGTCGTGGTGGCCGCCGCGCTCATCGTGTACGGCATCGCGTTCATCGTGATCGAGGCATGGCGCAAGCGCACGCTCAAGCGCCGCATCGAGGAGGAGGGCGTAGTGCCTGGCAGCCGTCCGCGCGGCTCGCACTTCGCCGCGCCTGCCGAGGCGGTCGAGCCTACTCCCGACGGCGACTTCGGTGCCATCACCACGGTCGAGGAGCTGCCCGTGCGCACGGCGTTCGGCATCGGCTGCTTCCAGGTGCTCTCGCTCATCCCCGGTACGTCGCGTTCCGGATCCACCATCATCGGCGGCCTGCTTCTGGGCTGCACGCGTGCCGTGGCGGCCAAGTTCACGTTCTTCCTGGCCATTCCCGTTATGTTTGGCGCCAGCGCCCTCAAGCTCGTCAAGTACGTGGTGCTCGACGGCGGCACGTTCGGCACCAACGAGATCGCCATCATGGCCGTGGGCTGCGTGGTTGCCTTCGTGGTCTCGCTCATCGCCATCCGCTGGCTCATGGGCTTTGTGCGACGCCATACGTTCAGCGCCTTCGGCGTGTACCGCATCATCCTCGGTGCGCTCGTGCTCGTGTACTTCCTCGGCCTGCTGCCGGTGGGGGCGTAAGTCCGCCTGCTGCGTCGCAAAGCTGCATAGATCGTGCTGCAAGGAGCCGCTCTTCGGAGCGGCTCTTCCTTTGCGCGCTTCAGCCGCTTGCGCGCCGCGGGGCCGGAGCCCGCTGCCGATCTACCGGTACCTGGGGGTAAGCGGCTCAAGCGGCGCGGCCTCCGGGGTAATGGTGGGGTTGTGAGCGCGCGTTCGTGTCCGCGCGAGCGGCTATACTTTTGCTCGCTCACAAACGACGGGGAGAAGCACATGCCTATGGACCTGACCTGGGAGAAGAGCGCGCCCGCGGCGCGCAGCAACAACGAGTCAGCCGACGGTTGGGCGGCGAGAAGAGCGGCAGCTACGGCGGCCGGGCAATCGTCCCGCCCTGCCGCGGCGCCTTCCGCTCCGGCTCCGGCCGCCGACGGCTGGGCCGCGCGCGGCGCGGCGGCGGGCGCGCCCAAGCCGTGGGAGACCGCCGCAGCCCAGGAGCGCGCCGCCGGTCTGGCGCCCGCCGCGGGCGCTGTCCCGGCAGCGCCCGCATCCGACCAGCTCTTCTCGACCGACGCGTACCGTGCGCCTGCGCCTGAGCCCGCGTCCGAGCGCCCCGCGCCCTGGCGCCCGCCCGCGTTCCCGCCGCTCGACCTCGACTCGCTCAACCCCGCCCAGCGCGAGGCGGTCGAGACCACCGAGGGCCCGCTGCTCGTGCTCGCAGGCGCCGGCTCCGGCAAGACGCGCGTGCTCACCTACCGCATCGCCCATATCGTGGCCGACAAAGACGTGCGCCCGTGGCACATCCTCGCCATCACGTTCACCAACAAGGCGGCCGCCGAGATGCGCGAGCGTCTGGGCGCGCTGCTGCCGGGCGGCACGCGCGGCATGTGGATCTGCACGTTCCACGCCATGTGCGTGCGCATCCTGCGCGAGGACGCCGACCTTCTCGGCTACACCGGCCAGTTCACCATCTACGACGACGATGACTCGCGCCGCATGGTCCGCGACATCATGCAGTCCCTCGGCATCGAGCAGAAGCAGTTCCCCATCAACATGATCCGCAGCCGCATCAGCTCGGCCAAGAACGCCATGGTGGGCCCCGACGAGTTCCAGCGCATGGCATCCACGCCGCCCGACCAGAAGGCCGCCCAGGTTTACCAGGAGCTCGAGCGCCGCCTGCGCGCCGCCAACGCCATGGACTTCGACGACCTGCTCGTGCGCGCCCTCGAGCTCTTGCGCGACCACCCCGAAGTTCTCGCCAAGTACCAGGAGCGCTTTACCTACATCAGCGTCGACGAGTACCAGGACACCAACCACGTGCAGTACGAGATCGCCAACCTGCTCGCCGCCGCGCACCACAACCTCATGGTCGTGGGCGACGACGACCAGTCGATCTACAGCTGGCGCGGCGCCGACATCCAGAACATCCTCGACTTCGAGAAGGACTTCCCCGACGCCCGCGTGGTCAAGCTCGAGCAGAACTACCGCTCCACCGGCAACATCCTCTCGGCCGCCAACGCCGTGGTGGCGCACAACTCAAAGCGCAAGGACAAGCGCCTCTTTACCGCGGCCGGCGACGGCGACAAGATCCAGGCCTACCAGGCCTCCGACGAGCGCGACGAGGGCCGCTGGATCGCCGCCGAGATCGAGAAGCAGGTGCGCGCGGGCGTGAGCTACGACGACGTGGCAGTGTTCTACCGCACCAACGCGCAGTCGCGCATCTTGGAAGACATGTTCCTGCGCGCGGGCGTGCCCTACAAGATCGTGGGCGGCACGCGCTTCTTCGACCGCGCCGAGATCCGCGACGTCATGGCCTACCTCAAGATGGTCGTGAACCCCGCCGACGAGATGAGCGTCAAGCGCGTCATCAACACCCCGCGCCGCGGCATCGGCTCCACCTCGATCCGCAAGATCGAGGGGCTCGCCGCCGAGCACCGCGTGAGCTTCTTCGAGGCCTGCGAGCTCGCGTGCGCCGAGACGGGCCTGCTCTCGGCAAAGATTCGCAACAGCCTGGCCGACTTCGTGCAGATCGTGCGCGACGGCCGCCGCCTCGACGGCGAGCTCAAAGACGTGGTCGACGCCATCGTCGAGAAGAGCGGCCTCGTGCGCTCCCTCAAGGCCGAGCTCACGCCCGAGTCGGAGGGCCGCGTCGAGAACATCCGCGAGTTCCTCGGCGTGGCGGCCGAGTTTGCCGAGACCCACGACGACATCGAGGGCACGCTCGAGAGCCTGGAGGAGCTGCGCCGCGCCGGCATGGCCGACGACGAGGCGGCGCCCGCGCCCGAGCCGGCCCCTGCGGCCGCGCCCGAGGCAGACGCGGCGCCCGACCCGGTAGAGCTCGCGTACGGCCCGCTCGCCTGCAAGGCGCTGCCGGCGCTGCTCGAGTGGCTCGCGCTGCGCTCCGACCTCGACGCGCTGGCGGGCCAGGCAAGCGCCATCACCATGATGACGGTGCACTCGGCCAAGGGCCTCGAGTTTCCGGTGGTGTTCGTGGCCGGCCTCGAGGAGGGCATCTTCCCGCACGTTGCCGGCTTTGGCGGCGACGACCCGGCCAAGCTCGAGGAGGAGCGCCGTCTGGCGTACGTGGCCATCACGCGCGCCCGCAAGCGCCTCTTCCTCACGTACGCCGCCACGCGCCGCACCTACGGGGCAACCCAGGCAAACCCGCGCAGCCGCTTCGTCGACGAGATCCCTGCCGAGAACATCGAGTTCTCGGGCATCGGGTCGGCGGGCTTCTCGGGCACCGGCTGGGAGAAGCGCGGCGACCGCCGCGGAACATACGGGTCGGGCCTCGGCTCCGACATGTACGGCGGCCACGTGTTTGGCTCGCACACGCGCTCCACGGGAGGCGCGGGCGGCCGCGCGCGCCACGGCGGGGCGGTCTCGCCTGAGGCAGGCGGCGGTCGCGCCGGCAGGCAGGGGCGCTCGTTCTCGGAGTTCTCGCAGCTCGCGCCCGGTGACGACGAGGTCACGTCCTTCGGCGGCGGCCGCACAGGCGCGCAGGGGGCGTTTGGGGACGCGGGCGGCGGTCCGGCGCGCAGCCGGAGCCCGCGCCGGTTTGGCGCCACGGCTGCGTCCGGTTCCGCTGCCGGCAAGGGCGCTGCGGGCACTTCTCGTCCGGCTGCGCCCCTGCGCCGCGACGATGCCGCAGCTGCGGCGACCTTTGCCGCGGGCGACACCGTGCGTCATAAGACGTTCGGCACCGGCCAGGTGCTCTCGGTGGCAGGCGACATGATCGAGGTGCGGTTTGAGAAGACCGGCCAGGTCAAGAAGCTCATGAAGGGTTTTGCCCCCATCGTCAAGGTGAACGAGTAGCCCGGGTGCGTGCCCTCAGCAGCAGCAAGGCCCCCGGCTTGGTTGAGCCGAGGGCCTTGCACTCAGTGGTGTGGGGGAGAGCTGCTTACGGTTCGAGATCGAGGCGGTACTTGGCGCTCACATCGGTGCCCACGAGGCTCTCGTCGTCAAAGGCCCAGACCACGATCTCGCGGTTGCCGTCGGCAAAGGTGCCCATGGCGTAGTCGGGCGTCCAGAACGTGATGCCTTCCTCGGTGAGCATGAAGAGCCCGTTGCCGTCGTCGCTCGCCTGGTCGATGATGTCGCGCGCCGCCTCGTAGGCCTCGCTGCCGTTGACGTCGATCATCGTGGCGAGCGAAGCCTTGTCGGGGTTCTCGCGCAGATAGGTGACGATGGCCTCCTCGGCCAGGTCCTCGAGCTCGCTGCGGCTCTTGATGCCCGCGACCTCCCAAATGGGCACCTCGTCGCCGGTGGCGAGGTCGTACACGACGCTTTCCATAAAGCTGTTGCCGTGCGGGCCCCACGCGGTTTCGTGGCGCTGCGTGCGCATGCCGGCGATGCCGTCCTTGCAGTAGGTGAGTGCCTGGCGGAAGCTCAGGCAGTCGTAGTCGTCAAAGTCCTCGCCCTTGTCGGGAAACTCCCAGTTCATCGTGGCTTCGAGCTCGTCGTCGTAGGCTTTTTTGAACTGCTTGTTCAGCTTGTCGGTCACCGCCGGGTCGCCGCCCTTAAGCTCCAGGTAACCCCAGAGATAGTCCCAGGTGCCGTCGCGCTTGCCGGCGGTAAACGTGGGCACGGCCACGGTCTCGGTCACCTCGTGCCCGGTGACCTCGGCTACAGCGCCGCCCGCCTGCTTGCGAGCCTCTTCCTGCGCGCTGGCCAGAGCGTCGCTCACGGTTTCCTCGAGCGCGGCTCGCGTGCTCTCAACGGTCTGGGCGGTTTTTTGTATGGATTCCTCGCTGCTCGAGAAGTCGTAGATGGTTATGTCGTTATCTGGTGGCTGCTCGTCGGTCCAGCTGCTGATGACCGTGTCGGCATCGAGCTCGCCAAACGAGCCGTCCTCGGCAACGCCCCAGTACGTCCACTGGCGCCAGATCTCGGGGTCGCCCGATCCATCTGGGACGTCGGTCACCATGCAGACTGCGTCCGCGCCGCCGTCAGACCACGGGTAGAGCCGCAGGTACATCACACCGATCGGGCCATTGCCGACGTTGGGTCCGCCCTGCCATGCCAGCCGCAGCGCGCCCGTGGCGTCGTCGTACTCCCAGATCTCCACGACCATCTTGTCGTACGTGTCTGTGTCGTGGCTTGTGAGCGAGCCCATCATATCGTCGCCGTCGTAGTAGGCAACCACAAGGCGGTCTTGTCCGTCGCCAAAGTCAATGGTCGTGGCAAGTGAGAGGCCGCTCACGCACGCGACCTCGGTGGAGTCCACGCGCGCAGTGGTTACCTCGGGCGCTCCGTAGCGTGCCATGAGCTCGTCGACCTTGCCGAGAAACGCCGTTGCCCGTGCCGTGTCAACGTCCTTCTCCTCAGTGGCAGGCGCAAACGCGAGAACCTCGGGCAGCTCGTCTACGCTCGCGGTGTCGTCGCTTGCGGCGGGCGTGATCGGTGGCAGGTTGCGCACCGTGTCGTCGTTCTCCTCGATGCAGACGTAGTAGGTGATGCCCTCTTGGAACGTACCGAGCAGGTCCTCGACGGCAAAGCCGCTGGTGCCCTCCACCTCGATGTGCCGTGCGTCCGGCACGTCTATTTCCTCGCCGTCGGCGTTGACGGCGCGGTCGAGGTAGGCAGCGTAGCGGTCGAGCGCCTTGCCGTCGGCGTCCTCGGGCAGAATGCGCGTCGTGGCGAGGGTGGTGAGCGGCACAGGCGAGCCGTAGGTGGCTACGACCCTGGTCGGGGGCAGCAAGAAAGTGAGCGCGCCGGTTTGCCACACGGCAAGGGCGCCCGCTGCGAGCGCGGTTGCCGTTGCTACGGCGCAGGCAGCGCCGATGCCCGTGTTCAGATGGCGGCTGAACAGCACCGCGTGGCGCACGACCAGGGCAAGGGCGAGAAGCACGCCCGATCCCACGACGAGGCACACGGTGACCGTTGTGCGGCTCTGCTCGGCAACGGCCTCGGCGGCGGGAGCGGCGGAGGTAACGTCGACGGTCTCGTTCTCGCCGGCGTCGTAGGTGCGTCCGGCGCTCTCTCCGTCCGAATCGTCCGCAGCCTCGCCGGGGTCCTCCACGGTGAGCTCGGTGCGCTCCGACGCCTCGGCGTCGAGCGAGATGACGCTGCCCTTGCTCACCGGAACGCTCTCGAAGCTGCGCAGGTCCTCGTAGGAGCCCGCCTCGTCGGCCAACCCTACGGTCACGTCCATGGTGTCCTCGTCGGTGCCCTCAAACTGCACGTCGTAGGCGGGGCCTTCCTTCAGACGCAGCACGAGCACGGCGTCCTCGGCCTCAACAGAGCCGTCGTCGGCGAGTAGGTCCTCAAAGGCGAGGGTGCCAAACGACGTGCGCGTCTCGCCGTCTGCGGACGAGAGGGTCTCGCCCTCATGGGCAACGCTCACGTCGACGCCGCCGTGCGCGCTCGCGGCACGCACGTAGAGGTAGCGCTCGCCGCCGACCTCGCCGGCGATGTCGGTGAAGAATCCCTCGAGATCCTCGGCGTCGGTTACCTCGTAGTGGCAGCCCTCGTTGGCGATGTCGGTGAGCAGGGCGTGCCCCTCGGCGCCCTCGTTGAGGCCGACGGTGTAGATGCGGATGCCCTGGTCCTTCAGCTCGTCGGCGTAGGCAACGAGCGCGTCGCCCTCGAGGCCCACGTTGGGGGCTCCGTCCGACATAAGCACGATGACCTGCTGGTTGTCGGAGCCGGAGAGCAGCGTCTCAGCCTCGCGCAGGCCGTCTTCGATATTGGTCGAGGCGTTGGCCGAGAGCGCCTCGATGCCGTTGTCGAGCTGGTTCTCGTCATCGGTGATGCTGGCAAGCGTGCGCGCGTTGTCGTCGTACGACACGAGGCCCACGCGCGCGTCGGCGTCGAGCGCCACCTCAACAAAGCTCGTGGCGGCGTCTTGCATCTGACGCAGCGGGGTGCCGTCCATGCTGCCCGAAACGTCGAGCGAGAGCACCACGTCGCGCGCGGTGCCGGCAGCTTCTTCGCTGCTTGCGGCGGTGTCGGTATCGTTGTCTACCGTGTTGCCGCTGCAGCCGGTAAGGGTGAGCGCGCCAGCCACCAGTGCGAGCGCAACGATGCCGGCGGCGGCGCGCCGCGAGCCCGCGCGCCTCATGCTCGCGCTCGCGGCAGGGGCGGGGCGCAGCTCAAGCGCAAAGGACGCCGTCGAGAGGGCCGTTGCGGCGATGAGCAGGGCGAGGTTGCCAAAGGCCCATCCCCCGTAGAGCGCGCATACGGCGTGCAGGGCGGCGCTCGCATCGGCTGCGGTGTTGGGCGTGCCGGCGAGCGCGGCGTTGCCCGCCATGAGCACAATGCACACGGCGAGAAGAGCGAGCGACGCGGCGAAGGTCGGCGCGAGCGGCCGGCGTACGGAGTCTTCCTGCGCGACGAATGCCTTGGGGTCGAGGCCGCGCATGACAAAGGCGAGGATGAGCGCGAGGACGATGCCTATGAAGAGCAGGGCAAACGACCCAATCGCGGCTGCCGACGAGGTGCAGGCGGCAAGGGCGTCGGCGGCGGCGCTGCCCTTGAGCGCAAAGCTATATATAAGTGAGAGCGCGAGAAACGCGTACACGGTGAGCGCGGCGCAGCGCGCCAGCACGGCGGGGAGCGCGGGCTCGGAGGAGGGGTCAACGTAGGCGGGCCCCTGCTCGACGACGGGGATTCGCCCGGTCACCGCAGGATCGGCGGGAGCAGGCGGCACGTGCTGCTGGTTCTGAGTCGTTGCCGCAGGCATCGGCTCGAGCTTGGGCGCGGGTTCGACCGACGGTGCCGTGGTGTCCAGCGGCTCAAGGGTCACGCCGCCCTCTGGGAGGGGCGGCTCCGCGCTGGCTTTCGGCGCAGACTCGACCGGCGCTGCCTCGGCGCCCATCGGCACAAGACGGGGGCCCTGGGGTTCTGCCGTCTCTGGTATAGGCTCCAACACCGGTTGCGGTGAGGGTTCGGGCTCCGCCTCGGCTTCCTTCGGCCCAACCGGCTCAAGGCGCGGTCCGTGGTTCTCGGCGTCGGGGTGCGTCGTTTCGGCCGCGTCTGGTGCCGGAGCCTCGCTTGCATCGGGGTCGGGTTCGGCAATCGCCACCGCAGACGAGGCGGTCGTTTCCGGCCCGGCGGCCTGCGTGTCATGGGGCGCCAGAGAGGCCCCGCAGGTTGTGCAGAACCGTGCGTCAGCGTCGTTCTCGGCGCCGCAGTTGGGGCAGAGCATGCGCTTCTCCTTACAGTCGGCGCGCGGGTCTGTGCGTGAACAGGGTACGGCCAGCCAGAGCGCGCGCAGTGAGTGCTATCTGCATTATGCGCCCACGTACCGTCTGCGTGCGGCACGTGCTTGTCGCTTAACTAAACAGTGTGTTGAAAGGGGTGCCCAGGCGTTGCGAATGCGGCGCGTCAGCCGTGCCCTTCGCCCTTCACGCGGCCGCGTCCTTGTTATCCCGTGCTTAAGGATCGGCGTTCTCGCTCGCCGCGGGCGGCGCAAGCGAGTATGATCAGCCCAGGAACATAATGCCGAGATCGCCGCGACCGGCACGTTGAGCCGCTTTGCCGGCTCGGGCGCAAAGCGGCGACCCCGTCCCGTGTGGACGCGAACCGAGGAGGCTCGATGGCCCAGCATTTTAAGAACAGCAGCCCGTCCGAGAACATCGGCGGGCAGGGCGCCGCTGAGGGCGCTCCCTCTCCGTACCAGCAGGGTTCCGACCCGCGCAGTCACCGCCCGCAGCAGCGGCGCCGCTCGCCGTGGCGCGTCGTGGGCATAATCGCCGCCGTGCTCGTGGTCGCGGGCATCGGCGTTGCTTGCGCGTTCGTGCTGCCCGGACTCATCTCGGGCGGCCAGCAGGGCGGTGCGGCAACCGAGCAGACCGACTCCCCGGCAGGCGCCGACGGCGCACAGACGGGCGAGGGCAACGAGCTTACCGAAGAGGAGCTTCTCGCCCAGCAGGTTGACGAGAAGGTCGGCAGCATGACGCTCGAGCAGAAGGTCGCCCAGATGTTCTTTGTGAAGCCCGAGTCGCTGACGGGCGTGGGCCAGGTGGTTGCCGCCGGCGACGCCACCAAGGAGGCCCTCGAGGAGATTCCCGTAGGTGGCATCATCTACTTTGCCGAGAACCTGCAGGACCCCGACCAGACGCGCGAGATGCTTGCGGCCACGCAGTCCTACGCGCAGGAGGTCAGCGGCCTGCCGATCTTTTTGGGCGTTGACGAGGAGGGCGGCACGGTTTCGCGCATTGGCGGTAACGAGGCCTTCGGCATCGAGAACGTGGGCGACATGGCCGACGTGGGCGCCATGGGCGACACCGAGCAGGCCTACAACGTGGCGGTTGAGATCGGCACCTATCTCACCGACCTTGGCTTCAACGTTGACTTTGCGCCCGACGCCGACGTTGCCAACAACCCCGAGAGCGACACCATGAGCCTGCGCTCCTTCGGCACCACGGGCGACGCGGTGGCGCCGATGGTCGAGGCGCAGGTCAAGGGCTTCGCCGACGCCGGCATTCTGTGCTCGGCCAAGCACTTCCCGGGCATCGGCGGCGCCGAGGGCGACTCGCACGACAGCAAGATCTACTCCGAGAAGACCGCCGACGAGATGGCCGAGGACGAGCTCAAGCCCTTTGAGGCCGCCATCGAGGCCGACGTGCCCTTCGTCATGGTCGGCCACCTCTCGGTTCCCAACATCACCGGCGACGACGATCCGTCGAGCATCTCGTCCGAGATCGTGACCGACCTTCTGCGCGATCGCCTGGGTTACGAGGGCATCGCCATCACCGACTCCATGGCCATGGGTGCCGCCACGTCGACGACCGACAGCGGCCAGCTCGCCGTGGAGGCCATCAAGGCGGGTATCGACGTGGTTCTCATGCCCGAGGATCTCGAGGCCGCCTACCAGGCGGTGCTCGACGCCGTGAACTCCGGCGAGATCACCGAGGAGCGTATCGACGAGTCGGTGCGCCGCATCGTGACCGTTAAGCTCGACCGCCTCGCGGATACCGAGGAGTAGCGCATGCCCGGACCGGCTCTGGGGCCTGTTCGGAAGAAGGGACGTACGATGTTCTGCACACAGTGCGGCGAGAAGATCGCCGACGACGCAAAGTTCTGCACCTACTGCGGCGCCCCGGTGGCCGCTCAGGCGGAGACGAGCACCGAGCCTGACACGGCTGCCGCAGAGGAAACCGCAGACGAGAAGGGCGAGAAAGGCGAAAAAGGCGCCTCGGAGGAGCCCGCGGAGCAGGAGGGTGCGCCTGAGACTGACGATGCTGCCGATGAGGCGCACGATGCTGCCGACGAGGCAAGCAGCTCCGTAGAGGATGTGCCTGCCGAGAAGGACGATGCCACGGGCGCTGACGCACCCGAGGCCGGCGAAGAGGCGGCGAGCACGGTGGATGCCGAGGCCGATGCCGTTGCGGCGGGCGATGAAGCGGCCGACGGGGCCGGCGTAGAGCGCGATGAGACCGCAGACGACGCCGCATCCGAGGACGTCTCCGCGGACGAGCCCGCAGCAGACGAGCCTGCCGAGCAGGAGGCGCCCGCCCAGGGCAGCCTCGCCGCCGCTGCGGCGCTGATCGCAGCCACCAAGCAGGACCAGGGTGTCCCCGAGGGTATGGGCACGCCCAAGGACGGCGAGGCCGAGTGGGGATCCGACAAAACGACGGTGATCCCGGGGCCCAAAGACGGCTTTGCCGCCAAGATCGCCGATGCGGGCGCGACCCAGATGCAGGCAGGCGTAGGCGGCGCGTCCTTCTCGGCCGCGCAGGCCGGCGGCCAGGCTGCGTGGCAGGCTGCTCCCGCGGAGACCCAGCAGTGGGCCACGGCTCCCGCCCCTGCCCCTGCACCGCAGAAACGCGGGCATTCGGTAGGTTTTGCCGTGGGCATGGTGCTTCTCGCGGTTGCCGTTGCCCTGGTGGTGGGCGTGGGCGCCATGTTCGCGCTCGGCATGGGGCCGTTTGCGCGCACTGACGGCGCGGACGGCGGTCAGAGCACGATCATCCCGGTAGACGTGACGGTAGAGGTGCCCGACGTTCTCGGCATGGACGAGCACGACGCCATGGACGAGCTGCGCGACGCGGGCCTTGCCGTGGGCGACGTTGACGAGGACTACAGCAGCGAGTACCCCGAGGGCACGGTCTGCGAGCAGAGCCCCGACGGCGGCGACGATGCCGACGAGGGCTCCGAGGTGGACCTGGTGATCTCGAAGGGCCCCGAGGTGGTTATCGAGCACCGCTACCAGATGGTTACGCGCGCCATGAGCTGGGCCGACGCGCAGTCGTGGTGCGAGGCCAACGGCGGCTACCTTGCCACGATCGACTCTGCCGAGGAGTACCAGGAGGTTCTCAGCGCCCTGTCCGGCAGCACCACGGTGTGCTGGCTCGGCGGCATGCGCACGGGCAGCAGCTGGGAGTGGGTCGACGGCGAGCCCTTCAGCTACACGGCATGGGCCTCGGGCGAGCCCAACAACGACGGCGGCAACGAGGACCGTTTGGCGCTTCTCAAGGTCAACGGCGCCTGGAGCTGGTACGACGTTCCGAGCGACGTGCGCGGCGTCTACCCCGACTACCGTCTCTGCTTCGTGATGGAGACCGAGGTCGAGGTTCCCGTGGACTAGGTCCTGACGCATACATGCGCCTAAGCGATGGGGCGCGGCAGCGAGCGTGAGCTGCCGCGCCCCTTTTTGCGCTTCTCGCCCGTCTCTCGGAGCCAGCTGCCTGCTACCGTGGGAAAGGGCGGCCTCCCGAGCCCAAAAGACTACGCAATCTCCCGCCTTACCCGAAAGATTACGCAACGAGCCCTATGTGCGGGGCACACAGGGCTCGTAAAGGGGTTCTGCTGCGTAATCTTGCGGCAGTTCCGGGCGTCTGCGTAATCTTTGCGCCTCCTGCGCGCCTCGTGGCGCTGCGGACCGTGCGGATCGTGCAGGTGCCCGGCCTAGGTTTAGGCCTCGCGGGCGAGACGCGCGAGCTTGAGCACCAGGTCAACGGTGCCCACGTTGTAGCCGGCGGTGGCGTAGAGACCGCGCAGGGCCTCGCCGCCCCCGTCGGCGAGAACCGCCAGCGGGAGCTTCTCGGGGTTCGCGAACATGCGGCGCGCCAGGCGCTCCGGACGCTCCGAGAAGTCGTCCTCGGCGAGAATGACCTGCGGCAGCGCCTCGAGGGTGCGGGCGAGCGTGGGGTCGGAGGCCATGGCGAGGTCGGGCACCACGAGCAGCACGGCGAGCTTCTCGTCGGCAATCTGGTCGGCGCGCTCGCGCAGCTCGTTGAGGAGGTGCTCCGTGGGCTCTTCGCTCGGCTCGAGGTAGGCGAGAAGCGCCATGCCGTCGACCGCGGCGGCCGTGACGGTGCAGTGGCCGCCCTCGGCGTCGCGCACGGCAAAGTCCTCGAGCGCGATGTCGCTCAGCATGTCGCTCGCCTCGGGCTCGCGCACGCGCAGCTCGAGCGCGCAGCCCTTGGCGTCCGCGCCCACGCAGAGCAGGCGCTCTGAGATCTGCTGGTTGCCGTTGGGGAGGCGCGCCGAGGTGGTGGCGCGGTAGATGCCGGGCGCGAGCTCGACCTCAAAGCGGTCGTTCTCAAAGGTGCGGCCGTAGTAGTCGAGCGTCTGGTAGGTCATATAGGTGCCCGAGGCGCCGAGGCCGGCGGCCGGGGTGAGACGCGCGATACTCCAGTCCTGCTCGTAGGTGAGGGCGTCCTGCGTGGGGCAGGTCACCGTGACGGGAACCGTGTGCTCCTTGGGCGCGGCCTCAACGGCCACGAAGCCGCCGCGGGCGTAGAACTCGGGCGCGAGCGTGGCGTGGTTCATGCGGGCGGCGATGCCGAGCGAGCGGCAGATGGCCACAAAGAGCACGCGCTTGGTCATGGCCGAGCCCTGGTGCGAGCGCAGCGCGCCCACGGGGGAGGCGGCGGTGCGGCCGGCGTTCTCGTCAACGTCAAAGCGCACGGTGCGGTTGATGTAGGTCCAGATCTCGTGCGGATCCTGCGCAAAGACGGCCTTCTCTTCGTCCGAGAAGAGCGCGGGCAGCGCGCAGCGCCACGGGGTGAGCGTCTCGAAGAAGGCGCGGGGGCTGAGCACGGAGCTCACGAAGAGCTCGTCGGCCTCTGCCTCGGTGGCGCCCAGCGCCACAAGGCGCGCCACGGCGCCTTCGCGCTGCGTGCGGGCAACCTGCAGGTGCTCTTCGAGCACGTCGGCGGTAAGGTCGCGGAAGTCCTTGTCGGTGAGCGTGCCGAGAAGCTCCACACGGTCGTGGCCGGCATCGGCGGTGAGGAAGCGCTCGACCTCGGGGGCGTTGGCAAACGACAGCGCAAAGAAGCGCTCGATGCGCACGGCGTCCTCGTCGGCGAGCTCGCCGTTCTCACGCAGGAAGGTGCAGACGCGCTCGGCGGCCTGAGCCGCCGCTGCCCTGAGGCCGTCGATGCGCGCGCGGCGCATCTCGTCGACCGCGTGCTTGCGCGCGCGGCCGCGCTCCTGCTGCTCGTCGGTGAGGCGCTCGGAGGGGGCGGGGTGGTCTGCAGGGGCCGCAACGTCGAGGTCGTGCCAGGCGCCGTCGGCGAGGTTATGGTCGCCGGCAAAGGTGCCGGCGCTGACCAGCTCGCCCGCGCCGTCGGCAAGAACGAGCTCCACGCGGTCGGTGTTCTCGGTGTTCACGATGGTCTCGGCGGTCTGCGCTCCGGTGCTCGCCGCAACGCGCATGGTGCCAAGGCCGATCTCGATCACGGCGTCGCCGTTCTCGTCGGTCACAAGGCGGGCCAGGTCGCGCCAGCCGGCCATGTTGACGAGCATGAGCTCAACGTCGGCGTTGGCAACGGGAGCGCCGGAGGCGTCGGCCACGTGCACGGTGAGCAGCGTCACGGGCGCGTAGGACGAGGTGACGTTCACCACGACCATGCTGCCCTCGCGGGCGAGAAGCGCGCGGTCGCGCTCAAAGTCGCAGCCGAAGTCGCAGAAGAGGCGGGTGTGCTCGAGCAGGGCACGGCCCGAGGCGGCGGTGAACCAGCCGCGGTCGAGCGCCTCGTCGGGCTCGCAGGCGCCGAGGTAGTGCCACCCGCCGTCGACGTACGCCTCGACCCAGGCGTGGTTGTCGTCGCAGTGCGCCCACCAG
>CALUOB010000017.1 GCA_944322175.1 uncultured Coriobacteriaceae bacterium
GACGCAGGAGCTGCTGAGCCGCACCGGACTCATAGATCCGCTCGAGAAGCTCGGCTTTTACACGTGCGGCTTCGGCTGCATGAGCTGCATCGGCAACTCCGGTGAGATCGAGCCCTGCCTTAAGGGAATCGCGGATCGTGCTGAGCTGACGAGCGTTCTCTCGGGCAACCGCAATTTCGATGGTCGCATCAGTCCCGATGTTGCGCAGAACTACCTGTGTGCGCCTGCGCTCGTCGTTGCGTACTCGCTGGCGGGCACGATGCGGATCGACCTTTCCGAGGAGCCGCTCTTTGAGGGCGCAAGCGGCCCCGTCATGCTTGCAGACATTCTTCCGACTGCCGACGAGGTGAGCAGGGCGCTCGAAGAGACGTTGACCGCCGATGTGTTCGACGCCGTTGCGGGCTCGCTCTTCACGGGTGACGAGGCTTGGCGAGCCTTGCCGTCCGAGTCTTCCGCGACGTATCACTGGGACGAAGGTTCGAGCTATGTGCGCAATCCGCCTTATTTCTCGATCGCTCGTCCCGCGGGCGAGGAGCTCGAGGGCGCGCGCGTGCTGGCGCTTCTCAGCGACTTCGTTACCACCGACCACATCTCTCCTGCGGGCAGCATTGCTCCGGATTCCTCTGCGGCGGCGTATCTCGAGGACCGCGGTATTGCGCGCGCCGATTTCAACACCTACGGTGCGCGTCGAGGAAACCATGAGGTCATGATGCGCGGCTGCTTCGCCAACGTTCGTCTCGAGAATAGGCTCGCCGAGGGCAGGGTAGGCGGATGGTCGTTCAATCACTGGAGCGGCAACGTCGAGCCGCTCTTTGATTGCGCTTGCGCAGCACGCGAAGCAGGCGCCCCCCTCGTGGTCATTGCGGGCAAGATGTACGGCTCCGGCTCGTCCCGCGACTGGGCGGCGAAGGCGCCCGCGCTTCTCGGCGTGCGCGCGGTTATCGCCGAGAGCTTCGAGCGCATCCATCGCTCCAACCTCATCGGCATGGGCGTGCTGCCGCTGCAGTTCACTGAAGGGGAGTCTGCCGAGACGATCGGTCTTACCGGTCACGAGACGTACTGTATCGGTGCGATCGATCTGAGCTCTGGCTTGCCGGCGGATCCCGAGGTCGTAGTTACGGCTCGGTCCGAAGACGGCTCCGAGAAGCGCTTCAAGGTCCTCGTGCGTGTGGACACGCCGACCGAGGGTGCGTACCTGCGCGCGGGCGGAATCCTTCCCTTTATGTTGAACCGGCTCGTCTAGACAGGTGACGACCATTCTGGGCTGCGGTGTGCGCTATGATCAGTGCGTATGTATCTGAAGGGAGCTTTTGTGATCTGCCCGCATTGCAATATGACCGTTGAGGATGGCGCGTCGTTCTGCCCGCATTGTCACGCATTCGTAGGCTCCGAGCCCTCCGCAGCCGACCTGTTCGTGTTCTGCGAGGGCTGCGGTGCTCGCTTGGTGCCCGGAGACCGCGTCTGCCCTAAGTGCGGCAGGCCGGCCCCGGCGATTCTGTCGACCGATACCGCGGCGAGCGACCTTGCTGCCGGCCGCACGGCGAGCTTTCCGCGCCTGACGCGCGAGGAGATCGAGCGCCAGGCCGCTGAGCGAGAAGCGCGCATCCCGCGGATCGAGCCTGTTGAGGCGGAACCCCAGAACCCCTTTGACCCCGACGCCACGAGCTCGGTGCAGCCCGAGCCCAGGGTCGAGGTCTTTGAGGAGCGGACTCCCGAGCTCGAGGATCCGTATCATACCTATAGGCGACCGTGGGCCAAGATCATCGGCGCCGCTGTGGGCATCTCGCTTGTCATCGGCATCGTTTACTTTGTCGCCGCCGACCCGCTGGGCATGATGCCCGGCTTCTACAGCGACTTCAAACAGGCGGCATCGGAGATGTATCCGTCGCGGTCCGCCGAGGCTGCTGGTACCAAGGAGGATGACGCCGACAAAAAGCCCGCTCAGAAGGAAGAGGAGCAGAAGAAGTCCCAGCTCGTTTCCAACGAAGAGGCTTATCAGGTGCTCATGCGCTGTTACAACACCATTGGCACCTTCCAGGACGAGATCAGCACCGCGGTAGACGATTACAACACCGGGTACGTGTACTCCGACTTCGGCGCGCGCACCGATTATTCCAAGAGTGCCTACGAGCTGCGCGACAAGGCGCAGGACGTTATCGACGAGCTCGATAAGCTGCTGCTTCCCGAGGGTTCTCCGTACGGGGAGGATCTGGAGCACGTGCGCCAACTTGCAAAATGGATGTGGACGCGAGCTGACGTTTTATGCGAGTCGTGGGACATCTCGCTTTCGCACGAGACAGACGTCTCTTCGTATGAGGACGAGGTGCTTGCGCCGCTTCGTGACAGGTCTTCCGAGGTGAGCGAGGCCCAAGACGGCTTTGACATGAACTACGGTTCTTGGGAGCCGGTTGAGAAGAGCGCTTCCGACGACGCGTAGGGACGTCATGCCGAATTCGTGTGCAAGACGCCTTCCTGCTAAAATGTCACTGATTGTCTCAATGAGTCGAGGAGCTGCCATGTTCGGAGATCCGCTGCATACACCTGATTATCCCATCGTCGGAGACGAGGTCGCCGTATTTACGACGTCCCAGGGCACCGTTAGGGTCGCGTTGGACGGCAAGGGGGCCCCGATCCACGTTGCCAACTTCTGTGAGTTGGCAGAGACCGAGTTCTACGACGGGCTTAAGTTCCATCGTTACGTCCCGGGATTCGTTATCCAGGGCGGCGATCCCAACACGCGCGATATGGATCCTCAGGATGTTGCCGCGGGCAAGCCTGGTCCTTCGGGCATGCCCGGTACGGGCGGCCCTGGCTGGCGTATCAAGGCCGAGTACGCTACCAATCCCCGCAACGAGCACAACGACGGGGCTCTTGCGATGGCGCGCTCCCAGCATCCCGATTCTGCAGGCTCGCAGTTCTATTTCTGCCTTGGACCCCAGCACAGCCTTGATTCGGGCTATACCGTTTTTGGTCAGACGATCGAGGGACTCGACGTTATCCGCAAGCTTCGTGCCGGAGACGTTATCGAGCGCGTTGAGATCATCCACAGCGCCAAGGCATAACTTTTGACCCCTCTGCCCGCCGCACGGGCGTTTTCTGAGAAGTCCTTAAGGATAGGAGCTAACGTGAACAACCTTTTGGTCGAGCAGGCGCGTGCCGCGTACCAGTCTCGTGATTTTGCCAACGCTGCACAGTTCTTCGCTGCTGCCAAGGCGCCCGGTGAGGTTGCCGGTGAGATCGATCATCTGCGCGGCAACTCTTTGATGCGCCTTCGTCAGTACCGTGACGCCGTCGCTGCTTATGATGCGGCGCTCGCCGATTCGGCGTACGGGCACCGCGGGGCCCTTCTCACCAACGAGGGCAAGGCGTACCTTGCGCTCAACGATCTAGATCACGCGGCCGCATGCTTCCGCGAGGCTACGCACGACAATACCTATCCCACGCTCTACAAGGCTCAGGTCGCTTTGGGCGAGGTCCTGCTCAAGCAGGGCAACGTGACCGAGGCCGGTGTCGCTTTCCGTCAGGCTGCGATCGACGAGGCAAACCCCGACCCGGCGAGCGCCCTGACGCAACTTGCTTCGTGCTTCATTCAGCTCGGTCGTCCTCAGGACGCCATTGAGGCCTATCGAACCGCTCTCGATTTTGCGGGTCCCACCACTAACCAGAATGCTCTGTATGCCGGACTTGGTCAGGCCTGCGTTGCCGCCTCTCGCATGGACGAGGCTTCCGACGCCTTTGCGCATGCGGTTGCCGACGGCACGTACGCACTCTCCGATGAGGAGCAGGCCGACTGCGACCGCGCCAAGCAGGCGCTTGCCGTGAAGCCCGCCGGCAGCGGCTCGATCAGCGGCACGTCCGGTATCCCTGCCATCGAGGCGGACCCGCTCGATCCGCTGGGTAAGTCCGGCGCTTTCATGCCCGACCCCTCCGACACCGGCTTCTTTACGCTGAGCGAGTCTGAGCTTATCCAGCAGGACAAGCAGAACATGAAGGTCGAGCGCAAGCGCAAGCACACGGGCCTCAAGGTCTTCCTCGTGATTCTGCTGCTTTTGGCGCTGCTTGCCGGCGCCGGTGCGTTCGCCTACTACAAGGGCTTTGGCATTCCTTCTCAGCAGGACGCCGTCGACACGCTTTTCAGCACAGTCTCCTCTGGTGGTGACGCTACCGCTGAGCTTTCCGACCAGCTTTCCGAGGATCAGAAGTCGCTCATCGTCTCGATGGTTCCCCAGAACGCTACCGCTACGATCGAGAACATGGATCAGTCCATGTCCACCTCTACGGCCCGCGTTGTCGCCAAGCTTGACGAGGGCGGAGAGCAGGAGTACACCGTGACCTTCTCGCGCGATGGCATCGGTTGGGCTATTTCTGGTCTCGAGCTTGATTTCCATCGATCTGAGTAATTCGCCTAATGTAGATTCATCAGAGCAATTTACTTGCTTTCTTGTCTTCAGAGTTCTGCAGTAAACTTTTGGTGGAATACCGAATGTGCGGCTGCTTGCGGTGGCCGCAGTTATGAGGAGCGCGCTTTTGTTCTCGCTAATGGATATGCTGTTCGGTCAGTACGGGGGCGATCTCGCCATCGACCTCGGCACCGCCAACACGCTCGTGGCGGTTCGAGGGAAAGGCATCGTGATCCGCGAGCCTTCCGTGGTGGCCATCGATAAATCAGACGAGCGTATTCTTGCCGTCGGCATGGACGCTAAGCGCATGCTTGGTCGTACGCCGGGCAACATCGTTGCTGTCCGTCCCCTCAAAGACGGCGTCATCGCCGACTTCGATGTTACTGAGGCAATGCTCAGGTACTTCATCGAGAAGGCTCGCGAGCGCCGCTATCCGTGGTCGCCTCGTCCGCGCGTGGTTATCTGCGTGCCCTCGGGCGTTACCTCGGTCGAGAAGCGCGCGGTCTTCGAGGCTACGATCTCTGCCGGCGCGCGCCAGGCCTACCTCATCGAAGAGCCCATGGCGGCCGCTATCGGCGCCGATCTGCCTGTCGAAGAGCCTACCGGCTCCATGGTGGTCGACATCGGCGGCGGTACAACCGAAGTCGCTGTTATCGCTATGGGCGGCATCGTTGTTTCGCAGTCCATCCGAATCGCCGGCGACGAGTTCGATCAATCGATTCTCACGCATGTGCGCGACGCCTATAACCTCGCTATCGGCGAGCGTACAGCTGAGGACATCAAGATCAAGGTCGGCTCCGCTGTTCCGCTCAAGGACGAGCTGGACGTTGAGGTCAACGGTCGAGACGTAATCTCGGGCCTGCCCAAGACGGTGCGCATCGAGTCCGAAGAGATTCGTCGTGCCCTCAACAAGCCTTTGGACGATATGACCAAGGCGGTCAAGGATGCCCTTGACGCCACGCCGCCCGACCTTGCCTCCGACCTTATGTACTACGGCATTCTACTCACGGGCGGCGGCGCGCTTCTCCGCGGTCTCGATGTGCGTCTTCGCGACGAGACGGGCGTTCCTGTCAACGTAAGCCCGACTGCGCTCGATAACGTTGTTAACGGCTGTTCTCGCGTTCTCGAGGCCAACGCCTTCGATGGCGGATTTGTACAGAGCAACGCGTAGGCACCCGGTTGCATGCGCACGGTTTTGGGAGCTGGTCGTTAAGTGCCGCGTTCTTCCGGTCGCTACAAGCAAACATTAACTAAACGGCAGTCAACGGGCTTTCGTCCGTTGATTGCCTTTTGCGTCATCTCGCTTCTCGTTCTGACGTTTTATCTGCGAGAGGGGAGTACGGGCCCTTTCCATACGTTGCGCGCCGGCGTGACGACCATTACGTACCCCCTGCGTATGGTTGGAAGCGCTGTTGCAACGCCGTTTAATGCGTTGGGCAACATCGCGGGCAACCTTACGGCGTCTGAGGAGACCTTGGCTGACCTCAAGGCGCAAAACGAGGAGCTCACGGCGCAGGTTGCTGCTCTCACCGAGGCGCAGGAGACCGCCGATCGTCTCAACAAGCTGCTCGATCTCCAGGACACCTATAAGCTTGAGTCTGTTGCTGCGCGCATTATCGGGACCACCGGCGACGCCTGGACTCAGACGGTAACTATCGACAAGGGCTCGCTCAACGGCTTCGATGTCAATATGCCGGTGACCAACTCCTCGGGTGTCATCGGTCAGATTATCGAGGTGTCTCCCACGAGCTCGGTTGTACGTTTGATCAACGACGATTCCTCAGGTGTTTCTGCGCTTGTTCAGTCCAGTCGCGCGCAGGGCATGCTCGAAGGGCAGCCGGATGGGTCGCTGCGCCTTAACTACGTGCCAAGTGATGCTCAGGTGGAGGTTGGCGACATCGTGGTAACCTCCGGCATCGGCGGGGTATATCCCAAGGGTCTTCCGCTCGGCCGCGTTTCCTCGGTCGAGAAGCTCGACAACGACTTGTATTACACCATCGTGGTGGAGGCAGCGTCGTCCGTCGAGAACCAGGAGGAGGTTCTTGTCATTACCTCGCTTACCGAGGAGCAGACGGCAACGTCAGAGGACATTGAGGCTGCCAACGACAACCCCGAGGGCGAGGGCGCTGCCTCGGATGAAAGCTCCGACTCGAGCGATGAGTCTGGCGACGGCACGGATGATTCGGCCGACGGATCGACTGACGAGGGCACCGGCGACGACGAGTACTCTGACGAGGAGTACTACGACGACACGTATTACGACGAGAGCTACGATGAGGAGGTGTCGTAGGCATGGAGGTTCGCGACAAACATGCGTATCTGCGCGCGATCGGCATCGTGGCCGGCGTTTGCGTGGTTCTTCAGATGGCGCTTTCGCCGCAGCTTTCGGTATTCGGCGGCACCATTAACTTCATGATGATTCTCGCCGGTTGCGTGGCGTTGCTTACGGGCAGCAGATACGGCGTATTTGCCGGCTTCTTCTCCGGCATGCTCTACGATTTCACGATGCCCGTTCCCGCCGGTCTCATGATGCTCATGCTTTCGGTTGCCGGTTTCGTCCTCGGTTCAGGCGAGCGCAATCGTCTTCAGGAGCAGTTGGACGCCTCGGTCAAGCTCTTTGCCGGCGTGTGCTTCGGGGTCAACGTTGCATACTCTATTGCCCTCGTGCTCACCGGCGCTGAGTCCAGCATCATATCGGCCGTGCTCGGACACGGGCTTGCGTCTACAGTTCTCGATACGATTTTTGTCGTCCCCTTCCTCTATGCGCTCTCTCGCGCCGATTTCGGCCAAGCATTTTCGACTCGCATCGCGCGCAAGGGCTACCGCAAGCTGCGGTAGTGAGGCGGTAACGGTATGGACGCACAGTTCGTTGTCATCATAGCCGGCCTCGCCCTCGTGGCCGTTATCGTGTTCTCCGTGTTCTTCTTGCGCGGGTATTCCGGCAAGTTCACGTTTGACACCAAGACCGGCACCACGCCGCGCGCATCCGAGGGCGAGGGTAACACGCAGCAGGCGGCGTTCAAGGGTCGCTTCACGGTGCTTTCCTTGGGCGTCGGCGCCGCCTTTGCGGCTATCGTCGCCAAGCTCTGGAGCATGCAGATGGTCTCTGCGGACCATTACGAGCAGCTTGCCGAGGAGAACCGCACGCGCACGGTTACGACGCCCGCTCAGCGCGGGCGCATTCTCGATCGCAACGGCGAGGTTCTCGTAACCAACCGTCCCTCGCTTGCCGTTACGGCCTACAGCTCTCTTGCTGACGACGAGATTCTCGTTCGGCATCTGGCTAATACGCTCGGCATGCCCTATGTGGCAGTTCGCCGCAATATTCAGGACAACACCGAGGGCGCTCAGAGCGCCCATACCGTGGCGACCGACGTTGACCGGCGCGCGGTGGCCTATATCAAGGAACACGGAAGCGCTTTTGACGGTGTCGAGATCGCCGAGCGTTCCGAGCGCCTGTATCCTAACGGCACGACCGCCGCGCATCTTCTGGGCTACACCGGCACGGTTTCCCAGGAGACGCTTGACGCACAGGAGAAGTCCGACGATCCCGCCGCCATCAAGTACCAGTCGGGCGACATTGTCGGTCAGGCTGGCATCGAGGCCCAGTACGAGAGCGTGCTCCAGGGCATTCGCGGTGAGCAGACGGTGCGTGTAGACGCCGACGGCAACGTCGTTGGCCAGGCGGATGCTATCGATCCTCAGCCGGGTTCCGACATCCGACTCACGATCGATCTCAAGATTCAGAAGGCGTGCGAAGAGGGCCTTCAACGCTCGATCGCGCAGGCGCGCAAGCAGGGGTACGTTAATGCCGGCGCGGGTGCGTGTCTGTGCATCGATTGCACGAACGGTGAGATTCTCGGCATGGCGAGCGCGCCGAGCTATGATCCCGGTTCCTTTACCGGCGGCATCAGCCAGGACCTTTGGAACCAGCTCAACGACGAAGCCAACTTGTACCCGCTCATGAACCGCGCTGTTGCCGGTCAGTACATGAGCGCGTCGACGATCAAGTCCCTTTCGGCTCTCGCAGGCCTCGAGTACGGTATTACCACCGCCGACACTGTCGTCACGTGCACCGGTTTTTGGACCGGCTTGGGCGAGGAGTACGGCCAGTACTGCTGGGACCACGATGGCCACGGACCGATGACGCTCCAACAGGGCATCATCATGTCGTGCGACCCGGTCTTCTACGAGATAGGCAAGGGCTTCTATTACGACGACAAGAACCCCGAGGGCCTGCAGGAGATGTTCAGGCGCTGGGGTCTGGGCCAGCAGACAGGCGTGGACCTCGGCGGTGAAGCCGTGGGGCGCGTTCCCGACGCGGCTTGGAAGAAGGAGGCGTTCGCCGATTATTCGAGCGAGGACCAGCAGTGGCGTCCCGGTGACATGACGAACCTTGTCATCGGACAGGGCGATATCCTCGTCACTCCGCTTCAAATGGCCACCGTGTACTGCGGCATTGCCAACGGCGGCACCGAGTACGTGCCGCATCTGCTCAAGAGCGTCGTGCGGCGCGACGGTTCCGGTGACGTGGTGGAGAACGAGCCCAAAGAGCGTCTTACCGCCCATATCAACAGCGATGCGGACCTCGAGCTCGTGCGAGGCGGTCTCAAGGGCGTTATTTACGAGGAGAGCCCGTCCACCGCCGCCCACTTCAACAACCTCACCGACGAGAACGGTCAGCCGATCACGGTTGCCGGCAAGACGGGCACGGGCGAGAAGACCGATGAGGACGAGTACGCCTGGTTCATCGCATACGCTCCCTACGAGAACCCGAAGTACGTCGTTGCGTGCCTGTGCGAGCAGGGCGGTTTCGGTGCTTCTACGTGTCTGTACGCTATTCGCGACGTTCTCGGCGTCATCTACGATTGCCCCGATACTTCCACCGAGTCCGTCTCGGACTCCTCTCGATAGGAGGCGCGCATGGCTTCACCCGCAACGGCGCGCAAGGTCGCTGCAGAGAAACGCAACCTCACGCGCGTAAACAAGCAGGTTGCTCGCAAGCACCAGGGCGCTTTCGACGGAGTTAACATCCCTGTTGCCGTGGCTGCGCTTTTGCTGGTAGTCTACGGCTGCTTTATCATCTGGACGGCTTCGCTTTCCATCGAGGAGGCTTCCTTTCCGCGTCAGCTTCTAGGCGTTGCCATCGGTACGGGCCTTGCGATTGCTGCATGGAACTTCGATTACCGCGCCTTTGCCAACTGGTCGCACATGCTGCTGGTCTTGGACTTCATTCTGATCTTCGCACCCTTTATCCCGGGCCTCTCGTACGAGGGCGGCGGTATGACGGGATGGATCAGGTTCCCGATCATAGGACTTACCTTTCAGCCGGTTGAGCTTGTGAAGCTCGTCACCGTGCTCTACATGGCTTCGGTAACTGCCGAGTACAACGGCGAGATCACCTCGCTTCGCGATTACCTGAGGCTTTGCGCGGTGCTCGGCGTTATCTTCCTTGGGATTCTGATCCAAGGCGATCTCGGTTCGGGCATCGTGGTGTTCGTTGCGGGCGCCGTGGTTATCGCCATGGGCGGTCCCAAGCGCGAGTGGGTCCTCGCCACGCTCGCGCTTCTCGTGGGCTTTATCGCGCTTTTCTTTGCGCTCAACAGCATCACGACCGCATACTTTGACTTTCCGCTTATCAGCCAGTACCGCTTGGACCGCCTGCTCGTCTTCCTCAACCCAGAGGGCGCTACAAGTGAGGAGGGCTACAACCTGCTCCAGTCGCTCATCGCCGTTGGGTCCGGCGGCTTTTTCGGGCGCGGCATTGGTGCGGCCACTGCCTCTCAGTCGGGCGCTGGCTTTCTTCCCGAGGCGCACACCGACTTTGTTTTCGCGCTTCTTTGCGAGCAGCTCGGCTTTGTGGGCGCACTGCTGCTGCTCGTGCTTTACCTCATGCTCATCTTCGGCGCTATCCACGTTGCCGGACGCTGCGAATCGGTGTTCGGTCGGCTCGTTGCCGCGGGAATCGTCGGCATGTGGACGTTCCAGATTTTCGAGAACATCGGCATGTGCATCGGTTTGATGCCGATTACGGGCATTCCTCTGCCCTTTATCAGCTTCGGCTCTTCTTCTATGATGGTTCAGCTTTTGGTCGTGGGCGTAGTGCAGTCTATCTGGCGGCATCGGTCCAAGGCTGCGTAAGGCGCTTCGCGCGGCCAGAACGGATAGAGCGCGGGTGATCCGCATGAATGAAAGGGGATGTTATGCGCGTCCCGATTGAGAATGTCGCGAAGGTTTTCAGGGCGGGCTTTGATACCGCTCGCGACTCGAGTGAGCAGCTGCGCGTGGGCGTGTACGTCGATGCGTCCGCCACGCCGTTTCTTATTCAGACCATTCGCGATGCGTTCGTGCCACAGCTTACGAGTGCGCTTGTACGCGTTGCGCGCGTCGCGTCGCCGCTCGCCGAGGTCAAGACCGATACCGACGTGGCCATCGTGATCACGTGCGGCTCTGCTGAGCTGGAGGCGTGCGTGAATCAGCTCGTGGTTGCGGGCATCCCCACGGTATGCGTCGCCGAATCGAGCGTCGAGGTTCCCTTCATCGTCGCCGATACGGCAATGCGGGGGCTTATCGCATCAACCAACAAGACCTTCCTGCTCGAGTCCCTTGCTCGGTGGATCCTCGATCGTACCGAGAAGGACATGGCGTTTGCCGCGAACTTCCCCTTTATGCGCATCGCAGCTGCCCACCGCATTGTCGGACAGGCATCCATCGGCAATGCGCTAACTGGCGCCCTGTTCTTTGTTCCCGGGTCCAACTATCCCGTTATGGCCATGCAGCAGCTCGGCATGATGTTCGCCCTTGCCGAGACATACGGCCGCGGGCTCAAGGTGGAGCGCGCGTATGAGGCGGCGGGCATGCTCGCCTGCGGCTTGGTCTTCAGGACGGTGTGTCGGGCCATCTGCAAGCATACGCCGCATGTGGGCTTCTTAATTCAGGGCCTTATCGGAGGCGCCGGGACCTACGTCATGGGACGTGCTCTCATGGAGCTCTACGAGCGTAACGTCAGCTACGCCGCGCTCAACGACTTGGTTGGCAAAACGGCTCGAACGGCTCGCAGGGTCGTATCGCCTGCCGCCGAGGCTTAGGCTTTTGACATAGTTGTTCATCTCGAGTGAAGGAACGGAATGCGCGCAGCATACGAGGACCTTTTTCATCTGATTGAGCCCCTGCTGCAGGGGGTCGAAAAGCCCAGCCGGTACATCGACCACGAATGGGGAGCTCTCTCGAAGCCGGACGCACGGTTCAGGGTTTGCTTGGTGTACCCGGACACGTACGAGGTCGGCCTGCCCAACCAGGGCATTGCGATTCTCTACCGCATTCTCAACGCGCAGGAAGGTATTTCGTGCGAGCGCGGGTACCTGCCTTGGGTCGACATGGCCGATGCCATGCGTAGTCGAAACATTCCGCTCTTGTCGCTTGAGGGCGCCGCTCCGCTCGCTTCGTTCGACGTCGTCGGGTTTCATATTCCGCACGAGATGGCTGCGACAAACTATCTCGAGACGCTTGACCTTGCGGGCATCCCTTTGTTGTCCGCGGAACGCGGGGAGGACGACCCCATCATCATCGCCGGTGGCCCTTCGGTGTACAACCCCGAGCCCCTTGCTCCTTATATCGACGCCTTTCTCGTCGGTGAAGGGGAGGAGTCCATCGTAGAGGTCGCGCGAGAGCTCGAGCGCTCGCGCGACGAGGGCTTGCCGCGCGCCGAGCGCGTGGCACGGCTCGCCAGGATCGCGGGCACGTATGTTCCTTCGCTTTACGAAGTTGCGTACGACTCCGAGCAGGCGCCTCACGGCCATGCCGTTCCGCGCGCGGACTCCGGTGCTCCAGCGGTTGTATACAAGCGCGTGATAGCAGACTTTTCCGCAACCGATCCTATTGCCCAGTCGGTGGTCCCCTATACCGAGCTGGTGCATGACCGTCTCTCCATCGAGGTGCTGAGGGGCTGTGCGCGCGGGTGCCGGTTCTGTCAAGCGGGCATTACCTACCGCCCTGTCCGCGAGCGCAGCGCCGATCAGATCGTCGCGGCCGTCGCGCGCGGTCTTGAGCAGACGGGTTACGACGAGGTCTCGCTCACATCGCTTTCCACGACCGATCACTCCCAGTGCGAATGCGTGCTCGATCGTCTGAACGAGCGCCTGGCTGGAACGGGCATTTCGGTTTCCATTCCCTCGCAGCGCCTCGACTCGTTTGACCCCGAGCTTGCCGAGGCTGTGGCTGGCGGCAAGCGCGGCGGGCTGACGTTTGCCGTTGAGGCAGGCTCCCAGCGTTTGCGCGACGTGATCAACAAGAACGTTACCGAGGAGGACCTTGACCGCGCTATGAGGGCGGCGTTCGAAGCTGGCTGGCGGAGGTGCAAGCTCTATTTCATGATGGGTCTTCCGACTGAAACCGACGAGGACATCGTCGGGATCGCGCGTCTCGCCGACCATGTGGTTGAGCTCGCGCGCGAGATCGTCCCCAAAGATCAGCGCGGCGGAGTTTCGGTGTCCATTTCGGTCGCGGTGTTCGTTCCCAAGTCGCATACGCCCTTCCAATGGTGCGGTCAGCTTGAACGTGATGAGGTGAAGCGCCGTCAACAGCTTCTATTGCATAGCGTGCGCTCGCGTCAGGTTCGCGTGAGCTACCATGACGCCGACGTATCGCTGCTCGAGGCAGTTCTTTCACGCGGCGGACGTGATATCGCCCCCTTGATTCTCGAGGCGTGGCGTCGGGGCGCCCGCTTCGATGCGTGGTCCGAGCAGTTTGACCTCGACCGGTGGCGCGATGCGGCTTCCGCCTGCGGCATAGATCTTGACCGTGTGGCCTGCGAGCCCTACGAGATCGGGCAACATCTGCCGTGGGACCATGTGTCTCCTGGCGTAAGCCCGGGCTTCTTGGAGCGTGAGTACCGACGTGCCGCGCAGGCTGAGACTACCCCTGACTGCACGCGTACTTCCTGCACCGGATGCGGCATCTGCCCGCGGCTCGGTGCCGAGAACGTGATCGAAGGTGAGCGCAAGTGAGCGAAGAGAACCTGTTCCGCCTCCGTGTGGCGTATGTAAAACAAGGTCGCCTGAGGTATCTCGGTCATCTTGAGGTGCTGCGCACCATCGAGCGCATCGTGAGGCGTGCGGGCCTTCCGTACGCGGTAACTCAGGGGTTCTCGCCCCACATGAAGATCTCGTTCACCTCGGCGCTTCCCGTGGGCACTGCCTCCGTGTGCGAGTGGTACGACGTGTATCTCGAGACGTACGTTCCGGCAAGGCGCGCCCTTGCATCGCTCAGAAAGGCTTCTCCGGCCGATCTCGCTCCGTATGCGGCGGGATACGTCGATTTGCGAGCTGCCTCTCTTTCCGCGGCGCTGACGCACGCTGCCTATCGCTCGACGCTTGAGCTCAACGATGCCTCGGCGCTTGCCGGGCATCTGCCCCAAGGCGCCCCTTCAGTCGGCAGGGCGCTGCAGATCCTCAACGCTCTCAAGGCCCATGGGTGCATCACCTATGTTCGCGGGCGCAAGAACAAGAAGATGGACCTCGTCAACACGCTTGACGGCGCTATGGTCACCGAGTTCGTGCGCGAGAAGGATCCGCACAGCCACACCGAGTCGCTTCGTGCTCCCAAACCGGGCGAGATCGGCGACCTTTGGGGTCTTGCGCTCGTAACGCGCTCGAGCGAGAAGGGCGCTCTCAGGCCCGAGGTTCTCATCCGCGCCTGGGAGAAGGCTCTTGCATTTTGGGGGCAGGCAGGCAATCACGGATTGGGCGCTGAAGAGGTTGTAGCCGAGATCCTCGCTGAGCCTCTCGTTGTCGAGCCGTATGGCGTTTTTGCGCATTATGAGGTGACGAGAGTTTCTCAGCAGATGGAGACCAAAGATGGTAAGCTTGTTGAGCCGCTGCCGCGTCCCCAAGATGCAAGCGGCCGATAGCATGGATCTGCCGGCGGCCGGTGCCGGAATCCTGCGCATGCGCCGATCTTTATGGGACGGTGCGGAAGTATTGGAACGTTGCGGCAAGAAGGGTAAGTGAACATGTACGCAATCATTAAAACCGGTGGCAAGCAGTACAAAGTCACCACGGATCAGGTCATCACGGTCGAGAAGCTCGCGGGCAACGTCGGCGATACGGTCGAGCTCGACGTGCTGTTCCTGAACGACGGCAACAAGATCGTCACCGATCCTGCCGAGCTCGCGAACGCCAAGGTCTCCGCCGAGATCGTTGACCAGTTCAAGGGCGAGAAGGTCATCGCTTTCAAGTTCAACAAGCGCAAGCGCTATAAGCGCACCAAGGGCCATCGCCAGCAGCTCACCAAGCTCAAGATCACGAACATCTAGTCTGATCTTATCGGCCTGGAAGCTCCGGGTTATTCCGTACGTTGGCGCGAGTTATTTGGCTCGCATCTTGTTTTGAAAGAGTAGGTACCATCATGGCACATAAAAAAGGTCTCGGTTCCTCCCGTAACGGCCGCGATTCGCACGCTCAGCGACTTGGCTGCAAGCGTTTCGCCGGCCAGCAGGTAACCGCCGGCACGATTCTTGTCCGTCAGCGCGGCACGCACTTCCATCCCGGCGAGAACGTCGGTCGCGGCAAGGACGACACCCTGTTCGCGAAGGTTGACGGCACCGTCGAGTACACGCGCGGCCTGAAGCGCCGTGTGCACGTCCGCACCGCGGTGAACGCCTAACTTTGAGCTTCACACCCTCGCACGCTTGATAGGGCTCCCGTAACACGGGAGCCCTATCTGTATGAAGGAGCGCGGCATGCGCTGCCCGCGGCGTGCGATTTCGCTACTATTACGTTGATAGCAGGGGATGAGGCCTCTGCGCGCGAGAAAGAGTCCCGATGCCACAGTTCACCGATATCAGCCGAATCAATGTCAAAGGCGGAGACGGCGGCGCTGGGTGCATGTCGTTCAGACGCGAGGCGCACGTGCCGAAGGGCGGTCCCGACGGCGGTGATGGCGGGCGCGGCGGAGACGTCGTGCTCGTTGCCGACCCGCAGCTCTCTTCGCTTATCGACTACCGCTTTAAGCACCACTTCCGTGCCGAGCGCGGTACTCATGGCCAGGGTGCGCGCCGGCACGGTCGCAACGGTGAGGACCTTGAGCTCCGCGTTCCTTTGGGCACGGTCGTGCGCGAACTCGACCCCGAGACCCAAGAGCCCCTGTACGAGATCGCCGACCTCACGCATCCTGGAGAGCGCGTTGTTGTGGCGCCTGGTGGTCACGGGGGCCGCGGCAACATCCACTTCGTAACGTCTGTTCGCCGTGCTCCTGCGTTCGCTGAGCTCGGAGAGCCTGCGATCGATCACTGGATCGAGCTCGAGATGAAGCTTATGGCCGATGCCGCTCTGGTCGGCATGCCTTCGGTTGGAAAATCCTCGCTCATCGCGCGCATGAGCGCCGCTCGTCCCAAAATCGCCGACTATCCGTTCACCACCCTCGTGCCCAACCTCGGGATGGTGCGCGCGGGCGACTACTCCTACGTCGTTGCCGATGTTCCCGGCCTCATCGAGGGTGCGAGCCAGGGAAAGGGGCTCGGCATCCGCTTCCTACGCCACATCGAGCGCACGGCGCTTATCATGCACGTGGTCGACATCACCGGGTCTTTCGAGCAGCGCGATCCTGTAGAGGATTACCGTACGATCAACGACGAGCTAGCGTGCTACGCTTCCGAGCTTGCCGAACGTCCGCAGATCGTCGTTGCCAACAAATGCGACGTCCCCGGCATGGAGGACCGCATCGCCCGACTCAAAGAGGAGGCCGAGGCCGACGGGCGCCCGTTCTTCGAGGTCTCCGCGGTAACGGGCCAGGGACTGCGAGAGCTTATGCTCGCCTGCGGCAAGCAGGTGCAGGAGCTGCGCAGCGCGCTTGCGTCGGATGAGTCCGCCGAGGAGTACGACAAGGTCTGGGAGCTCAAGCGCCACGAACGCGAGCGTCGCTTCTCGATCTCGAAGCTCTCCGAGGGGGTCTGGAGGCTCGAGGGCCGCGCGCTCGAGCGTATGGTCATCCAGACCGACTGGGACAATGAGGAGGCCATGATCTACCTCCAGCACCGCTTCGAGCGCATGGGTGTCGACGACGCGCTCGAGAAGGCTGGATGCAAGCCCGGAGACGAGATCCGTGTGCTCGGAAGGGTCTTTGAGTTCGAGGGCGCATCCGAGTTCGACGACGTTGAGGCCGATGATGACGGGGCCGTTGAGCTCGTTGAGGTTATCGATCTCGACGAGACCGGTGGCGCCGACGATCTCGAGGCTGCAGATGGCCCGGAGGAGGAGCGATGACGAGCGCGCATATCTGCGATGCGGTTCTTCCCGAGCTCGGCGCCGACACCGACCGCGAGTACCGCCTGGGCATCATGGGCGGCACCTTCGATCCCATTCACTACGGGCACCTGGTGACCGCGGAGCAGGCACGCGAGGCGCTCGATCTCGACCTTGTGCTTTTCATGCCTGCCGGCGTACCTGCCTTCAAGCAGGACCAGCAGGTGACGAGCGCTGAGGACCGGTACGCCATGACGGTTCTTGCCACGGCGGCAAACGCTGCGTTTGACGCGAGCCGCTTCGAGATCGATCGTCCCGGGGTCACGTACACGGTCGACACCCTCACGGCGCTGCGCGAACGGTACCCCGACAACGTCAAGCTCTTCTTCATTACGGGGGCCGATGCCATCCTCGATATCGTTACCTGGCATAACGCCGGTAGGATCGCCGAGCTTGCCACGCTCATCGCCGCTACGCGACCGGGCTACCATATCGATCAGGTCCGCGACCGCATCGAGGCCTCGGGGTTTAACTTCGACGTTCGCTACATCGAAATTCCCGCGCTGGCCATCAGCTCCACGAACATTCGTCGCCGAGTTGCCAAGGGGAAGAGCGTCCGCTATCTTACCAGCGAGTCGGTAATCGGCTATATTCGCAAGCACGGGCTCTACAACAGTTCGGTAGTAGAGCGCACCGACGTGCTATGAGCGTCGAGGAAGGATCCCGATGAAGGGCGTTACAAAGGAGCAAGAAGCCTATCTGGAGCGCATGCAAGAGCTTCTCAAGACGCGCATGGCGAGCGATCGCCATCGTCTCAACCATTCGCTCGGCGTTGCCCGTACGGCTCGCAAGCTCGCAAGAACCTACGGCGTGGATCCGTTTCTCGCTACGGCCGCCGGCCTGGTCCACGATTGGGACAAGGTCGTTCCCGCCGACGAGTTGGTGGCCCGTGCCGTGAGCTACCGCTTGGAGCTCGGCGACGCTCCGTCCAAGATGCTCTCGCTTCTTCACGGTCCTGTGGCAGCTCGCGAATTGCCCGAGCTCTTTCCCGAGCTCGATCAGAGCGTGTTTCAGGCTGTAGCGCGCCACACGAGCGCTGCAACCGATATGACGCCGCTCGATATGGTTGTTTACATTGCCGACGGCATCGAGCCCATGCGAACGGGTAAGGAGATCGAGCAGACGCGCAAAATGGTAGGGGAGGCTTCGCTTGAGGAGCTCTTCTTCAACTGTTTGGCGCAGAGCATCGCGTTCGTCATTAAAAAGCGCAAGTACCTGTATCCCGGCTCTCTGACCGTTTACAACGCCTACGCTGAGCGTCTTCAGCACTAGGCTCAAACCACACCCATCGTAAGGAGGATCATTGGATTCCCGCGAAACCGTCCTGGCAGCTGCTCAGGCAGCCTACGACAAGAAGGCCGACGATATCATCGGCATCGATCTTAAAGGCTACACCGACGTTGCCGATTACTTCCTGATTATCACGGCGGCCAATAACCGTCAGATGGATGCGGTTATCGACGAGATCGAGGACCGCGTGTATGAGAAGTGCTCCGAGAAGCCCTTCTCTATTGAAGGCCGCGCGCAGGGTACGTGGACCGTTATGGACTACGGCCACGTGGTCGTGCATGTCTTTACGCCCGAGACGAGGGAGTACTACCGTCTTGAGTCGCTTTGGGGCGATGCTCCCCGCGTTGACCTCGACCTCGTGTAGCTTGTCGCAAGCTCATTTTGATTTTTGCCCCGCCGCATAGTCGGCGGGGTTTTGCGTTTTGTTCGCTATACTGCAGCTATGGAGAAGAGCGAACATACGAACGCACGCCGAGATCCTCTCGACGCCCTGCTCGGCTCGTGGACGGGCCCTGCCATCGGGCTCATGGATCTTGACGCGTTCTTCGCGAGCGTAGAGCAGCTCGACCATCCCGAATGGCGGGGCAAGCCCGTCATCGTAGGCGGCTCTCCCGAGGAGCGCGGGGTCGTCTCGACTGCGTCGTACGAGGCGCGCCCGTACGGCGTTCATTCGGCTATGCCTGCGGCACAGGCGAAGAGGCTTTGCCCCAAAGCTATCTGGACGCACGGTCGCTTTGACCGTTACCGCGAGATGAGCGCGCAGATCATGGCGATTCTCGCCGACGAGACTCCTTTTGTGGACCAGGTTTCCATTGACGAGGCGTTCTTCGACATAACGCCCGGGCGCTTCTCGTCGGAGCATCCCGTCTCCATCGCGCGGCGCATATCGGACCGTGTGGCATCTCTTGGCGTTACATGTTCGATCGGTCTTGGGTCCAACAAAACGGTGGCCAAAATCGCCAGCGAACGCGACAAGCCGCGCGGCCTCACCGTGGTGTATCCGGGGACGGAGTCTTCTTTTTTGGCTCCGCTACCCGTGAGGGCCGTTTCTGGGATCGGGGCTTCGGCCGAAGCAAGGCTTGCTCGCGCCGGTATCCGTACCGTGGGACAGCTCGCGCGGGCCCCTGAGCGCGTGCTTGCCGATGTCTTTGGCGTCAACGGGGAGATCATGCGTATGCGCGCTTCGGGCAAGGAGGTATCGGCTGTGAGCGCCATCGATGATCCTGATGAGGTTAAGTCGGTGAGCAACGAGCGAACCTTTGCCCGCGATCTTACCGATGCCGCAGATATCGAGGCGGCTCTTGCGTTGCTCGGCGAAAGCGTGGGCGCGCGCCTCAGGCGCAAGGGCCTGCTTGGGCGCACGGTTACCGTCAAGCTTCGCTATGCGTACGGGCAAGGTCATACGGCCCAGCGAAAGCTTCCGCATCCCACTGACGACGAGAATCTGTTCGTGCCGCAGGCACTTGAGCTCCTGCACAGCATGTGGCATCCGGGGATGCCCGTGCGTCTGCTGGGAGTCGGCGTCAGCGACTTCGACCACTCGCAGGGGGTGCAAACGGACCTGTTCTGCGAGGTCGACGAGCGCGGCGCAGTAGCGAGCGATCGGCGCGATCTGTCCGTCGCGATCGATAGGGTGCGAGAGAAGTTCGGCTCCTCTTCGGTTTCCTTCGGCAGGGCGGGACGTTTCGGTCGTGGCGTGGTTCGCGCTGACAAGTACGACGCGTCCGACCGGAGCGAACGCGACTGACCATTTTGAGCGCCCTGTCGTGAATGAATTGGGTCTTCTCTGCAACCCGACCGGTTGGCAGAATGTCATCTGCTTCAGGGTGTTCGTGCAGATACCGTGAAGGAGCTGCGGTTTCTTCAGTTGACGAACGCCGTACCTCGGCATATTATTGGGCGTCGTGTCAACAACATCTACGAAGCTTTCCGGTCTCTGCTTCTCACGCCCTCTGGCTTCAAACCTGAGCGTATGTTGGCGCGTCCTGTTCGGATTGTCATGTTTTTGCAGCGTACGCTGCGCGTTTGGAGGAGTTTTCATTGGCAGTCAAGATTCGCCTCGCCCGTCATGGTGCTAAGAAGCGTCCGTACTACCGTGTTGTCGTTACCGATGGTCGCAAGCGTCGCGACGGTCGTCCGATCGAGGAGGTCGGCCGCTACAACCCGCTGACCACCCCGAAGGTCATCGACCTTGATCTTGAGAAGATCGCTGACTGGCAGGCTAAGGGCGCTCAGCTGACCGACGCGGTTGCCGCGCTCGTCAAGGCCGCTAACGAGGGCCCCAAGGCAGAGGCCGCTCCCAAGAAGTCCAAGAAGCAGCTCGCCAAGGAGGCTGCCGCTGCTGCTGAGGGTGCCGAGGAGTAAACGTGTCTGCTTTTGAGGCACAAGAGTTCGACGGGGAGGCCGAGGAGGAGTATCTCTCCGACCGCATCGCCGACCTCGTTGAGTATCTCGTGGTGAGCATGGTCGACAGTCCTGATGAGGTGACGCTCGACGTGATCGACGGTGACGATTCGTCCACGATCGAGGTCAGCGTTGCCGAGGGTGATGTGGCCAAGGTCATCGGGCGTCATGGCCGTACGATCAAGGCCATTCGCACGCTCGCGCGTGCCCTTGCGGCCAAGCTCGAGACGTCTGTTGAGGTTGAGGTGCTCGGTTAGGGTCTTCTTGTGAGAACTCGCTACAGAAATATCGCCCGTGTGGTAAAGCCGCACGGCACCAAAGGGGAGGTCGTCGTGGTTGCGCTGCGCGGCCTTCCCTTTCTTTTGGAGGAGGGCATGCGCGTCGCACTCACCCCTCCGGCTCTCGGTCGGGAGCGCTTCTCGACCGTTGTCGAATCCGACGGAACGTACGAGGACGAATCGGCCCTCGTGCGCTTCTCTTGCGCTGACAACCTCGACGATGCGTCGGCGCTTTCCGGCTGTTTCGTGCTTGCCGATGATGCCGACCTCGATCTCGGCCCGCTTACGGCTCCTATAGACGAGATCGTGGGACGCGAGGTCGTTGACGAGCGGTACGGTGTCCTGGGAACCATAACCGAGGTCATTTTGGCCCCTGCAAACGATGCATGGGTGATCGACGGGCCCTACGGTGAGCTCATCATCCCCGTTGTCGAATCGGTTGTGCTCGACCTACCCGAGACCGGGGCTGTTTCAGTTGCCGTTCCGGGCGGTATTGTGCCTGACGAAGCTGGGTCGACTGGGGAGAACGCATGATCATAGAGACGCTTTCGGTGTTTCCCGAGATGTTCGACTCGGTCATGCACGCTTCTATTCTCGGGCGCGCTGAGGCCAAGGGTCTCTTCTCGTTTCACGCCTACGACCTGCGCGACTGGACGCATGACCGCCATCGCACCGTTGACGACGAACCGTACGGCGGCGGCCAGGGCATGCTCATGAAGTGCGAGCCCCTGTACGAGGCCATCGAGGACATCTCTTCGACGGGCCCCCGCCCGCGCGTAGTCTTCTTTACCCCGTGCGGCGACCGCTTTACGCAGGCTACCGCAGAGCGCTTGGCTCGCGAGGAGCGCATGCTTTTGGTGTGCGGTCGTTACGAGGGCATGGACGAGCGCGTGTACGATCTTGCCGACGAGCGCCTGTCTATCGGAGACTACGTGCTTACCGGCGGCGAGCTTCCGGCAATGGTCGTTGCCGACGCCGTCATACGCCTTTTGCCGGGCGCTCTGGGCAACGTCATGAGCTCGGAAGACGAATCGTTCTCGTCTTCGGGGCTTCTGGAGTACGCACAGTACACGCGCCCTGCGGAGTATCGGGGCAAAACCGTCCCCGAGACTTTGCTTTCGGGGGATCATGCGCGCGTCGACGCGTGGCGGCGTCGCAATGCCATCGAGCGCACCTGCCGCTGGCGCCCCGACCTCCTCGAGGGCGCCGATTTAACCGACGCGGAGCGGGCGTACGCCCGCTCGCTACGAGGTGAGGGGAGTGAGGGACATGCGTAGAAGTCGTGGGTCGAGCCTTGCGAGCTCAGTGCTTGAATGGGTCGCGGTCTTTGCCGTTGCGTTCGGCTGCGCGTACCTGATCCAGTCCTTTGTTATCCAGGCTTACGCCGTTCCCACGGGGTCCATGGAGGACACCATCGAGATCGGCGACCGGATCTTTGCTCAAAAGGTGACTCGCGAGCTCGGCATGTCGGTCAAAGCCGGCGAGATCGTGGTCTTTTCCAATCCTGACAGCACGTCGGACCACGATATCCTGGTTAAGCGCGTGATCGCCACGGCTGGTCAGACCGTTGACATGCGCGACGGGAAGCTCGTCATCGACGACGTTGTCCAGGACGAGCCCTACGTCAAGGGCGCTACATACCAGCTTGCCACGCAGGCGCCGGGAGTTTCCGTCTCTTATCCCTATACGGTTCCCGAAGGCGAGGTCTGGGTGATGGGCGACAATCGCGAGAACTCCGCCGACTCGCGCTACTTCGGGTCTGTTCCCGAGTCGAGCATTCAGGCTGTCGCTGTGCTCAGGTATTGGCCCCTTGACCGCGCCGGGGCTGTGTCATAATGGCAAAATGCGTCTTTTTGACGCTCTGTACGTTCACGATGCGAGGGGAATCCGATCTATGGACTCAAGCGCACTGACATTCCAAGACATCATCCTGCGCCTTCAGCAGTACTGGGGCTCTCAGGGCTGCGTCATCATGCAGCCTTACGACTCCGAGGTCGGCGCCGGCACCTTCCATACCGCCACGACGCTCCGTTCGCTCGGCCCCGCTGCCTGGCGCACCTGCTACGCGCAGCCTTGCCGTCGTCCCGCCGACGGCCGTTACGGCGAGAACCCCAACCGCCTGCAGCACTACTATCAGTTCCAGGTGCTCATCAAGCCGAGCCCCGAGAACTCCCAGGAGCTGTATCTCGACTCGCTCAAGGCAATCGGCCTCGATCCTGCCGAGCACGACATCCGCTTTGTGGAGGACGACTGGGAAAGCCCCACGCTCGGTGCCTGGGGCCTTGGCTGGGAAGTGTGGCTCAACGGCATGGAGGTGACGCAGTTCACGTACTTCCAGCAGGTGGGCGGCATCGAGGTCGACCCCGTCCCCGTTGAGATCACCTACGGTCTCGAGCGCCTTGCCATGTACGTGCAGGGTGTGAACTCCGTGTACGACCTTGTGTGGAGCTATCTGCCCGACGGTTCCGCCATTACCTACGGCGACGTTTTCCTCGAGAACGAGCGCGAGTTCAGCGCGTACAACTTCGAGGTTGCCGACGTTGCCATGATGCGCGAGAAGTTCGACGACTACGAGCGCGAGTGCCACTCGTGCCTCGAGGCAAAGCTCCCTCTTCCCGCCTACGACTGCGTCATGAAGTGCAGCCATGCGTTTAACCTGCTCGATTCGCGCGGAGCGCTCTCTGCCGTGGAGCGCGCCAACTACATCCTGCGCGTGCGCACCGTTGCAAAGGCTTGTTGCGAGGCGTACCTGGCCGAGGTGGCCGGCGCCGATTCTGAGAAGGGCGAGGTGGCATAAAGACCATGGCCGATACCCGAGACTTTTTGTTTGAGATCGGTACGGAGGAGATGCCCTCTGCGCCGTTGAACAACGCTGTCAAGCAGTTCGGACCGCTCATCGAGCGCTCGCTCGACGAAGCGGGGCTTGCGCACGGCAGCGTGCGCGTCGTCTCCTCTCCGCGCCGCCTTGCGGTTCTCGTAGATGCGGTTGCCGAGGCTACTGACGAGGTGCACGAGGTTCGTCGCGGACCCGCCGCCGCCATCGCCTTCGATGCCGAGGGAGCTCCCACCAAGGCTGCGCAGGGCTTTGCCCGTAAGTTCGGTCTGACGGCCGATCAGCTCGTTCGTCGCGAAGACACCGACGGTCGTGAGTACGTCTTTGCCGAGAAGAACATCGCCTCCGTGCCTGCGCTTCCGCTGCTCTCCGCTCTTTCCGAGAAGGCCATTGCGTCGCTTGAGTGGCCCAATTACCGCAGCCAGCGCTGGGGCTCTTCCCACCAGAGCTTCGTGCGTCCCATTCGCTGGATCTGCGCGCTTTTTGGTTCCGAGGTCGTTCCGGTTGCGTACGCCGATGTCGTGAGCGGCAATACGACGCGCGGTCATCGCGTTCTCGGACCTGGCGAGCATGTCGTTTCCGACCCCGCCTCTTACGAGCAGGTGCTCGAAGATGCAGGCGTTCTCTCGGAGGAGCGTCGTCGGCAGGTCATTGCTGACGGCATTCAAAAGATCGAGGCCGATCTTGGCGGTGCCCATGTCGACACACCCAAGAAGGTTCTCGACGAGGTCGTGAACCTCTGCGAGTGGCCCACGGTTCTTGTGGGAACGTTCGACGAGGAGTTCTTGGCTGTTCCGCATGAGATCATCTGCGAGTCGATGCTCTCCAACCAGCGCTACTTCCCGATCTATGACGCCGACGGCAAGCTGACGCGTCAGTTCGTGGTCGTAGGCAACGGCAAGCCCGAGTGCTCCGCTACCATCGTCGACGGTAACGAGCGCGTTGTTCGCGCGCGTCTCTATGACGCCAAGTTCTTCTACGACGAGGACCTCAAGGTCCCGCTCGAGGAGTTCCGCAGCCGTCTCGCTAGCG
>CALUOB010000018.1 GCA_944322175.1 uncultured Coriobacteriaceae bacterium
TTCTCCACCGGCTCGTCCATCATGCCGCAGAAGAAGAACCCCGACTTCGCCGAGCTCATCCGCGGCAAGACCGGCCGCGTGGTGGGCGACCTCGTGCAGCTGCTCGTGACCTTGAAGGGCCTGCCGCTCGCCTACAACAAGGACATGCAAGAGGACAAGGAGGGCGCGCTCGACGCCGCCCATACCCTGAGCCAGTGCCTGACGGTCATGCGCGGCATGGTGAGCACCTGGACCGTAAACGCCGACCGCATGCGCGCCGTGATGCACAAGGGCCATCTTGCCGCGACCGACGTGGCCGACTACCTCGCCAAGCGCGGCATGCCCTTCCGCGAGGCGCACGCCGTGGTGGGGCATCTGGTGCTTACCGCCGAGAAGCGCGGCGTCGATATCGCCGATCTGCCCTTTGAGGAGTTCAAGGCTGCGAGCGACCTCTTTGAGCCCGTCATCACCGGCGCGCTTGACCTGGACGCCGTTGCGGCGGCGCGTACCACGCAGGGCGGAACCGCGCCCGTGCGCGTGGCCGAGCAGTCTGAGAAGGCCGAAGCCGCTTATGCCGCCGACGAGGCTGCGCTCACCGCGCTCACGCCGGTGGTCGAGATGGGCGCGGGAGCGTAAGCACCGGGTCCAAGCATTCCGAAACACCCTGCCGATGCCAGGCTGCGCGAGCGCGCGCATGATGCTGGGCCGAACATCGCTCAACATGTGGGAATAAACCGACGAGCGACGGGCAAACATCTCTATGATGTGCCCGTCGCTTTGCTATGCCTCGGAGAGAGGAGACCCATGAAACTCGGAGTCGTCGGAACCGGAATGATCGCCCACGACGTGGTGCCGCATGTAGGGGAGTGGGGCTGGGACGTTGTCGCCGTGTGCTCGACGCCCCGGAGCGCAGACAAGGCTCACGAGATCGCCGACCCGTACGGCGCCGCGGTCTACACCGATTACGCCGAGATGCTCGCGCGCGGTGACATCGACGCCGTGTACGTTGCCGTTCCCAACTACGTGCACTTCTCGCACGCCAAGGCGGCGCTCGAGGCGGGCAAGAGCGTGATTCTCGAGAAGCCCATCGCAAGCAACGTGGCCGAGGCCGAGGGGCTCAGCCGGCTGGCGCGCGAGCGCGAGCTCTTCCTCTATGAGGCCATCACGACGCTCTACCTGCCGAACTTCATCAAGATCCGCGAGATTTTGCCGCGCATCGGCACGGTCAAGATCGTGAGCCTCAACTACAGCCAGTACTCGAGCCGCTACGACGCCTTCCGTGCGGGCACGGTGCTCCCCGCGTTTGATGCAACCAAGGCGGGCGGCGCGCTCATGGACCTCGGGCTCTACAACGTGGAGTTCGCGCTTGGGCTGTTCGGAGAGCCCGAAGGGGTGGCGTACGCGGCCAACGTCGAGCGCGGCATCGACACCTCGGGCGTGCTCTCGCTTGACTACGGCGCCTTCAAGGCCGTGTGCATTGCCGCCAAGGACTGCGCCGCCCCGCTCACCAACGTGATCCAGGGCACCGACGGCTACATCCTGCAGACCACGCCCGCGGGCGTGTGCGGCGAAGTGCTGCTGCATCTAAACGACGGCACCGAGGAGCGCTACGACGCCAACCCTCCCATTCGCTTTGAGCCCGAGTTCCGCGCGTTTGCCAAAGGCATGGAGAAAGGCGACCTCGAAGGGTGCTACCGCGCGCTCGACCACAGCGTCGCGGTGTCGCGCGTCATGACGAAGGGGCGCCTCAGCGCCGGGGTGCGCTTCCCGGCAGACGAGGCGTAGGCGCGCACAGCACCTGATTGCGCGATTATCTGCTTTTGCTGCGGGGTCAGTCGCCGTTTGCCGCGTCGCGGCGCTCGGCACCTGACCCCGCGCTCTCGTTTGAGTTGAGTTTCTCGGCGGCGCGGGTCTCCCAGAGCTCAATGACCCGGTCCATGTTTTTGGAGAACTCGGCCATGGAGCCGCGCCAAAACGCCCGGTCGGGCGAGCCGGAGCCAACATAGGCGGTTTCGAGCCCGCAGTCGGGAAGGGCAAAGTCGCGCTTGGGATCGTTGCCCACCATCATGACCTCCGAGGGCTCGAGGCCCATACGGGCAAGCGCTTCGCGGTAGTAGCGCGCGCTGGGCTTGCAGCGCGTGCTGTTCTCCATGGTGGTGACGACCTCGAACGGCAGGTCGTCGATCGCGCCCCACCTCATGCGGGTGCGGATGCAGGCGTCAGAGCAGCTCGGGTTGGTGAGAAGCGCCACGCGCAGGCCGCGGCTGAGCGCGCCCTCGACCGCCTCGCGCGCGCCCTCGCGCGGGCGGGCGTTGATCATGCGGTCGTTGAGCTCGGGCAGCACGGACTCTTCGTAATAGCGCAGCGCGTCGGCAATCACGGGGTCGGCGAGCGGGATGCCGCAGCGGCGCTCGATCTCGGCGTCAAAGAGCGCGCGGTTGGTGAGGTCGTCGGTGCGGTCGGCGTCGAACATCGCGAGAAACGCGCGCGAGAACGGCACGAAAAACGCAAGCGGGTGCTTGCGGGCGATGCTGGCCAGAAGGCCAGCCTCGTCGCGCAAGTACACGTAGCAAAACACGCTCAGGTTGATGCTGAGCAGTGTCTCGTCCATATCAAAGGCGATGGCTTTGAGCACGTGATCCCCTCTTCGTTCGGCGCGCGAAGAACCGCGTAATTGTGCAACTATACCCGTTTGGGCCCCGTTTGAGTATGCGGTTTGGCGCGGACACCAAAACAGGCCAGGCGCTCCTGCGCCGCGTCGGCTGCGTCTTGCTCCGTATCTTCTGATAGAGTGGGGAGCAGCAAGCATAGGGGAGCAAAACGGACCGAGGGAAGGCGAGGCCCTATGAATTCCCGGACCGATATGACTAACGACGGCTTCTTCCGCGTGGCTGCGGCCGCGCCCGAGCTGCGCGTGGCCGACGTCGAGAAAAACGCCGCGGCGGTGCTCGATGCCGTGCGCGAGGCTGCCGCCGACGGCGTGGGCGCGCTCGCCCTGCCCGAGCTCTGCCTCACGGGCTACACCTGCGGCGACCTCTTTCACGATCGCGCCCTGCTCGCCGCCGCCGAGCGCGCCCTCGCGCGCATTCTCGCCGAGACGGCCGACCTGCCGATCCTCTTTGCCGTGGGCCTGCCCGTGTGCGCGGGCGACGCGGTTTACAACTGCGCTGCGGTGTGCGTGCGCGGCGAGCTCATGGGCCTCACGGCCAAGACCTACCTGCCCAACTACGGCGAGTTCTACGAGCAGCGCTGGTTCCGCTCGGCGCCGAGCGCTTCGGAGCCGCTGCTGGTGACCTGCGCCGGCCAAGAGGCGCTTCTCGCCTCGGGACTCGTGTACCAGGCGCTCGACGTGCCCGACCTCGTGGTGGGCGTCGAGATCTGCGAGGACCTGTGGGCGGCCGACCCGCCGAGCACGCACATGGCCGAGGCTGGCGCCACGCTCATTCTGAACCTCTCGGCATCCGACGAGGTCATCGGCAAGGCGGCGTACCGCAGGCAGCTCGTCTCCAACCAGAGCGCGCGCCTGTACTGCGCCTACGCCTACGCCAACGCCGGCTTCGGCGAGTCCACCACCGACCTCGTGTTCTCGGGACACAGCATCGTGGCCGAGAACGGCGCTCTGCTCGCACAGACGCCGCTCTTTGCGCACGGCATGGCGGCCACCGACGTCGACCTCGAGCGCCTGCGCCAGGAGCGCCGTCGCTCCACCACCTGGCACCCCAGCCCCGACGACCCGTGCGCCTGCCTCGCTGCCGACTTTGAGCTCGGCTACGTCTTTGACGAGAAGCACATGACGCGCACGTTCGAGCGGGCCCCCTTCGTGCCCGCCGCCACCGACGACCTGCGCGAGCGCTGCGAGGTCATCCTGGGCCTGCAGACGGAGGGTCTGGCCACGCGCCTTCATCACACCGGCTCGCGCGCTGCGGTGATCGGCGTTTCGGGCGGCCTCGACTCAACGCTCGCGCTCATCGTATGCGTGCGCGCCTTCGACCGCCTGGGGCTCGACCGCGCGGGCATCACCGCCGTGTCGATGCCGGGCTTCGGCACCACGAGCCGCACGCGCAGCAACGCGCTCGGTCTGGCAGAGGCCCTCGGCGTGACCGTGCGCGAGATTCCCATCGGGCCTGCCGTGAAGCAGCACTTTGCCGACATCGGGCACGATCCGTCCGTTACCGACGTGACCTACGAGAACAGCCAGGCGCGCGAGCGCACCCAGATTCTCATGGACGTCGCCAACGAGGTCGGCGGCTTCGTGGTGGGCACGGGCGACCTCTCGGAGCTTGCGCTCGGCTGGGCAACCTACAACGCCGATCACATGAGCATGTACGGCGTGAACGCGAGCGTGCCCAAGACGCTCGTGCGCCATCTCGTGCGCTATGCCGCCGGTGAGCTCGGAGGCACCGACGGACGCGGCCGCGCGGCCGAGCAGATCCTGCTCGACGTGCTCGACACGCCTGTGAGCCCGGAGCTTCTCCCGCCCAAGGACGGCGAGATCGCGCAGAAGACCGAGGACCTCGTGGGTCCCTACGAGCTGCACGACTTCTTTTTGTACTACGTGCTGCGCTTTGGCTTTGCGCCGGGCAAGATCTACCGCATGGCGCGGCGCACCTTCGAGAAGCCCGCGACCGGCGAGGCTGCGCGGCGCGCCGGCACGGGCGAGGCCTTTGACGCGCGCACCGTGTGGACCTGGCTGCGCACGTTCTACCGGCGCTTCTTCGCGCAGCAGTTCAAGCGCAGCTGTCTGCCCGACGGCCCTAAGGTGGGCTCGGTCACGCTGTCGCCCCGCGGCGACTGGCGCATGCCGAGCGACGCCGCGAGCACGCTGTGGCTCGCCGAGATCGACGCCCTCGAGCCCGCGCCCGAGGAGTAGCGCAGCGGCGCGCGGCAGGTCGTCTCGTCCTGCGCGCCCGACCGTATCGTCCGCGCCGGCCGTTTGCGCGCGCTTGGCGCGGCGGCACATGCGAGCCTACGCAACATGCGCGTTTAGATTCTTGCGGAAACGTTTTACCAGCGATCTAAATTCGGAAAATGCGTAGGCTCGCATTTTGCGTAGGGAACGGGGAGCGCGGGCCCGCGGGCCAATCGGGGTCCCGGGGCGGGCGCGCGTTGTGGCACAATGGGGAGCGGAAACGAGCCCGTGCGGCGCTTGCGCCCTCGGCCAAAGACAAGAGAGGACGCCTCTATGCGCGTTGGTTTTGACAACGACAAGTACATCCAGCTCCAGGCGCAGCATATCCGCGAGCGCATCGACCAGTTCGGCGGCAAGCTCTACCTCGAGTTCGGCGGCAAGCTCTTCGACGACTACCACGCCTCGCGCGTGCTGCCCGGCTTTGCCCCCGACGTCAAGTTCCGCATGCTCAAGAGCTTCGCCGAGGACGTCGAGATCATCATCGCCATCAATGCCAACGACATCGAGAAGAACAAGGCCCGCGGCGACCTGGGCATCACCTACGACGAGGACGTGCTGCGCCTCGCCGACATCTACCGCACCAACGGGCTCGCCGTGGCGGCGGTGGTGCTCACGCAGTACGCCGGCCAACCCGCGGCCGATGCCTTCCGCAAGCGCCTCTCGATGCTCGGCATCACCTGCAAGCTGCATTACCCCATCACGGGCTACCCGCACGACATCGACCTCATCGTCTCGGACGACGGCTACGGCAAGAACGAGTTCGTCGAGACCGCCCGCCCGCTCGTCGTGGTGACCGCTCCCGGCCCCGGCTCCGGCAAGCTCGCCACCTGCCTTTCGCAGGTCTACCACGAGCACCGTCGCGGCGTGGCGGCCGGCTACGCAAAGTTCGAGACCTTCCCCGTGTGGAACCTCCCGCTCAAGCACCCGGTGAACATCGCCTACGAGGCGGCGACGGTCGATCTTGACGACTCCAACATCATCGATCCCTTCCACCTCGAGGCCTACGGCAAGACCACGGTCAACTACAACCGCGACGTCGAGGCGTTCCCCGTGGTCAAGGAGCTCATGGAGCGCATCATGGGCGAGAGCCCCTACCAGAGCCCCACCGACATGGGCGTCAACATGGTGGGCTTTGCCATCTCCGACGACGAGGCCTGCCGCGCCGCCGCCAACATGGAGATCGTGCGCCGCTACTTCACGGCCGCGGTCAACGTCAAGCGCACGGGCACCGGCCAGGACCACGTCGACAAGCTCAAGGTCATCATGAAGAAGGCCGGCGTAGACAAGGACCTCTCGCCGGCACGCAGCGCGGCGCTTCTCAAGGAGGAGACCACGGGCGAGCCGGCCGGCGCCATGGTGCTGCCCGACGGCCAGGTGGTGACGGGCAAGACCTCCACGCGCCTCGGCGCGGCGAGCTCGCTGCTCATGAACGCCCTCAAGGCCGTCGCCGGCGTCGACATGGAACTCGAGGTCATCAGCAACGAGGCCATCGAGCCCATCAGTCGGCTCAAGACTAAGCAGCTCGGCAGCAAGAACCCGCGCCTGCATCCCGACGAGACCCTCATCGCGCTCTCCATCACCTCGGCCACGAGCGAGACGGCGGCGCGCGTTATGAGCGGGCTCGACAAGCTCCGCGGCTGCGACGCGTTCTTCTCGGTCATCATCTCCTCGTCCGACGAGTCGCTCTTAAAGCGGCTCGGCATCAACGTCTGCTGCGAGCCCAAGTTCGAGCGCAGCGGCTACTACCATCGCTAAGGTTTTGCAAGGGGTCCGCGCACACGGGCCCCTTCGCGTTTCTCTTCCATGAATTCGCCTCTCTCCGCAAAGCGCGCCTTGGGGAAGTGCTACGATAAAGCCCCGTAAAGAGCGGCTGCGCCGTGGCGCGGCTTTTGGTTCTGATACGGGAAGCGCAGGTACAATCCTATGACTAAGCATATCTTCGTGACCGGCGGCGTTGTTTCGTCTCTCGGCAAGGGCATCACGGCCGCCTCGCTCGGGCGCCTGCTCAAGTCGCGCGGCTACAAGGTCACCATGCAGAAGGCCGACCCCTATCTCAACGTCGATCCGGGCACGATGAGCCCGTTCCAGCATGGCGAGGTCTTCGTGACCGAGGACGGCTACGAGTCGGACCTCGACCTCGGCCACTACGAGCGCTTCATCGACGAGAACCTCACGCGCCATTCCAACTTCACCACCGGCGCCATCTATCGCTCGCTCATCCAGCGCGAGCGCCGGGGCGATTTTCTCGGCGGCACGGTGCAGGTCATCCCGCACGTCACGAACGCCATCAAAGACAAGTTCCGCCGCATCGAGGAGCAGACGGGCTCCGACGTGGTCATCACCGAGCTCGGCGGCACCATCGGCGACATCGAGAGCCAGCCCTTTGTGGAGGCTATCCGCCAGTACCGCAAAGACGCCGGTCCCGAGAACGTCTGCTTCATCCATGTGAGCCTCGTGCCCTATATCGCCGCCGCCCATGAGGTCAAGACCAAGCCGACCCAGCACTCCGTCAAGGAGCTCCGCAGCTACGGCATCCAACCCGACTTCATCGTGCTGCGCAGCGACCACGAGATCGACGACGGCATCCGCGCCAAGATCGCGAGCTTCTGCGACGTCGACGCCGACTGTGTCTTTACCAACGAGGACGCGCCCTCGATCTACAACATCCCCGGCATGCTCGCCGAGCAGGACTTCGACCTCAAGGTCTGCGAGCGCCTGGGGCTCGACCCGCGCGAGCGCCACATGGAGGACTGGGACGCCTTCGTGGCTGCGCAGGACCGTGCCAACGAGCACCACGACCGTGTGCGCATCGCCGTGGTGGGCAAGTACACCCAGCTGCCCGACGCGTACCTCTCGGTCATCGAGGCGCTGCACCACTCCGGCGTGTACTTCGACCGCCATGTCGACGTGCAGCTCGTAGACGGCGAGAACCTCGACGAGTCGTGCGTCGAGGAGGTCCTCGGCGGCGCGGCGGGCATCGTGGTGCCCGGCGGCTTCGGCGTGCGCGGCCTCGAGGGCAAGATCGCCGCGGCGCACTACGCGCGCGTCAACAAGATCCCGTTTTTGGGGCTCTGCCTCGGCATGCAGGTGGCGGTGTGCGAGTTCGCGCGCAACGTCTGCGGCCTCAAGGGCGCCAACTCCACCGAGTTCGACGAGAAGTGCGCCTATCCGGTGATCGACCTCATGCACGAGCAGGAGGACGTGACCGAGAAGGGCGGCACCATGCGCCTCGGCGCCTATCCGTGCAAGCTCGCTGCAGGCACGCTCGCGCACGAGGCCTACGGCGAGGACCTGGTCTACGAGCGCCATCGCCATCGCTACGAGTTCAACAACGCCTTCCGCGACCAGCTCTGTGAGAGCGGCCTGGTGATCTCGGGCGTCTCGCCCGACAACCTGCTCGTCGAGATCGTCGAGCTCCCCGAGGAGAGCCATCCGTGGTTCGTGGCCACGCAGGCGCACCCCGAGTTCAAGAGCCGCCCGACCAAGCCGCAGCCGCTTTTCCGCGAGTTTATGCGCGCCTCGGTGGCGCACCACATGGGCGTCGGCCGCCTGGACGTTCAGAGCGCCGCGGCGCCGGCGCGCGCGTAAGGCCGTTCGGAGGAGAAGAGCCGTGCCCGAAGCGCAGTCTCCGCTTGCCCGCGCTCGCGAGGACTACCTCGACTATCTGCAGGTCGAGCGCGGGCTCGCCGCCAACAGCGTTGCCGCCTACGCGCGCGACACGGCTGCCTACCTTGCGTTTCTGTCTGAGCGCAACATAGTCGACGCCGATTGCGTGACGCGCGCCGACGTTGAGGCCTTTGCGGCCGAGAGGCGCGACGCCGGGTTCGCCTCCTCATCCATCGAGCGGGCGCTTTCGGCCGTCAAGGGCTTCCACCGGTTCATGGTGTCGGAGGGCACGGCAAAAAACCACCCCACGGCGGCGGTGCGCCTGCCCAAGAAAGAGGAGCGCCTGCCCGACTACATCTCCGTCGAGCAGGCGCAGGCGCTTCTCGACCAGCCGTTCCCGCCGACGGCGGCAGGGGAGCGCGACCGCGCGATGCTCGAGGTTCTCTACGGCTGCGGCCTGCGCGTGAGCGAGCTCGTAGGGCTCGATCTGCGCGACCTGTACCTCGACGAGGGCTTCGTGCGCGTGTTCGGCAAGGGCTCCAAGGAGCGCCTCGTGCCCATCGGAGGCACGGCGCTCGAGCGCCTGCGGGCCTATCTCTCCGGCCCGCGCGCAGAGCTCGCCGCGCATGCCAGCACGGCGCGCGGGGTCCCTGCCGTGTTTCTCAACAAGAACGGCGGGCGCATCAGCCGGCAGACGGCGCACGCGGTGTGCGAGCGCTACGGCAGGATGGTGGGCATCGAGGGGCTGCATCCGCATACGCTGCGCCATTCGTTTGCCACGCACATGCTCGCCGGAGGCGCCGACCTGCGCGTGCTGCAGGAGATCTTGGGGCACGCGAGCGTATCGACCACGCAGATCTACACGCATGTGGACCGGACCCACCTGACTGAGATCTACCGCGAGGCGCACCCGCGCGCTCGCGCATAGCAGACCGCGTATGCGGCCTCCCGGCCCCCCGGGGTTCTGTAGAATGCACCTATATATAGGTAGTGGGGGAGAATGCGCTTGGCGAGAGGGGGGGGCACTCGTTGCAGCTTTGTCCCACCGGCTCCCACCGCGCGCTTCCCACTGGCCCCCACCGTTGCTCGCCATCTACCTGCGCTTTTACAAAACCGCAGGTAGATACCCTTGTTACTCTCGTACGCTTGTTCGTGGGAACGCGCGGAGGGCATTCGATTCACAAGGTGGCAACAAATGGTTGAATTCGCGTAAAGTTCGACCTGAACTTGAATCTCTATCAAATACAAGGGCTTACAAACCCATTACAACACAATATATTGTGTTTTACTGTGCCACAGATATGAGTATGCCAGGGGAGGCGCGGTACCTCTGGGGTAGAAGGTGGGGGAAAGTGGGGAATGAAGGGGCAAAGTGGGAGAGAAAACAGTATTATAGATACCGTCGACAGCGGGGTGGCTCCCGCACTTACCACCGAATCGCCTAAGGGGGTGCTCGCGGTTGTACTTGACCGGTACCTACAATCGAAATCTCGATGCCAAGGGCCGTCTCTCTCTTCCGCCTGCATTCCGCAAGGAGCTCGGTGATCAAGTGCGCGTGCTTCCCGCTCCTGAAAAGGAGATCGACGCTCTGTACGTGTTCACCAAGGACATGTTCGAGAAGTGGCTGGACGATGTGTTCGATGCCAAGGGCGGTTACGACCCTACGAACGGACAGCATCGCCTGGTCAAGGCAGCGCTGAACGGGGCGGCAACCACACTTGACATAGACTCCGCCGCCCGTATCAGCCTCCCCGAGGCAAACCGCGCCAAGGCGCATCTGGACCACGAGGTAACGGTTGTCGGCGACGGCGACCGTCTCGAGATCTGGGACCGCGCTACGTACGACGCGCGCCAGGCCACGGTGGAGAGCGTCCTGGCAGACTTCTTCAACTAGCCCTCTGGCACGCCCGAGGAGGACCCGTACATGGCAGACCAGACCTTGACACCAGCATACCGACACGAACCCGTCATGCTCGAGGAAGTTCTCTCGAGCCTTGCGCTCAAACCGGGCTCCACCGTGTGCGACTGCACGCTGGGCGGAGCGGGCCATTCGGTGAGAATGGCCGCCGAGGTGGGCGAGGAGGGCCTCTTGATCGGCATCGACCAGGACGACATGGCTCTGGCAGCCGCTTCCCAGAGGCTCGACCGCGAGGCTCCTTGCGTGCCGCACAAGCTTCTGAAGGGCAACTTCGGAAACCTCGACGAGCTGCTCTGCTCGGCCGAGGTTCCCGGCGTCGACGGGTTTCTCTTCGACTTGGGGGTCTCGTCCCCTCAGCTCGATATTCCCGGAAGGGGCTTCTCCTACCACGAGGACGCCCCACTTGACATGCGCATGAATCCCGAGGACCACACCTTAACCGCAGCCGAGGTCATCAACACCTACACCGAAGCCGACCTCACTCGGGTCCTGCGCGTCTACGGGGAGGAGAAGTACGCGTCCCGCATTGCCCGCGAGATCGTGCGCCGCCGCGAGAAAGCGCCGATCGCCACGACGGGCGAGCTCGTCGAGTGCGTCAAAGCGGGGATACCCGCCGCGGCGCGCCGACACGGAGGCCATCCGGCCAAGCGCAGCTTCCAGGCCATTCGCATCGAGGTCAACCACGAGCTCGACGCGCTGGAAAGCGGCCTTGAGGCGGCCATCAGGTGGCTCAACCCGGGCGGGCGCATCTGCGTGATCTCCTACCACTCGCTCGAGGACCGCATCGTCAAACGTGCGTTCCAAGAGATGAGCCAGGGGTGCACGTGCCCGCCGGAGCTTCCGGTGTGCGTGTGCGGGAAGGTGCCGGTGCTCAAAGTCATCACGCGCAAGCCGCTCACGGCCTCGGCCGCAGAGGTTGAGCGCAACCCTCGGGCACGGTCTGCAAAGACCCGTGTAGCCGAGAAGCTCTGAGGCGCTTCGCGAGCGCGGGCGGGTATCCGCTCACTCGCTTACGCGCAGCACCAACGCAGCTTCAAACGAACGCTAAACGCACTACCAACGCAGCTTAAACGCAGCAGCAACGTATCGGTATCTACTCATTGACGTTAACGCAAGGGGCGGGGCACAGATCATGGCCAGCAGGTACACAAGCGCGGCATATGCCTATGACTACACGGCTCAGGAGCAGGCGAGCTACGGTTACGGCGCCGAGCGCCGCCGCCGCGCCGCTGAGACGCGCGCCCCGCGCTTCGACGTATACACGGGTGCCGGCCGTCAGGCAGACCAAGACGTGAGCCCGGCGTTTCTTCACGTTGTTAAAGTTTTCGCGGTGCTTGCGGTTCTGTTCTGCGCCATCGGCCTCGGCCGCGTTACCATTGCTAGTGCAACGACGGCTCTGCTGAACGACAACGCGCAGATCAGCCAGGAGATCGAGGAGGTCCGCGAGGCGGGCGAGAACCTCGAGGTCATGAACTCGGTGTACGGTGCCGACTCGCGCATTCGCGACATCGCCACCGGCTCTCTCGGCATGGTCGAGCCCGATCAGCGCGTGATTCTCGACTTCTCCTCCGATGCGAGCGCCGCAGCGGGCGCCGAGGAGGCGTCGGCAGAGTAGCGAGGACCCTCCCCAAGGAGCGCCATGGCTTACGACGACCGGCGCGGCAGCTCACGCGGCCGCTCTCCGTACAACTCATACCGCGATTCGTCTCGGCGGCGCGGGCCTCAGGGCTCGCGCCGCTCTGCGCGCGTGGTCAACGACCTGTTTCACACCGATCTCGACCGCGAGAAGTTCTCGCGCTGGCTCATCGTGCCGATCGTCTTCGCGATCTTTCTCTGCGCGGGCCTTCTCAAGCTCGTTGACTACGACATCATCAACGCCCAGACCTACCGCGACCGCGCCGACATGTACCGCCTGGCGTCCGAGACCATCTACGCCAAGCGCGGCACCATCTACGACCGCAACGGCAACGTGCTCGCCGTGAGCGTCGACTGCGTGAACGTCTACGTAAACTCCGAGCTCGTCGACGATCCCAAAGAGACCGCCGAGGCGCTTGCCGAGAAGCTCGACATGGAAGAGAAGGACGTGCGCGCCATCATCGACCAGGGCGGCGCGTTCAGTTACGTGAAGCGCCAGGTCGACCAGGAGCTCGCCGACGAGATCGAGGCGCTGGAGCTTCCCGGCGTGGGCTTTGAGCAGGCGGTCAAGCGCGTGTACCCCTACGGTAGCCTCGCCTCGCAGGTGCTCGGCGTGGTGAACAACGAGGACCAGGGCCTCACCGGCATCGAGCTCTTCTACAACGACCTGCTTTCCGGCGAGAACGGCTCGCTCATGCGCGAGCGCTCCATGGACGGCAGCTACATCGCCGGCGGCGCGTACTTCGAGGAGCCTGCCGTCGACGGCACCGACATCGTGCTCACCATCGACGTGAACATCCAGGCAACGGCCGAGGACTCCCTTGAGGCTGCGGTGGAGGACAGCGAGGCCGAGAACGGGTCGGTGGTGGTTCTCGACCCGCGCAGCGGCGAGATCCTCGCCGCGTGCTCCAACCCCACCTACGACCCCGACGACCTTGAGTCCGCAACGAGCGAGGACATGAACCTGCGCGTGGTGACCGACTCCTACGAGCCGGGCTCCACGTTCAAGATCATCACGTCGGCCATTGCCATCGAGCTCGGCATCATGGACACCGACAAGCCCGAGATCTCGGTGCCGGGCGCGGTCAAGGTGGGCGACGATTACGTGACCGACGCCGACGGGCGCAGCGAGACCATGGACATGTCGCTGCGCGAGATGCTCCGCCGCTCCTCCAACACCGGCTTTGCCCTCGTGGGCGCCGAGATCGGAGCCGACGACTACGTGAAGTACCTCGACCTCTTCGACATCGGTGAGAAGACCGGCATCGACTTCCCGGGCGAGATCGAGGGCATCGTGACCGACCGCGACGACTACGACGGCTCCACGCTCTCGACCATGGCGTTCGGCCAGGCGGTGTCGGTGCCGCCCATCCAAGTGGCGCGCGCCGGTGCCACCGTCGCCAACGACGGCGTGGCCACGACTCCGCACTTCCTGCTCGCCAAGGGCGGCGAGCAGGCCGAATGGAAGGACGAGGAGAAGCGCGTCATCGACAAGCAGACCGCCGAGGACGTTGCTGACATCATGACCGACGTCGTGAAGTCGGGCACGGGCACCGACGCCGCGATCGAGGGCTACGAGATCTCGGGCAAGACGGGCACCGCCGAGATCGCCTCCGAGACCGGCGGCTATCTCGACGACACGTACATGACCTCCTTCCTGGGCTTCGGCCCCACGAAGGATCCCAAGGTACTCACGTACGTGACGCTCTACGGCACGGCGGGTGTCACGGTGTCGCAGGACGTGTTCCGCACGGTCGAGTCCACCGCCTTCCAAACGATGGGCGTCACGCCGACGGCGTAGGCGCGGTACTCGCGGAACGAACGAGGGCGCGCACGGAACCGGTGCGCGGGCTCTTCTCCGTTCGTTAAGTGTTCACACACCCTGCACCACGCTCCCACGGCGGCACGATACAATTGTCAGTTGTCGCATAAGCTGTCGGACGCGCCGACGGCGGGCGCTCAGCGTGCCCGCGCCCCGCGCCCGGTAAGGGGTTCAGCATACCTATGATTGAGATCGCAACCAAGTACCTCGAGGCGGTCACGGGGGTGGTGCCGTACACCGGCAACGCCGAACGCGTCTGCCGGGGGTGCGTGATCGACTCGCGCGCCGTTGAGCGCGACAGCATCTTCGTCGCCTTTGCGGGCGAGAAGGTCAACGGAAACGACTTCGCGCCGCAGGCGGTGCGCGCCGGGGCTGCCTGCGTGGTTCTCACCGAAGAGCCGAGCCGCAGCCTCATCAAGCTCGCCGACGAGCACGAGTGCGCCGTGTTCCGCGCCGACGACTCCGAGGTCTTTCTCCAGCGCCTCGCGCAGGGTTACCGCGCGCGCATGGGCTGCACGGTCGTGGGCATCACGGGATCGGTGGGCAAGACCACCACGAAGGAGATCTTGCGCGACCTGCTCGCCACGACCTACCGCGTGCACGCCACCGAGGGCAACTTCAACAGCCTCATCGGCCTGCCGCTCACCATTCTCGCGGCGCCCGCCGACACGCAGGTGCTCGTGCTCGAGATGGGCATGGACGGCCCGGGGCAGATCGAGACGCTCTCGAGCATCGCCCAGCCTACCTATGGCATCATCACCAAGATCGGCACCTCGCATATCGGGCTCCTCGGCTCGCGCGAGAACATCGCCCGCGCCAAGGCCGAGATCGTCTCGGGCATGCCGCCGTCGTCCGAGAACTTCGAGGGGCACCATGCGCGGCTGTTCCTGAACGGCGAGGACGACTTTACCCCCTTCATCATCGAGAACTTCGCGCGTCCCGCAGGGGTCGAGTGCGTGCTCTGCGGCATGAGCTCCGACGACGACGTGTCGGGCCGCAACGTGGAGCTCGACGCGGAGAGCCGCGCCCATTTTGACCTCGAGCTGCAGGATGCCAGCCAGATCAAGGTCGAGCTCGGCATCACCGGCGCCCAGGCGGTGCCCGACGCGCTTCTCGCCTGCGCCTGCGCGCGCGAGCTCGGCGTGCCTACCTCGGTTATCGCCAAGACGCTGCCCAAGCTGCGCAGCGCCCACATGAGGCAGGAGCAGCGCGTCACGCCCGCGGGCACCCGCGTGATCGACGACTCCTACAACGCGAGCCCCGACTCCACGGCCGCGGCGCTCGACTTGCTCTGCTCGCTGCCCTGCGAGGGCGACCGCATCGCCGTGCTCGGCGAGATCGGCGAGCTCGGCGACGAGTCCCCGCGCCTGCACGGCCTTGTGGGCGCGTACGCCGCCGCCAAGAAGCTCGGGCTTCTCGTCTGCGTGGGAGGCGAGGGGGCGCAGTGCATGGCCGACTCTGCCCGCGTCATGGGCATGCCCGACGACCGCGTGCGCGTGGTTCCCACGGCGGAGAAGGCGCTTGCCCGCCTCAAGCCGGCACTTGGCGCGCGCGACGTCGTGCTTGTGAAGGGCTCTCGTTTTGTTGGTCTCGACCGATTTGTGGAAGGGGTTTGCGCATCATGCTAGGCAATCCGGCGTACCCGACGTTTCAGATCTTCCTGGCGATCTTTGTCGCCGCAGCCGCCGTGCTGATCCTCATGCCGTTCTGGATCAAGCTCATGAAGGTCGAGCACTTCGGCCAGCAGGTTCGCGCCGACGGTCCCCAGCGCCACCTGGTGAAGCAGGGAACTCCGACCATGGGCGGCGTGGTGATTCTCGTCGGCATGGTCATCGCGTGCCTGCTCATCGCCAAGCCCACCTTCGAGCTCATGCTCGCGCTCGGGGCCACGCTTGCCACGGGGCTGCTCGGTCTCGTTGACGACGTCACGTCCGTTACCCACGGGCGCTCGCTCGGCCTCACGCCCCACGCCAAGATGATCGGCCTCACGGCCATCTGCGTCGTGTTCTGCGTGTGCGCGGTGAGCTTCTGCGGCGTGGCGCCCGAGGTGCGCTTCCCGGGCGGCTTTACCATCGACCTCGGCGTTGTCACCTCCACGTTTGCCATCGGCGGCGTGGAGCTCGTCGTGCCGTGGCTCTACCTAGTGTTCGTCTTCTTGCTCCTCGTGGGCATGTCCAACGCCGTGAACCTCACCGACGGTCTCGACGGCCTCGCAGGCGGCACGTCGATGACCTCCATGCTCATCATGGCGGGCATCTCGTTTTTGGCGCGCGACAGCAACCTCGCGGTCTTTGCTGCGGCCTGCGCCGGCGCGTGCGTGGGCTTCCTCTGGTACAACTCCTATCCCGCGAGCATCTTCATGGGCGACACCGGCTCGCTCGCCCTCGGCGCCGGCTTTGCCTCGCTTGCTATCCTCACCAACACCGAGGTCATCTCGCTCGTCGTGGGCGGCCTCTTCATCGTCGAGGCGCTCTCGGTCATGATCCAGGTCACGAGCTTCAAGGCCACGGGAAAGCGCGTCTTTCTCATGGCGCCCATCCACCATCACTTCGAGAAGAAGGGCTGGGCGGAGACCAAGGTCGTGATCCGCTTCTGGATCATCGCCGCCGCGTTCGGCGCGCTTGGCTTGGCTATGTACTTCACCATGGGTTAGGGTAAGGCGATTACGCATGCTTCCTGAGCATTTCTCCCTTCTGGTCCTCGGCCAGGGCAAGACCGGCCTCGACGTGGTGCGCTGGGCGCTTCCGCATCTGGGCTCCGGCGACAATTGCCGCGTCTCCTCGGTTACCGTGTACGGCGGCGGCCAGTCGAGGCCCAACGACGAGACGCGCGCCCTCGAGGAGCAGGGCGTGTCGTTTGTCTTCGGCACCGAGACCGTCGAGGGCTCCTACGACGTCTGCGTGGCGAGCCCCGGCATCTCGGAGTTCTCCGACTTCTTTGCCTCGGCGCGCGCCGCGTCCGATCAGATCATGGGGGAGCCCGAGTTTGCCTACCGGCTTTCGCCGGAGCGTTGGTGCGCCGTCACGGGCACCAACGGCAAGACCACCACGACGTCGCTTCTCAACCATCTGCTGCTCGCCGGCGGCCTCGATGCCTCTGCGGTGGGCAACATCGGCACTGTGGCAACCTCGCGCGTGAACGACCGTCGCGACGACGAGTGGTTCTGCGCCGAGCTCTCGAGCTATCAGCTCGCCACCACCGAGGAGCTCCACCCGCACGTGGGCATTCTCCTCAACATCACGCCCGACCACCTCAAGTGGCACCGCAGCCACGAGAACTACGCCCAGGCCAAGCTGCGCCTGTTCCGCAACATGGGCGCGGGCGACCTGGCGATCGTCGACGCCGACGACGAGGGGGTTGCCGAGCGCATGGACGCCATCCGTGCCTTCGGCATGCGCCTGTGTGTGCTGAGCGTCGAGGACCCGCGCACCGACGACGCCGCCTTCGTGGCCGAGGGCAAGCTCTGCGTGCGCCTTGCGGGCGAGAAGATCACGCTCGTGGGCACCGACGAGCTGCTTATCCCCGGTGCGCACAACGTCGCCAACGCGCTCGCCGCATCGGCCGCTGCGCTCTTCGTGGGCGTCTCGGCCGACGCCGTGCGCCACGGCCTGCGCTCGTTCTCGCCGCTCGAGCACCGCATCGAGCCGGTGGCCAAGATCGACGGCATCGCCTACGTCAACGACTCCAAGGCCACCAACACCGATGCCGTGCTCAAGGCGCTCACCGCCTTCCCGGCAGGCAACGTGGTCCTTCTCCTGGGCGGAGCCGACAAGGGCACCGCGCTCGAGGACTTTGCGGCCGAGGTGGTGCGCCACGTGCGCGCCGTCGTCTGCTTCGGCGATGCGCGCTCGCGCTTCCTCGAGGCCTTCTCGGAGCCTGCCGCGGGCGAGGGCGTCGAGATCGCCGCAGCCGACCACCTGGCCGACGCGCTCGACGTGGCCCGCTCGATTGCCCGTGCGGGCGAGGTCGTGCTGCTCTCGCCGGCGTGCGCCTCGTTCGACGAGTTCAGCGGCTTCGAGGAGCGCGGCGAGCGCTTCAAGGAGCTCGTCGGGCAGATCGCCGCGCGCGCCTAGCAACCAGACCGCCGATTTCGCTTGCAAAGGATCTCTGTGGCCACATCGACCTCACATACCGCCCGACCCTCCAGGAGGCGCGGCTCTGCCGGCAGCGCACCCACGCGCGGGCGTGACAAGCTCGGCAGCCTGCGCCGCGGCTCCAGGCCCGACACGCTCTCGGAGCGGCTCATCGCCGGCGTGCCGGCGCGCATCATGCGGCCGCGCCTGGTGTTTCTCGTGTGCGTGGCAGCAATTCTCGGCTTCGGCCTGCTCATGGTGTACTCGGCCTCGTCGGTCGAGGCGCTCAAGGAAAACGGCGACTCCACCTACTTCTTGGTGCGTCAGGCCGCCTTCATCGCCGTCGGTTTGGTCTGCGCCGTGTGTGCCTCCCGCATACCATTGAGGGCGTGGGAGGGCTACGCCGTTTGGGTTCCCTGGATCGTCATCGTCGTGCTTCTCGCGCTCACGCTCGTGGCGGGCGTCAACGTCAACGGCGCGACGCGCTGGTTCGTTATTGCGGGCCAGCAGATCCAGCCGTCGGAGTTTGCCAAGCCGGTCATCATCCTCGCGGTGGCAAAGGTCTTCAAGGACTACTACGAGGAGTACTCGATCGACACGGTGCGGTTTCTCGCGCTGCTTGCGGCGGTCGTGCTCGTTCCGGTGTTCCTGATCCTCGCCGAGCCCGACCTGGGCTCGTCGATCATCATCGTCTCAACCGTGTTTCTCATGTGCTACTTCGCGGGGTTCTCGTACAAGATCATCGGCGGCGTGCTCCTGGCGCTGCTGGCGGCGGGCGCGGCCCTCGTCATCGCCGAGCCCTACCGTATGGAGCGCCTGATGTCCGACCCGTGGGAGGATCTCTACGGCTCGGGCTACCAGGCTACGCGCGCCATCATGGCGTTTGCCTCGGGCGGGCTGTTCGGCCGGGGCATCGGCAACTCCACCATGAAGTACCTCTACCTGCCTGAGGCGCACAACGACTACATCCTCGCGGTTATCGGCGAGGAGCTCGGCTTCGTGGGCACGGCGCTTTTCTTCGTCGTCTTTGCCGTCATGGTGTACGCGGGCCTCAAGATCGCCCAACAGTCCCCGACGCTTCAGGGCAGGCTCATCGCTGCCGCGTGCAGCGTGATCCTCATGGTGCAGTTCATCGTCAACGCGCTCGGCATCATCGGTGTGGCGCCCATGACGGGCAAGCCGATGCCGCTCATCAGCTACGGCGGCTCATCTATGATCGCCTCGCTAATGCTCATCGGACTCATTGTCCGCGTTTCGCTCGAGAGCAACGTGCCCGGCGCCTCCGAGGAACTGCGCTCGCGCCTGGCCGTGGTCGACGAGAGCACGGCGGGGGAGCCCCACAGGCGCTCCGAGCGGCGCGGCGGCTTTACCGTCGTTGACGGAGGCCGTCCGCGCGGCAGCCGCAGCGCATACGCAGCGGAGGACGAGGTGCCCCCGACGTCACGGGATGGCTCGGGCTACGACAGGCGCGCTACAGCGTCTCCGAGGTCGCGACCCCGAGCTGCGTGGCGGGGTGGCGCTGATACGGGCAGCGGCTGGGGCCGTATCGACCTCGGGCCTTCGGCTGCCGACCGCTTGCGGAATACGGGGCGCGCCGAAGACGACCGCGCTTCTCGCCCGCGCGGAGGCGGGCGAGGCGCATCGCGCATGACGCGCCGTTCGCGGTACGATAGATAGCAAGAGGCGCGCATGCGGCGCGCCCGCGATTGCATAAGACGGAAAGGACGCGACATGGCAGCAGTCAAGGTTGCGATTGCGGCGGGCGGTACCGCCGGCCACGTGAATCCGGCGCTGGCGCTTGCGCAGGAACTTAAGGACCGTGGTTGCGCAGTCGAGTTTTACGGGGAGCAGCGCCGGCTCGAGGGGAGGCTCGTTCCCGAGGCGGGCTTCCCGTTCTTTCCGGTCCATGTGACGGGGTTCGACCGTTCGCGTCCCTGGACGCTCGTGACGGCCCTCATGCATCTGCACCACGAGGAGAAGCGCCTCGTCAAGCGCTTCCGCGAGGATCCTGCGGCGCGCCCCGACGTGGCCATCGGCTTCGGCGCCTACCTCGAGCTTCCGCTCGTGCGCGCCGCAGCCAAGATCGGCGTGCCCGTGGCGCTCCACGAGCAGAACTCCGTTCCCGGCCTTGCCAACAAGGAGTCGGCTCGCCTGGCGAGCCTCATCGCCATCTCGCACCCGGCGGTCAAGCAGGTGTTCGAGGCAAAGAAGGGCAAAGGCACCCGCATCGTCATGACGGGCAACCCCGTGCGCCGCTCGGTGCTCGAGGGCAGCCGCAGCCAGGGCCGCGCGTCCCGCGGCATACCTGCCGACGCCACGGTGCTTCTCGTCTTCGGCGGGTCGCTCGGTGCCAAGCACCTCAACGAGGCGGTGGCCTCGCTCAAGGGCGCGCTTCTCGGCATTCCGGGCGTTTACGTGGTGCACGCAACGGGCGCCGACGATTACGGCGACACGGTGGCGCGCCTTGCCCTCACGCCCGAGGAGCAGAAGCGCTGGATCGTGAGCCCCTACATATCCGACATGGGCGACGCGCTCGCCGCGGCAGACCTCGTGCTCTCGCGCTCGGGCGCCTCGTCGGTGGCCGAGATCAGTGCGCTTGCCGTTCCTTCGGTTCTCGTGCCCTTCCCGTTTGCGACGGAGGATCATCAGACGACAAACGCTCATCTTCTGGTTGATGCTGGGGCGGCACGCCTGGTGCGCGACGATGAGCTCGACGATCCCTCGTTCGGTTCCGGCATCGTCGAGCTGCTCAAGGACTCCGATGAGCGCGAGCGCATGCGCTCTGCGGCGGAGGGCCTGGGGCAGGCAGGGGCGGCGGCGCGCCTCGCCGATGCACTTCTTGCGCTCGCCTAGCGCATGCGCTCTCGTTTGCGGTAAAGTTACTGGCTAAGGACAAAAATCGCGCGGGTACGCCTTGCGCCAACACTAGCTCGATATAAGGAGACTCTCGATATGACGGCTACGGCAGAGAACGAGCGCGACTTTACGCGCGTGCACTTTATCGGCGTCGGCGGAGCCGGCATGAGCGGCATCGCGCTCGTGCTTCATGAGCGCGGCTACCAGGTTTCGGGTTCCGACCTCAAGACCTCTCGTTACGTGCGCCAGCTTACGCGCGCCGGCGTCGACGTCCGCGTGGGCCACGAGGCCCGCACGATCGACGAGGTGCGCCCCGAGGTCGTCGTCATCTCCTCCGCCATCCCTGAGTCCAATCCCGAGCTTATCCGCGCCCGCGAGCTGAGCATTCCCGTTTGGCCGCGCGCCAAGATGCTCTCGTATCTCGGTCACGGCAAGACCACGATCGCCGTTGCGGGCACTCATGGCAAGACGACGACTTCGTCTATGTGCGCCACCATGGTCGACCGCATGGGCCTCGAGCCGAGCTTCCTCATCGGCGGCATCGTCGAGGGCTACGGCACCAACGGCAAGAACGGCGCAGGCGACTACTTCGTGGCCGAGGCAGACGAGTCCGACGGCTCCTTCCTGTACCTCGAGCCCACGATCGCCGTGGTTACCAACGTCGAGGAAGACCACATGGACCACTACTCCTCGCTTCAGGAGATCGAGGAGACGTTCGCCAAGTTCATGGGCCTCGTCGGTGACGAGGGGACCGTTGTCGTGTGCGGCGACGACCCGCATCTGGTCGAGCTCGCCCGCTCCACCGGACGCAAGGTCCTGAGCTACGGTTTTGACCCCTCCTGCGACGTGGTGTGCGAGGGCCATCCGGTCGAGCGTTCCATCGAGAGCCATATGACCGTGCATTTTGCCGACGGCGCGTCGTACGACGTGACCATCGCCCATAACCCGGGCGCCCACAACATGCTCAACGCCACCGCCTGCATGGCCGTTGCCCAGGCGTGTGGCTTCGATCGCGCCGAGGCCGCCCGTGCGCTTTCGACGTTCGAGGGCGCGCGCCGTCGCTTCACCCACGTGGGCGACGTCAAGGGCATCACGGTCGTCGACGATTACGGCCATCATCCCACCGAGGTCAAGGCGACGCTCGCCGCTGCCAAGAGCCTGCACTTCGATCGCGTGGTCACGGTCTTCCAGCCGCACCGCTATTCGCGGCTTCAGGCGCTTCTGCACCAGTTTGCCGACGCCTTTGCCGACGCCGACGTCGTGGTTCTTATCGACGTGTTCCCGGCAGGCGAGATGCCCATCCCGGGCGTTACGAGCAAGCTGCTCGCCGATGCCATCCGCGAGGCGCATCCGGGCAAGGACGTCCGCTACGTCGACTCGCGCCCCGGCGTCATCGACGAACTCGCCGGGCTCTGCCGCGAGGGCGATCTTCTCATCACCATGGGCGCGGGTGACGTCACGACGGTCGCGTCCGACTTTATCGCGGCTATGAACGCCTAACTACTGGGCGTCGAGGAGGCTTCTTTGAGCACGTCCAACGCCGTACAGGCGCTTTCTGCCATCGAGGACGTCGAGGTGGTCGAGAACGAGCGTCTCGACCATCGCACGAGCTACCATATCGGTGGCAAGGCCGCGCTGTTCATTACCTGCCATAGCTACCATGCCCTGCGCAGCACCATCAAAGTGCTGCTCCGTGAAGATGTCGAATGGGCCATCTTCGGCAGGGGCACGAACATCCTCGTTGCCGACGAGGGCTACGACGGCGCCGTGCTCACGCTCGGCCGCGAGTTTCGTCGCGTCGTGGTCGACGAGGAGAGTGCCTGCATGACTGCCGGTTCCGGAGCCATGCTCTCGCGCGTGGTCAACGAGGCGCTCAACCATTCGCTCGCCGGCATGGAGTTCGCGGTGGGCGTGCCGGGCACGCTCGGCGGCGCTGTGTCGATGAACGCGGGCACGCGCTCCGATTGGATGAGCGAGGTCATAGAAGAGGTCACGGTGTACGCGCCTACCGAGGAGCGTCTCAAGCATTACCGCTACGACGAGATCGAGTGGGGCTATCGCACGACGAGCCTTCCCAAGAGCGACATCGTGCTCGAAGTGAAGCTGCGTCTTCGTCCTGGCAACAAGATCACCATTACCGAGCGTATGGAGCGCAGCCTTCGTCGTCGTCGCCGTTCGCAGCCGGCTGCCATGCCTTCGTGCGGCTCCGTGTTCAAAAACCCGCCTGAGCGGAGTGTAGGAAAGATGATCGAGGACTGTGGATTGAAGGGTTTTTCGGTCGGAGGGGCCGAAGTGTCCGAAGTTCACGGTAACTTTATCGTCAACACGGGATCTGCCACGGCGGCAGACGTCGTGAAGGTCATGCAGAAGGTATACGCAACAGTTAAGGAAACGTATGGCGTCGAGCTACAACCAGAAGTCAAGTTCCTCGGCTTCTAGCCGGCCGAAGCCTACGTATCGCAAGGCGGGGAGGGGCGCCGCTCCGGTCAAGGCGCCGCGGCCCGTTAAACAAAAGGCCGAGAAGCCCCGCAAGTCCAAAGCAGGCGGGCGCAT
>CALUOB010000019.1 GCA_944322175.1 uncultured Coriobacteriaceae bacterium
GCGTGGCTCGCCGACTGCGGCGCCGAGGGATCGTCGATGCGCGAGCGCGCGTCTTCGCTCACGGAGCTTTCCGACGCCGAGAACCCCGATTACGCCTCGAGCATCACGTGGCGCGTCGACGCGGGGCTCGAACGCGCGCGGGCGTATTACCGCTGGCGCCTCGACCACGAGGCACCGCAAGGCGAGAGCACTGAGGAGAAGGCAAACTCGGCGGCGCGCGCGGCGTTTTACGAGCTCGCGGTAGATATGCTCGCGGAGGCGTCGATCGTCGACGAAGCGGCAACGTGCGCGGTCGACGTGCCGTACTTGCCGCGCAACGCCGAAGAGATGCGCGAGACGACCGTGTATACCGATGCCCGTTGGCCGTCGACGGTGAAGGACGGCAAGCGCACGCTTCACTACGGCGCCGACTGCTCGGGCGCCACAGGGGAGGCGGGGCCGCTGGTCTCGCTCAGCGACATCGACGAGGGGAAGGCGCGCGAATGCTCGGTGTGCCGTTTCAGCATCGGCGACGTCGCGAAGGTTCCCGCTGCCTCCACCTCGATCGACAACGGGTTCGAGTATTACCTGCGCGCCTACACGCAAGCGCTCGAAGCTTACGAGCGAGCACGTCTCGACGAGATCGCGCTGGAGGAGACGGCGCGCGACGACGCGGCGGATACGGGTGACGCGTTCGAGGACGCGTTTCAGTCGCTCGCGGTGGAGAGGCCGCGCATCGCGCCGCCCGGTCGCTACGGGTGCGTGGCGCTTGTTGCCTCGGGTGAGGTCGAGAGTCCCGAGGTCGGCGGTGGGTCGATCGTCTCGCAGGCGCGCGTGCCCGAGCGTGGCGCCGTTGCCGCGGCCGTGCTCGCCCCGGACGAGGCCACAGCCGAGAACAACGTGCTTTCGTCGTTCTTCTCGAGCTTTAAGGAGCGCTGCGGCAGCGGCGGGGCGGTCGGGCTCGTTGACTCGGTCATGGACCTTTGGGGGCGCTTGCTCGTCTCGTACGGCAACGCTGCCGCCGGAGTCGACGAGCTTATGGGCGAGCTTTTGGGAGGGCTTGACGGGCTGGGCGGCGGCGCGGTTGCCGAATGGCTTGCGGACCGGCTCGAGGGCATCGTCGGGGCGCTGGGGTTCGAACCCGCCGACCTGCGGCTCAAGAAGCCCGTGCTGACCAACTCGTCCAACGTGCTCGAGGCGGGCGGAGCAGGATCGGTGGCCGATGTGCAGGACAAGCTCAGGGATCTTCCGATCGGCACGACCGACCCGGACGCCCTTTTGCGCGCGCTGGGTTACCAGGCGGGGGAGCAGATCCTGGCAACCGAGGTTACGCTCGCCGAGATTCTGATCCCAGGGCTCGGGTCTGTTCCGTTGACGGTGCGCCTGCGCGACATCGCAGGTGCGGGGAGCAGGAGGTGACCGGGATGAGATGCGCGCGGAAAAAGGGTCCCACGTCCTTTGCGCTCGTTCTTCTTCAGGAGACGCGCGCGCAGGCGGTGATCGAGACGGCGGTCGCCGTGCCCGTGCTGTTGGTGTGCGCGTTGATCGCGTACAACCTCGCGCTGTTCTCGGCGGCGTCGGCGCGCTTCGACCGCGTCGCGCCCGATGTCGTGATCGCTCAGGCAGTGTCTCCGTCTGGGGACGACGTATCGTCGGCAGCCGATGCTGTTGCCGAGGAGCTCGAGCGCGCCATGGGAGGCTATCCGGTTGAGGTCGAGGTGCGCGAGGAGGATGGGGAGAAGGCTGCGGGCGCATCGGTTCTCTCTCTTGTGGCGGCGCCGCGCACCTATGTCTGCGTGATGCGCTTCAACCCGTGGCCGCGGGACTTCTCCGTGGCGGGCGTGCGCGCCGGGATTCCGGCGGTTCTCGTTCGGGAGCGCGCTGTCACGATCGATCCGTGGAGGTCAGGGGTGATCGCATGACGAGAAAGGCTGCGCTGCATTTTGGCGGCGCATCTACGGGGCAAGCCGCTCCATTCGAGCGCACACGTGCCGCATCTCCTTCGCATGCCGTCTCGCCGCGTGCTGATCGCGTGGTGCTCGTGGCCTGTTCGACACGGGTGATGACCGTGCTTGTTGCTCGGCGCTTTGCGACGAGGCTGCGCGGGCTTATCGGACGCGAGGGCGCGCCGCTTTGCGACTGCCTGCTCTTTCCCGCGTGCTCGTCGGTTCACACCTGGGGCATGCGCCGGCCGATCGATCTAGCGTTTGTCGACGAGCACAACCGCGTGGTCGAGACCGTTTTGCGCCTGCCGCCCGGCCGTATGGCGCGCTGCCCCCGTGCCTGCGCCGTGTTCGAGCGCGTCTCGTCCGAGACCCCGTGGTTTGCGGTGGGCTCCCGGATCCGCGTCGTAACCCTCGGCTATTGCTGATTCCAGCAGAGTGTCGGTTGACCATGCCCAGCTAGCGCATTTCGGCATCCCCCTCTTTGGCGCAAATGCGGCGCTGACATCTTGCAAAAGACCTCGGGCGCTCGGTGTCGGAATTACTCGGTTGGCTTACAAGTTGGTGCGTTTACCTTGCATAAGATGCCGCTCAACGTCCTTCTCGGAACGCTCTCTTTGTGCGATGGTGTTCGCGCAAAACGACTCGCGATACTGGCCGGTTGCGCAAAAGAGCATGCAATACTGACTGGCTGCGCAAAAGAGGCTACGAAACTGGCGGTGCTCTGACTCGGTGCTGTTTTACGGACGGGTGATCCAGGTTATTGCCGGTGGTTACTCTGCAGAAATAAGCATTATGTAGACTATTGTTTTGAAACATAGATGCGAGACAGCAGTATCGCGTTCGTTTTTGCGAGGCCCGCCCGTGTCGGATGCGTTTCTGCGCAGCGCGCCCGTATCAACGGGGATTTTGCGCAGCCTGCCCGTACTATGTTTGTTTTGGCGCATAGCGCCCGTATCGACGCGGGTTTTGCCCGAGGAGCCGGCGTCCTTGACGCGCCCCCATTGGGGTTCGACTCCCCGGGGGAGGTCGCTCGCTAAAGAAAAAGCCCCGCATTGCTGCAGGGCTTAACATTCACGTGGTGGCCAGAGGGGGAGTCGCGCCTGCCTCGCGGCAGGCGGCACGCTCGGGCGCCCCGCGCCCTCGCGCGCTCGCTGCAAACGCTTTGCGTTTGCTTGACGCTCGCGCCCCCAGCGGGGTTCGACTCCCCGGGGGAGCTGGGTCGCTAAAGAAAAAGCCCCGCGGGTGGCGGGGCTTCTCAATTCACGTGGTGGCCAGAGGGGGAGTCGAACCCTCGACACGCGGATTTTCAGTCCGCTGCTCTACCAACTGAGCTATCTGGCCGTGGTGACGAGTGATAAATATATCAGAAGATCGGGTTCCGTCAAGACAAATCGAAAAATCTTTCTGGGATTTGTGGATGCGGGATGGGGTCGGCTCTTTGCGACGCTTCGGAGTCTGTGCCTTAACTTGCGCTTAGGATCTTGGCTCCAGCTCAGAAAACGTGCTGATAAACGCTAGTATAGAGTACGGAGGCATAGGGCCGCTCCATCGGGGGCGCTACCGTTTGCTTCTGGGTCGATTGAGCTTGTCGGCGCGGCAGGATTGGACGCATCGCTCGAGTTTGCCTGCCGGCGCCGTACCGATAAAGGATGTGCATCAATGAAGAAGAAGGACCAGGTTACAACCACGCGTTTGCGCGGCGTGAACCTGTCGGGTTGGCTGATTGCCGAGCCGTGGGTGACGCCCTCCCTGTTCTCTGCCACGGGAGCTTCTACCGAAGAAGAGCTTATCAAGGCGCTCGGCGCCGAGGCGTACCACGAGAAGATCAAGAAGCACTACGACACCTTCATCTCTGAAGACGATTTCGAGCGCATGGAGATCCTGGGGCTCAACGCCGTAAGGCTTCCGGTGCCGTGGCATACCTTCGAGCCCGAAGGCGACGCGGGCGATTTTCTCCCGTGCTCCGAGTACGTTGACAAGGCGCTCGAGTGGGCGGGCAAGCACGGCATCAGCGTGCTGCTCGATCTCGCGACGGTCCCCGGCGGTCAGGGCGATTCCAACGGTTCCGCCACGACGCCCGAGACCACGGCCGACTGGCATGCGTCCACGCGCGGCCGCGCCATCGCCCTGCACGTGCTCGACCGTCTGGCCTCGCGCTACGGCTCCAATCCGGCGCTCTTTGGCATCGAGCTGCTCGACACCCCGCTCATGCGCGTGCGCCGCGGCCTCTCGGTCACCGACGGCATTCCCGCCCACTACCTGCGCAACTTCTACCGCGAGGCGTACGACCACGTGCGCAGCCATATGGGCGACGACAAGGCCGTGGTGTTCTCCTCGTCGGGGTATCCGGGCGCTTGGCGCCACTTCATGCGTCACGGCCGCTACAAGAACGTCTGGATGGACGTGCACCTGTACCATTACCGTGGCGAAACCGCCCAGGACATCTCCACCCCCGACGGGCTCTCGCGTGCGCTCGCGCGCAACAAGCGCGTCCTGCGCGAGGCGCTCTCGACGGGCTTCAAGGTTATGGTGGGCGAGTGGTCCGCGGCGGCGGTCCTGCCCGATTCGATGATGACGCCCGAGGGGCGCATTGCCTACGAGCGCGTGTTCGTTTCCAACCAGCTCGCTTCCTTCGAGAAGACCGACGGCTGGTTCTTCCAGACATGGAAGACCGAGAAGCGCCTGCCTGCCTGGGACGCCCGCGCCTCGCTCTCGTCCTTCGAGCGCGGCATGATGGGATAAGCGCATGCTGACCGTAGTGGGAACGCCCATCGGCAACCTCGGCGACCTCTCGCCCCGCGCCGCCGCAGCGCTGGCCGAGGCCGACGTGGTCTGCTGCGAGGACACGCGCGTAACCGGAAAGATCCTCAAGCACATCGGCGCGTCCAAGCCGCTCGTGCGCTGCGACGAGAACGTCATCGCCCGCCGCGTGCCCGAGCTTCTCGAGCGCCTGCGCGCCGGCGAGCACGTTGCCTACGCGTCCGACGCGGGCATGCCCGGCGTCTCGGACCCGGGGCAGGCACTCGTCGACGCCGCGCGCGCCGAAGGCCTGCCGGTGACCGTTGTGCCGGGGCCCACGGCCTGCGTGACGGCGCTCGTTCTGAGCGGCATCGCCTCGGAGCACTTCTTCTTCGAGGGCTTCTTGCCGCGCAAGCCCGAGCAGCAGGAGAAGCGCCTGCGCGAGCTCGCCGCGGTTCCGGGCGCGCTGCTCGTGTACGAGTCGCCGCATCGCGCGACGGCAACGTTCGAGGTTGTCGCGCGCGTCTTTCCTGAGCGCGAGGTCGCGCTGTGCCGCGAGCTCACGAAGCTCCACGAGGAGGTGCTGCGCGCCCCGGCCCCCGATCTGGCGCGCATGGTTGCCGAGCGTGAGCAGCTCAAGGGCGAGATCGTGATCGTCATCGGCCCGCCCACGCAAGCCGAGCAGAATCGGGCGCGCCTTGCCGCGGCGTCGAGCGCCGCAGCGGACCAGTCGCCTGAGGAGCTTCTCGTAAGCGAGCTCACCCGCGCTCTCGAGGCGGGGGAGAGCGTCTCGGCGGCTGCCAAGCGGCTCTCGCAGCGCTTTGGCATGCGCAAGCGCGAGGTGTACGACCTCGCGCTTTCGCTGGAGCGACCGGACGCGAAAGGCCCCGGTGCGGTACACTAACGAACGTTGCATGGCGGGCCCGGAGCCCGCATGCGCCGCATGCGGGCGCAGCGCAGGCGGGAGAGGTCTCGTCCGCAGCGGCGTGCGGGCACGCGGCGCGCATGATCCCGAGCAAAGGAGCAGGCATGTCTGAAGACAAGCTTTCCTACTACATCACCACGCCGATCTACTACGTCAACGCCAAGCCGCACCTGGGCACGGCGTACTGCACGGTCATGGCCGACGTGCAGGCGCGCTTCCGTCGCGCCTGCGGCATGGACGTGAAGTTCCTCACCGGTATGGACGAGCACGGCGAGAAGGTCGCCGAGGCGGCCGAGAAGAACGGCTTCGACTCGCCGCAGGCTTGGTGCGACTCCATGGAGCCGGCCTTCGCCGACCTGTGGAAGACGCTCGAGATCTCCAACGACGACTTTATCCGCACCACGCAGCCGCGCCACATCGCCGGCGTCCAGAAGTTCCTCAAGGTGCTTCTCGATCGCGGCTACATTTACAAAGACGCCTACGACGGTTGGTACTGCCGCCCCGACGAGACGTACTTCACCGAGACGCAGGTTCGTCACCACGAGGAGGAGCGCGTTGCCGCCGGCGAGGCGCCGGCCGACCCCGAGCATCCGCTCTGCCCCGACTGCGATCGCCCGCTCGAGCGCATCAAGGAGGAGAGCTGGTTCTTCAAGCTTTCCGCCTTCGAGCAGACGCTGCTCGACTTCTACGAGGCGCATCCCGACTTCATTCAGCCCGAGACGCGCCGCAACGAGGTGCTCTCCTTCGTGAAGGGCGGTCTCAAGGACCTGTCCATCAGCCGCTCGACCTTCGACTGGGGCGTGCCCTTCCCGTTTGACGAGAAGCACGTGGCCTACGTGTGGGTCGACGCCCTCATCAACTACATCACGGCGCTCGGCTACGGCTCCGACGACGAGGCGGAGTTCGACCGCCGTTGGCCGGCGCAGGTTCACGTGGTGGGCAAGGACATCATCCGCTTCCACTGCGTCATCTGGCCCGCGCTGCTCATGGCCGCCGGCCTGCCGCTGCCCGAGAAGGTCTTTGTGCACGGCTTCCTCACGGTCCGCAACGAGGAGACCGGCAAGATCGAGAAGATGAGCAAGAGCCGCGGCAACGTGATTGCCCCCGAGGAGGTCGTGGAGCTTCTCGGCGTCGACGCGTACCGCTACTACTTCATGAGCGACGTGGTGCACGGCACCGACGCGCCCATCAGCTGGAGCCGCATGCGCCAGGTCTACAACGCCGATCTCGCCAACAGCTGGGGCAACCTCGTGTCGCGCGCCCTCAACATGAGCGCCAAGTACTTCGACGGCTGCGCGCCCGCGCGTCCCGCCAACTACGACGACGAGAGCCCGCTCAAAGAGGCGTGCGCGGGCGTGTACGACGCCTACGCCGCCCACATGGCCTCGTTCGACTACCAGGACGGCGCCGCCGACGTCCACGCCATCGTGGCCGCCGCCAACCTCGACATCGAGAACAGCGCCCCGTGGGCGCTTGCCAAGGATCCCGAGAAGGCCGACGAGCTCGCGTTCGTGATCTGGAACATCCTCGAGGTCATCCGCATCGCCGCCGAGCTCTACGCCCCCTTCATGCCCGAGATCTCTGCCGAGGTGCGTCGCCGCCTCTCGCTGCCCGCCGAGCCCGAGGGCACGCTCGAGGAGCTCTGCCGCTGGGGCGGCCTTGCCGGCGGCAGCCCGGTCGAGAAGGGCCAGGCGCTCTTCCCGCGCCTCGTCGACTAGGCAGCGCGCATGACCACCTCTCCGCTCGCGAGCCCCAAGGCCACGCGCGAGGCGCTCGAGCGCTACGGGCTGGCGACCAAGCACCGCTTGGGACAGAACTTCTTGGTGAGCAACCATGTGATCGAGAAGATCATGGACCTTGCCTGCCTCGACGGCGCGAGCCGCGTCGTCGAGGTCGGGCCGGGTCTCGGCACGCTTACGCTCGCGCTTGTCCAAGAGGCGGGCGCGGTCGTCTCTATCGAGGCCGACGTTGAGCTCGAGCCCGTGCTCGAGGAGCACGCCATGGAGCATGCGAACTTCGCCTACCTCATGGGGGACGCCCTCAAAGTGGGTTCCGACGACCTGGCAGCGGCGTTCGGCCGCATCGCGCGCCGCGTCGAGGGCGCGGGCGGAGCCGTGCCCGGGGCGCCTTCAGACCTTGCGCCCACCGCCTTTGTGGCGAACCTTCCCTACAACGTTGCCGCGACGCTCATCCTGGGGTACTTCTCGGATCTGCCCTCCATCGAACGCGCGGTGGTCATGGTGCAGAAAGAGGTCGCCGACCGCATCGCGGCGCGGCCCGGCACCAAGCAGTACGGCGCCTACACGGCAAAGCTCGGCCTCTACGGCGAGGTCACGGGCCGCTTCGAGGTCCCGCCGAGCTGCTTTATGCCCGCGCCTCACGTTGACTCCGCCGTGGTGCGCATCGAGCGCTGGGCGGCCGACCGCGCCCCCGAGGGCATTGCGCTGCTTACCGATACGGACCGCGCGGCGTGCGCCCATGTGATCGACGCCGCGTTCGCGCAGCGCCGCAAGACCATCCGCAACTCCATGAGCTCGTCAGGGTTTGACAAGGGCGCGCTCGACGCGGCGTTTGCCGAGGCGGGCGTGGCGCCGACGGCGCGTGCTGAGACGCTTTCGACCGCCGACTTCGTGCGCATTGCGCGCGCCCTCGGCGAGCTTGCCTAGCGGGAGGTGCCATGGGCGGCGGAGCTTCTGAGAACAATACTGCGGGCGGCAGCGCCACCCCCGAGTCCGCGGGCGCGCAGCGCCTTGCGTTTGAGAAGCGCGTGAAGAAGAAGGTGCGGCGCTACGAGGTGCCCGCGCTCGGGGCTCCTGTTGCCGACACGCACGCGCACCTGATGTCGTTTTGGACCAAGGACCCCGCAGCGGTGCTGGCGCGCGCGGCGCAGGCGGGCGTGCGGCAGCTGACCACGCTTGCCGACCCGGTGGGCGACAAGGTCGATCCGCGCGTTTTTGGCGACCGTCTCCGCGCATGGATCGAGGAGGCACACGCTCTTCTCGCAAAGACGGATGCTCCGGATGCTTGGACGCCAGGATGCGGCGATGCTCCCGCGGAGCTGTTTGGGCGCGTGCGCTATCTGGCGGGCGTGCACCCGTATGGCGCTCCCGAGTACACCGACGAGGTGCACAAGCAGGTCGAAGGCGCGCTCGCGGACCCGCTGTGCGTCGGCATCGGCGAGATCGGGCTCGACTATCACTTTGACTACGACGACGATGTGGCGCCCGCGCCGCACGACGTGCAGATTGCCTGTATGGAGCGGCAGCTCGAGATTGCGGTGCGCCGCAACGTGCCGGCAGAGCTCCACTTGCGCAACGCCGATACCGACGAGAGCCGCTCTGCCCATGAGGATGCGTACCGGGTTTTGCGCTCTGCGGGCGTTCCTGAGGCGGGGTGCGTGCTGCACTGCTTTGGCGAGGACCGGGCAACCATGGCGCGCTTTGCGGACCTCGGCTGTTACATCGCCTTTGGCGGCGCCGCTACGTTCAAACGCAACGAGCATGTGCGCGAGGCCTTTGCCGCCTGCCCGCTCGACCGGATTCTCTTTGAGACGGACTGCCCCTACATGGCGCCCGAGCCCCTGCGCGGGGTTGAGTGCGAGCCAGCGATGATCGCCTTTACGGCAAGCACGCTGGCATGCGACCGTGCGGAGCGCACCGGAGAGCGCGCCGAGTACGTGCTCGCGGCGGCATGGGAGAACAGCCTGCGCCTCTTCGGCTAACGCTGCGCTGCCTGCGCCGCCCCTGCCGCCGAGTCCTCGCTTTGCGAGAGCGCCTCGAGCTCGAGCAGGTCTTCGAAGCGCACGACCGTGGTGACGACGGTGAGCTCGTGCGCCACGGGGTCGATGCGCGTTACCACGCCCTCGCGGGTTACGTAGGCGTCGCGGTCGTAGTAACGCGCCCGCACCATCTGCCCTTTCTTGAGGCCGCCGAGCACCCCCGACAGACGCTCGATGTCCTCCTCCGTAAGGTCGCGACGCTCCTCGGGAACGCGCTCGCGCTCGCGGATGAGGTCGTAGTAGCCGCGCAGCGCCGCAAAGGGCATGAACTGCCGCGCGCGCTCGGGGCTCGGGCGGCCGAGGATCTGCCCGTGCGGGGGCATATGGCCGTCAAAGAACATGTTGCGCATCTCAGCCATGGTGGCCTCCTACGAGCTCGTTGCGCTCGCGCGCCGTTGCCTTGTCGGTGAGGCTCATGCCCTTGATAAGGGCGTTCTTCCCAAAGCGGCCTTTGACGGCGAGCACCGCCTCCTGCAGCTTGTGCTCGCGCTTCTCGGCTGCCGCGTCGGTAAAGAGGTCCGTGGTCGCGAACTCCTCGGGTACGAGCAGGCCGAAGCCTACGTTGATGCGGCGGATCGTGCGCGCAGGGTCGACGATCTCGTCAAAGAGCGCCTCGGTGTAGGCGAGGAGCTTCTTGTGCGAGTTGGTGCGCTCGGGGAGCTTGCGCGACGCGTTGGCGTGCGGGCCCGAGCGCGGGTTGGCGGGCCGGGTTCCGTGCTCGCCGGTAACGAGGTCCCACGAGGCGCCCCTCTCGCGCGCGTAGCCCACGTACAGCGAGACGTGCTCGCACACCATGTGCTTTGCCACCAGGTCGAGCACCGACTCGTCGACCATCTCCTTGAGGACGACGCGCGCCTCCTCCGCGGTGTAGTCGCAGCTGAGGACCTGGCCGTTTGTCGAGGACGAGGTCTCGGGCACGTAGGCGTGGATGTCGGCTATGGTGCACGGCTCTATGCCGTGGGCATGGTCGATGAGGTACTCGGCGTTGGCGCCGAACTCGCGGTAGAGCATGCTCGGGTCCATGGCTGCTACGCCGGCGAGGTCGCGCACGCCGTACTTCTCGAGCCGTCGTGCGATACCGGGGCCGACGTTCCAGATGTCGGTGATGGGGCGGTGGTGCCAGATCTGCTGTTTGAAAAGGCCCTCGTCGAGGTATCCGATGCCCTCGGGGCTGTGCTTTGCCGTGATGTCGAGCGCGACCTTGGCGAGAAAGAGGTTGGGTCCGATGCCGGCCGTGGCAAAGATGCCGGTCTCGGCGCGGACGGCGTCCATGAGGGTGCGCGCGAACTCGCGCGCGGTCTGCTGGTAGAGCTCGAGGTAGGACGTGGCGTCGATGAAGCACTCGTCGATGGAGTACACGTGCACGTCTTCGGGGCTCACGTAGCGCAGGTAGACGCTGTAGATCTCGGCCGAGACCTCCATGTAGCGGCGCATGCGGGGTTTGAAGGCAGTGTAGGTGAGCCCCGGGGGGATCTCGAACACGCGGCAGCGGTTGCGCACGCCCGCCGCCTTCATGGCGGGGCTGACCGCGAGGCAGATGGTTTTCTCGGTGCGGTCGAGGTCCGCCACGACCACGCGGGCGGTAAAGGGGTCGAGGCCGTGGTCGATGCACTCGACCGAGGCGTAGAACGTCTTGAGGTCGATGCAAAGGTACGTGCGCCTTCCTGCCATAGCCACCTCCCGCACAGAAACAAACATATGTTCGTATTAGTATGAGAAGCAACGCTCGTCCTGTCAAGAGAGGGCGTGTTGGCGGACGTCTGGGGCGCATACGCCGATTGGGCAGGCGTTGCGCGTGCCGCCGGCATGCGGTTCTCGTACAATAGCGGCAAGTGCGCGCCTGAGGAGCGCCGAGAGAAGGGCAGTGCTTATGAGCAGACATACGACCATCCGCCTCGTGTTTCCCCAGTGGCAGGGCGGTGCGAACCCCGATTACGCCTTCGGCGCCGAGCTTCTCGCGCTGATCGTTCCTCCTTCGTCAAACGCCAAAACGATCGAGATTCCCTGTTCGCGTGATTTCGACGAGCGCGACGAGCCCGATGCGCAGATCGCGGGAACGCGCGGGCTGCTCACCCAGGCCGAAGTTGCCCGCATCGTGCTCGACATGCACACGCCCGATCGCACGATCGTGCTCGGCGGCGACTGCTCCGTGAGCCAGGTGCCCTTCGACTACATGCACGGTCGCTATCCCGAGCACACGGGCCTCATCTGGCTCGACGCGCACCCCGACGTTGCCTCGGTTAAGGACTCGAACCACCTCCACGAGATGGTGCTCGCGAACCTCATGGGACGCGGCGCGCGCGAGGGGGCGCCGGGCGTGCTCGCCTACGTGGAGCATCCCTTCGCGCCCGAGGACGTGCTCTTTGCCGGCCTCGTCGAGAGCGATCTGCGCCCGATGGACCACGCGGTGGGCGACCTCGGCATGCGCGTCGTGGCGCCGGAGGATCTCGAGCGCACGGGCATGGCCATCTGCGAGTGGATCAAGGAGCGCGGGCTCAAGCAGGTGCTCGTGCACTGGGACCTCGACGTGCTCGCGCCGAGCGACTTCCGCAGCATCCTTCCGGGCAAGCCGCACACCGACCCCGCCAGCTTCGGCGCGGCGGTGGGCCGCATGACGATCGCGCAGGTGGTGCGCACGCTGCGCGACATCTCCGTCTATGCCGACATCGTGGGGCTCACGCTCGCCGAGCACATGCCCTGGGACGCGATCCGTCTGCGCAACGAGCTAGCGAACGTGCCGATCTTCCAGGACTGACCTCTGCCCTGCCTCGGCGGTAAGCGCTCCGAGCTGTGCGAGATGCACGTTATGCGCAAAGCGCCCGGCAACCTGCGCTGAGGTTGCCGGGCGCATTTTGCTGCTTGTCGAGAAGCGCTGCCGTGCGCGTGCTTGCCCGTTTGGTTAGCTGCGCTCGGCGCGGTCGAGGACGTAGTCGCTCAGGTCTTCGATGAGGACCTGGTTGCGGATGCTGTTCTCGAGCGCGTCCTGCGAGGCGAGGCAGTCGGCGTTGAGCTTGACGCCGAGCACGTCCTCGAGGTTCCGGCGCGTGATCACATACACGTCGTGGTCCCAAGCGCGGCTGTGGTCGTGGTCGTACTCCTTGAGCTCGTCGCAGACGGTGTACTGCACGGTGTCGGGGGCGTCGGTTGCGCACATGGCTACCGCGGCGTTGTACACGAGGGCCTCGTCCAGCTCGTCGTCGTCAACGGTGTCTTCCTGGTAGGAGTACGAGACCTTGATGGTCTTGGATCCTGCGTCCACGTTGTCGATGCTCACGCCGAGCAGGTTGCCCGGCAGGGCGTTGAAGAGGCTCGCCGTGTTGGTGGCGTTGCCGAGGATGCCCGTCTGAGCGTACTGCTTGACGTCGTTGACCGTGAGGTCGTAGATCTGGCGCCCGATCTCGGAGTAGGGGCGCTGCGGAGCGGGTGTCTTGGTTGCGGTGGAAGCGGCGTTCTTGTTGCTTCCCGATGCGCTGCCGGCCGTGCCGTCCTGCGCGGCGTCGGCGTTCTTGCTGGCGTCTGCCTTGTCGTTGGAGGCGTTTGCGTCGCCGTTGTCGGACGCGGGCGTGTCGGTCGTTTTGCCGCTGTCGGTTTGGGCGGTCACGACGCTCTGCGTGGTCTCGGGGGAGCTGTCGGGGCCGGCAATGAGGTTCATCGCAAGGACGGCGACCACCACGATGACGAGCACGCCGGCCACGGCGCCGACAACGATGGGCCAGAGCTTCTTGCGCGGGGCCTCGACAGGCGCGGCGGGCGAGAAGGACTCGCCGCCCGCGACGGGGGCGGGGGAGGTTGCCTCGGCCCCGGATGCACTGCTCGCGGCGGTGCTCGGCAGGACCGTGGTGGGCGCGGCGTCCGAAGCTGGCGTCAGGGTGATTTTCTCGGCGTCTTCTCCCATGAGGTCCGAGACGCTCGTGATGCTGTCCTTGGTCTTGGCGAGGGCGTCGGCCTCGCTCATGCCCTGGGCGCGATAGTCCTCGTAACGCGCGACCAGGTTGCCGTAGATCTCCTCTTTGAGCTCGATGGTCTCGTCCGTGAGCACGTGCCCGCGGAAGAGGTGCTCGACGTACATGCGAAGCTCGTTCATTGCTCTCCTCCGTCCTGCTCCAGAAGGCGGTCGATGATGCGGCGGGCGCGATGCCACCGGTCGATGGCGTCAGTGAGTTCGCGCGTGCCGTCCTCGGTTACGTGGTAGTACTTGCGGCGTGCGCCCTGGGACTCGCTGCCCCAGTAGCTTTCGACGTTGCCCTGCTTCTCGAGCCGCTTGAGGCTCGTGTACAGCGAGGGCTCTTTCATCTCGTACTCGCCCTGGCTTGTGGCGGCGATGTCCTTCAGGATCTCGTAGCCGTAGCTGTCCTCCTTGCGGAGCGTGTTCAGCACGATCGCGTCTACGTTGCCCCTGATGAGATCGCTCTCGGCGTCTCTCGTCGCCATGCAATCACCTCGTTTCTTCTCTCGCGCTTCCGTTCCTTCTCTCTGAGCCTAGTGTACCACATTACTATGTGTACCAAAGTACTTTCTAAAACAAAGTTTTACGGAAACCGAAGGAGTCGTAGGTTGTCACAGGATGGTAAACACTGGCGGTCAGGCACGCGAAGCGTCGTTTCTGTTGGACAATCTAATCGAAACGACCAGTTGTTGCGCGAATGGGCTCGTTGAGCATCGCGCGTTGTTGTTCCGAGGAGCTGTCGATGAAGTGCCCTGTGTGTAAGGACGTCACCTTGCTTATGGCCGAGCGCAACGGCGTTGAGATCGAATACTGCCCTGAGTGCCGCGGCGTGTGGCTCGACCGCGGCGAGCTCGACAAGATCATCGAGCGCGCCCGGCGCGGAGAGTTCTCGGGGAGCGGCCGCGGCGGCCGCGACGCACGCGACGGGCGCTTTCACGAGGCCGAGGAGCGTGCGCGCTACGAGCGCAGCAAGAAGAAAAAGAAGGAGAGCCCGCTGTCGGCTCTGGGCGACATTCTCGAGATCTTCGGCGGCGAGTAGCTGAGCTCGTCCCAAAGAGGACTTGAGGAACGCAGGCGCCCCTCTTGTGCCGAGGCACAAGAGGGGCGCCCGTGTTTGTCTGAGGGGCGCGGCAGGGGTTCGCGAACCTACCGCGTGACCGGGGCGATGGCGCGGATCACGGCGTCGACGGTCGCGGCGACCTTGAGCGGGTCGTCGACGTACATGAAGATCTTGCCCTTGAAGCCGTACTCGGTGATCTCCGAGAAGAACACCTTGGGCTCCTGCTCCACAACGGCGACCTTCTCGGCTGCGGCGCGGGCGAGCTCGAAGATCTCGGCGGCGATCTCGTCCATGGGGCGCTCGTCGGAGACGACGGCAAACGGCACGATGACCTGCGTGGCGGGCGGCAGGTGCACGAGCGACGTGGTCGAGATGACCGAGTTGGGGATCACGACGGTTTCGCCGCGCGTGTTGGTGATGGTGGTATGGCGCCAGCCCACGTCGCGCACGATGCCCGACTCCGAGCCGACCTCGATGTTGTCGCCCGGTTTGACGATCTTCATGAACGTGACCTGCAGGCCGCCGATGAGGTTGGAGAGCGTGTCCTGAAAACCGAGCGACACGGCGATACCGACGACTCCGAGGCTCGTGACGACCGCGTCGATGTTGACGCCGAAGCAGGTGTTGAGGATGGCGCTGCCGCCGACGATCCACACCGTGGCGCGCACGATGTTGACGAGGATGCTCGAGGAGGGCAGGGGCGTCTCGTCGCGGCGCAACAGATGAGAGGTCACACGCGCGGCTACGCGCGCTGCCACGAGCGTGACGGCGGTGAGCACCACGAACCAGAACGCGGTCTGCACCCAAGGCTCGGTGACGAATGCCTGAACGGCGGCTATGGCTTCCTGCATGATCCTCCCTGTGCTGCCGGGCGGTCCCTTAAGAGTTTCAGGGTATCACGCCCGGCGTCGTGGCTTCGTATCAGCGCGTGCTCTTCTCGAGCTGCTCCACGAGCGCGCTGACGATCTCGATGCAGTCGCCCACGGCACCGTAGCGCGCGGCGCTGAAGATCGGCGCCTCGGGGTCCTCGTTGATGGCAATGACCGTCTCGGCCCCGCCGATGCCGGCGAGGTGCTGAATGGCGCCCGACACGCCGATGCTCACGAGGAGCTTGGGCGCCACGGCAACGCCGGTCTGGCCCACCTGGTGCGGGTACTCGAGCCACCCCGCCTCGACGAGCGGGCGCGTGCAGCCGATCTCGGCGTCGAGAAGCTCGGCCAAGCGGCGCATGAGCGGCAGGCTCTTCTTGGATCCGATGCCGCGCCCGAGCACGACGAGGCGCTCCGCCTCGGCGATGGAGGGGCCGCTGCGGGCACTAGCTTTCTCGACGATGCGCACGCGCGGCTCGCGCGCGACAGGCGCGATGCGGGTCACCTGTCCGCGGCGCGCGGGGTCGGCCGCGGGCGCGCTGAAGATGCCCGGGCGCACGGTGGCCATCTGCGGCCGGTGCGCGGGGCAGGTGATGGTGGCCATGAGGTTGCCGCCGAAGGCGGGGCGCGTTTGCTCGAGCAGGCCGGTCTCGGGGTTGATCTCGAGCACGGTGCAGTCGGCGGTGAGGCCGGTTTCGAGCCGCACGGCAACCTGCGGCGCGAGCTCGCGGCCAAAGGCGGTGGCCCCGTACAGGATGATCTCGGGCCTCAGGTCCTGGGCGAGGTGTGCGACGAGCTCCGCTTCCAGGGAGGCGTCGACGCGATCGAGCCGGCCGTCTTCGCACAGCAGCACCTCGTCGGCGCCCGCGGCTATAAGCGCCTCGGCGCTACCGGGGGCGGGGGTTCCGGCGAGAAGCGCCACGAGGTTCTCGCCGCGCGCGTCGGCGAGCTCGCGTCCGCGGCCGAGAAGCTCAAAGGCCACGGACAGGGGAGCGCCGCTCGCGTCGAGCTGGCAGTACACCCAGACGTTGCGCCAGGTGCCGAGGTCTTCGGCCCGCGCCGCCGCGCTGCCGCGCACAAGCTCGACAGTACCCACGGGGCAGGCGTCGACGCATGCCCCGCAGAGCGTGCATGACTCGGTGACGCGCGCCGTGCGGTTCTCGACGACGATGCCCGCCGATGCGCAGGCGCGTTCGCATTGCCTGCAGCCGACGCACTTCTCGGCGTCGATGACGATTCCGGTCATGAGCGCACCTCCTCGATGATGCCTGCCAGAGCCGCTGCCTGCTCTTCGGCCGATCCGTCGAAGAGACGTACCGCTCCCGAGCGGTCGGGCACGAAGCAGTGCACGACCTGGGTGGGCGATCCCGAGAGGCCGATGCGCGCGGGATCGGCGCCGACGTCCTCGGCCCCGCGCACGGCTACCGGGGCGTCCTCGGCGGCGCGCACGCCCGCGATGCTGGGCATACGGAGCTGCGCCGCCTCCTTGGCAACCGTGAGCACGCAGGGCAGCGGGGCCTCTACGGCAACGGGGCCCTCGTCGGAGCCGCAGCGCACGACGATGCTCTCGTCGCCTGTGCCGACAAGCTCGCTCACGTCGGTGACGCAGGGCAGGTCAAAGGCTCCTGCCAGCTCGGGGCCGATCTGGGCGGTGTCGCCGTCGACGGCCATCTTGCCGCAGAGGATGAGGTCGGCCGCGGGCAGCGCGCGGATGCCGCACGCAAGGGCGTGGCAGGTGGCGAGCGTGTCGGCTCCGGCAAACGCGCGGTCCGAGAGCAGCAGCGCGTCTGTGGCACCGCGGGCGCAGGCGTCGCGCAGGATGCGCTCGGTTGCGGGAATGCCCATGGAGACCACGGTGACCGAGCAGTCCTCGCCGGCGGCGCGCCGCGCGTCGGCGAGCTCGAGGGCGAGCTCAAGCGCCGAGGCGTCGAAGGGGTTGATGACCGCTTCGCGCCCGTCGCGCACGATGGTGTGGGTCTCGGGGTCCATCTTGACCTCGGTTGAGCCGGGGACCGCCTTGATGCATACGACGACGTGCATCGCTTACGCGCCTCCTTCCAGATACGCAGGGTCAAAGAGATTGCCGCGCCCGAGCTGGCCGTACGGGTCGAGCGCCAGCTTCACGCGCGCCATCTCGCGCACGTGGTCCTCGCCGTACATAACGGCGAGGAAGCTGCGCTTGAGCTTGCCTACGCCGTGCTCGGCCGAGACGGCTCCGCCCATGGCGGTCACGCGCGCCGCCCAGCTCTCGAAGAGCTCTTTGCCGCGGGCGTAGTCCTGGGCGTTGCGGGGCAGAACGTTCACATGGAGGTGGTTGTTGCCGATGTGGCCCCACGCGGCCGACTCGAGGCCCGCCTCGGCAAGGCTCGAGCGGTAGAGTTCCATGACGTCAGCGAGCCTGTCGTCGGGAACCGACATGTCGGAGCCGAGCTTGGTGATGATGGGGTCGGTGCGGCGGCGCTCGTCGATGAGCATGTTGACGCTCTCGGGCACGGCGTGGCGGAAGAAGCGCTGCGCCTCGCGGTCAACGTCGGTGCGCGCCACCCAGGTTGCCTTTTCGCTGCCGCCGGTTTGCTCGAGAAGCTCACCGAGCCGGCAGAGCTCGGCGAGAAGCTCCGCCTCGCTCGCGCCTGCGAGCTCCACGAAGATGCAGCACGCGGCTTTGGGGTCTATGGCGGGCAGGGCCGAGAAGGCCGTTGAGTTCTCGCGCTGGGTGCGCAGGATGTTGAGGGCGGCGGCGTCGAAGTACTCGAAGGCGGTGGCCAGTCCGAGCGCGGGGCGCGCCGCCTGGGTGAAGGCGACGGCGGCCGCCTCGGTTGTAAAGAAGCAGCTGACGCCCCATGTGACAGCGGGCGCGGGCATGAGCTCGAGCTCGAGCTCGGTGATGACGCCGAGCGTGCCGTCGGATCCGATGAAGAGGTCGATGGCGTCCATGTTGTCTTCGACGAAGTAGCCCGAGGCGTTCTTGGTCTGCGGCATTACGTAGGTCGGCAGGTCGAGGGTGATGAGGCGCCCCGACTCGGTTGCGAGCTCGAGCGTGCGCCCGTGCGCCCCGAGCTCGCCGCGGCGCAGCGCCACCATGTCGCCGTTTGCGAGCGCCACGCGCAGGCCGCTCACGTGCGGGCGCATGGGGCCGTAGGCGTAGCTACGCGCGCCCGACGCGTTGCAGGCGGCCATGCCGCCGAGGCAGGCCGAGGTCTCGGTGGGGTCGGTGGGAAAGATCTGCTCGGGCGCCTGCGCAAGCTCCTGCGCTGCGGCGAGGCTCTCGCTGTCCCAGTCGCGCGCGGGCAGCGCGCGGGCGCGCAGGTGCTTGCGGAGCTCCGAGAGCACCACGCCCGGCTGAGCGCGCAGGAAGAAGCGGCCGTCGGAGCTGCGGCGCAGTCCGAGGTAGGCGTTCATGCGGCTGAGGTTCATCACGTGGCCGCCCGTCGGAACGGCGCCGGCGGCGAGGCCGGTGCGGGCTCCCTGCGCGGTTACGGGCGTGTGCGAGGCGTGAAGCTCCCGCAAAAGAGCGCGGACCTCGTCCTCGCTCGTGGGAAACGAGATGGTCTCGGCGTCGCCTTGGGCGCGCGACTCGTCGCGCCGGTACTCGTCGTAGTTCTCGCTTAAGGGTTTGATCAGGGCCATGGGCCTCCTTTCGACCAGGGGAGGCGAGTCTTTGAGCCATCATAGCCCAGCCTTTGCGCGCGCCCTTGCCCTGCCATCAGACGGTAACAAAGGCCGCGCGGCGGATCCGATGGAGAAGATGCGGTCTCCTTGCGCTTGTTCCGCGAGCAGGCGCGCCTGCGCCGTGACGCTTTCGCCGGCACGGTACAATAGCCGGCATATGGCCGCGCGCCGCTGCGGCGCGAAAGGAAGGTTCGGTATGGAACTGGTAATTGCGTATCTGCTCGTCAACATCGCGGTCGGCGCTGTGGCGTGCTTTTTTGGCAAGAGGCTCTTTTACATCATGCTCGCGGCGATCGTGTTTCTCGGCGTGCTGAACGTCGGGCTCGCGGCAACGGACGGCTCGGCGCTGTCGCTCTTCATCGCGGTGGTGCTCGGCATCGCGGCGGCGTTTCTCTCTAAGTACGCCTACAAGGCGGGCGTGTTTCTCACGGGCTTTGCCGCGGGTGCCTCGCTCGGCTTTATCGTGGCGCTGCTCGTGCAGGAGGCGTCTGCCTACCTCGGCATCGTCGTGGTCGTGGCCGGCTTGCTCGCCGGTTTGGCGGCCGTGCGCTGGTGCGACTTCTTCGTGAGGGTGGGCACCGCCTACGCCGGATCCACGTTCGTGGTGTCCAACGTGCTCGCCGGCGCGCTTGCCTTCGACCGGCTCGTGCGCCTTGCCGACACGGCGGATCCGCTCGGCACGTTCCAGGCGCTCTCCGCCTACATCGGCGGGCCCTTCTCTGCCGTGCACGGCTCGGCGCTTCTCGCCGGCACGCTCGTGCTCACGATCATCGGTGCCGTTGTGCAGCGCCGTACGGGCGAGAGGTAGGCTTTAGGCCTCGGGCCTCGTGCACGGCGTAAGCGCTGCGCACGGGGGCAGTTCGAGGCGGCGCGCCGCGGGAGAGCGGCGACGCCGCCGGTTTTTTTGCTAAGCGAGCTCCACTACGCAGTAGGGCGCACCGTCGGCGTCGCAGAGCGCCGCCACGGTGCGCTCGCTCGTTTGGGCGAGCTTGGGGTAGATGGTGTCGCCGAGCACCGCGGCGCGCCGGTAGTCTACGCGAAGCGCGTGCGGCGCGGTCTCGCGGGGGAGAAGGTCGAGCGCCAGCTGCACGTACTGGCAGTTGTTCACGTGCTCGTTGGTGTCGATAAGCCCGCGGCGCACCTGAACGGGGTCGGCTGCCGTAAGCTCGTCGGGTACGGCAACGCGCCTTGCCTCGGCGGGCAGCTCAAGGGGCTCGTGCGCGCCGAACGGGTCGGTGTAGCACGGCGCAGGGCGGCAGGGCCGGCCCTTCTCGAGGTCGATGAATGCCCATGATGAGTTGGCGCGGGCAATGAGCTTGCCGGCGCCGTCCTTGAGGTAGAAGTTGCGCAGGGCCGCAGCGCCCTTGAAGCCCGTGGCAAAGGTGCCCACGGCGACCTTCTCGCACAGCGACGGGTAGCGGTCGACGACGATGTGCCAGTGCGTGAGCACCCAGGCGCGCTTCTCGTGCTTGAGCCAGGCCATGCCGATGCCGAGCGCTTCGGACTGAAAGGTGCTGCAGTCCTGGAAGGCGTTCACGAGCGCGGGAAGCGTCATGAGGCCGCGGTGGCCAACCTCGCTGTAGCGCACGTGCCACGCGTACTCAAAACGCTTGAGGTCGACTCCCGGTGCCACGGGATTGCTTTGGTCTGCGGCGGGTTCGTGCTCTGAAGCGCGCATGGCTGCCTCCGGTAGGGCTTGGACGCATGAGGGTAAGGATGCGTGGTAGGGTAAACGCATCAGAGCATAGCACGCTGGGTCGCCGCCGGCGGTTTTGCGCTCGGGCGCGGGCGGTGCGCCGCAGGGGAGGAGGTTGCGATGGGCGGATGGGAGCTCGAGGTTCTCCATGCGCTTCAGGCGCTGCATGCTCTGTGGCTCGACGCCTGCATGTGCGCGCTTTCTCGTATATAGGCGGCGGCGCTCGCGTGTGGCTCGTCGTTGGGGTGGCGCTGTTTGCTTGTCGCAAAACGCGCCGTGCCGGCCTGGCCGTTTTGATCGCGGCGCTTATGTCGGAGGCCGTCTTTCCTGTGATCAAAGCGCTGGTTGCGCGCCCGCGGCCCTTTGAGGTCGATCCTTCGGTGACGCTTCTCGTTGCTCCTCCCGCCGACGCGTCGTTTCCGTCGGGGTATGCCATGGTTGCGTTTGCCGCCGCGAGCGCGCTCGCCGTTTGCGTGGGCGCGCGCCGGTGGGCGCTCTGGCTGCCCGCGATGCTGCTCGCTGCAGGCATAGGCTTCTCGCGGCTGTACCTCTTCGTGCATTGGCCGACCGACGTTGCGGCGGGCGCGCTGCTCGGCGTGGCGATGGGGTGCCTTGTCGGCGCGCTCGCAAAGCGGGGTCGCAGGGGTGTTGCCGGCGGGCAAGGTCGCAGAGCCGGGGGAGCGGGCTAAAAAAGCGCGCCGACCGGGGGTCGGCGCGCGTGGGCGGTTCTTCTCGCCAGCGGGTGCTACTTCCTGCCGAAGAGGCCGCCGAGCATGTTGCCGATGCCGCCGAGCGGCGAGTCGCTCAGGGCCTCGCCGATGCCGCCCAGGCCGCCGAGGGCCGAGAGGTCGATGCCGCCGAGGTCAAGGTTGCCCAGATCGAGGTTGCCAAGGTCAAAGCCGCCGCCGGCAATGCGTTCCTTGACGCCGTCGATGACCTGCGAGACCTCGCCTTCGCCCAGCGCCTGGCCGGTGATCTCCTCAATGGCGGCCTGGGGGTCCTGGAGAAGCTCAGCCGCCTTGTCGGGGGCGTTGCCCACGGTCTCGAGAACCTGGTCGATGATTGCCTGGATGTCCATGATGCGTCCTGTCTCTTAGGGGGGTCGGGACGTGGGCGGGCGGCGCGGAGCGGCCCGCTTATCGTCGAAGAATACCATGGTTTGTCGAGGCGCTCCGCGGTGAGCGCCGTTTCGTCAAGCGTTCTTTGTTTGGTAGGATGGGGCCACTTGAGCATTGAGGAGCTTGTCATGGCAACCGAAAAACTCACCGAGGACCTTCTCGCCCGTCTGCTCGCGTCGACGAGCCCCGAATCGTATCTCGACCAAGGCGAGACAATCGACCGCGCGCTGCCCGACTACCTGCGCGAGCTGCTGCTCGACCGCGGGATCAAGCGGGCCGACGTGGTGCGCGCCTCAGGGATTAACGTTACCGTGGTGTACGACATCTTTGCCGGCAAGAGCCTTCCCGGGCGCGACCACGCCATTATGCTCGCGTTTGGCCTGCGCTGCTCGCTGCGCGAAACCCAGCGGCTGCTGCGGCTTGCCGGCGTGTCGGAGCTGTGGGCCAAGGTGCGCCGCGACGCCATCATTATCTGGTGCATCAACCAGGGCTATACGCGCGAGCAGTGCGACGACCAGCTGTGGAGCTTGGGCGAGAAGACCCTGCTTGCCACCGGCCGTCTGCGCTGAGAAGCGGGCAATTCAGTTGCCCGCTGAAGCGCGCCCCTGAGCGCTCAACTACAATTGTTCTCATCGCTTGGCAGATGGAGGGCGCTTGTTGCCCCTGAGCCGGCAGGTACGACGCGCGAAGAAGGCGGCTTAACAGCAAGATGCCACAGGTGGGGACGGACGGTTTGAACGAGGAGCAGCTCATGCACGCCATGAGCATCGATGACGCCTACCGCGTGGAGCGCGTGCTGGCGAGCGGTGCCTGCGGTGTGACGGAGTGCGTCACCATAGAGGGCTCCGGGCCGTTCGTGCGCAAGCGCATACCCGCCGAGCGCGCGCACCGCGGCGTATGGGCGTCGCTGGCCGACTGCCGCTGCCGCTTTCTCCCCAAGGTGTGGGCGACCTACGAGATGCCCGATCAGTTTGTGGTGGTGTACGACTACGTGCCCGGCGAGGGTCTCGAGGAGTATGTGGCCGAGCGCGGCGCGCTGAGCGCTGCCGAGGCCGTGCGCTTGGCGGGCACGGTGTGCGAGGCGGCGCAGGCGCTGCACGAGCACGGTATCGTGCACCGCGACATCGCGCCGCAGAACGTGATCGTGGCACGCGACGGCGCGCACCTCATTGACCTGGGGATCGCTCAGATCGGCGAGGGCAACGGCGCGCGCGAGGAGGAGCACTTTGGGACGTGGGGCTTCTCGGCCCCCGAGCAGTACGGCTTTGCCGAGACGGACGCCCGCTCCGACGTGTACTCTCTCGGCAGGCTGCTGGGCTACATGCTCACCGGGGCGCGCCCCGACGACGAGGCCTACGAGCGCCTGCTTGCCGACGGGGAGACCGTGGCGCCGGCGTTGCGCGCGGTGGTCGAGCGCGCGTGCGCCTTCGAGCCGAGCGCGCGCTACCAGTCAGCCGCCGCGCTTGGCCAGGCTCTTGAGAGCGCCCTTGCCGCGAGCGCCG
>CALUOB010000020.1 GCA_944322175.1 uncultured Coriobacteriaceae bacterium
TGTCCGTCGTGGTGTCCGCGACAAGACGAATCACCGTGTTGTCATCAATAACAATGGCATTTTCACCAGCCGAACTCTCACTGTTGGTAAAAGTAAGACCGTCGGGATCGTCGTAAATACTCCAATCCTCACGATTAGTGCTGTTTGCGTTCTTGCCGTCCTTGAGTACCCAGACCTCGTTGACCGTATAGTTGCCGTTATCACTGAAGATATTCATGTACGGCAGGCTCGGCGCTTCAAAGTATTTGTACTTGTTGGCGGTGTATAGCTCGGTGAGTTTCGTTTCGGTTTCGATTTTGTACCTGCCATTGCCGGCATCCGCAAGACTCAAGCTAGTAGTCGACACACCAGCGCCCTCAGCATTAGTGGGGAGCTTTCCGCCTAGGCTGTTGCCGCCATTGTCGGTATTGATAATCTCCAGAACGCCACCGGCGTCTTTCTTAGCCACCTCAAGGTTCGCATAGTACTGCACCGTAAACGTGGGGTTGAGCGCAGAGCGCGCAATAACCTGCAGCGCGGGATCGGCGCTGTCGAGAGCCACGGTCATCTTGGGGAGAGTCTTGTCACCCTGCTCGAGAGTGACGGTGTCGAGCTCTTCGGCCTGGCCGTCAGCTACGTTGAGTGCGGTGAGCTCAACGCCGGCGCTGACCTCTTCCTCAGCGTCCTCGGCGATCTCCATATCGTCGACCACGCTCTGGAGCTTCTTGGTCGGGGCAACCTCGGCGGTTACCTTGCAGGCCTCGACGCTCAGCGGCTGGCCGTTATAGGTAAAAGTGAAGTCGAGGGCATCGACGCTTACGACGTCCTGGTCCTCGCTCTGCTCAGCAAACTCCTTGGCTGCCTTATATGCGGCGTTGTCCTTGCCAAGCTCGCTTGCCTCCACGGCAAGGCCCTCAGCCTCGACCTGCTCGTCAGATTCACCAGCGTCGGACTTCTCGGCCTCATCGGCCTCGGTCTCGTCGGCTGCATCCTCCGTAGTCTCAACGTCCTCGGCATCGGCAACAACCGTTGCGGTGCCGGCAACCTTGAGCTCGACGGTAAAGTTCTCAGCCTCGTAGGTCACGGTGTCGTCAACGTCAACCGTGTCGCCCGCTGCAAGAACCTGAGCCTCGTCGGCGTCATCGGCCTCGTCGGCCTCGCCGGCCTCGGCGTTCTCGTCCTCAGCCGCATCGGCCTCGTCGGCGGCGTCGCTCTTCTCGGCATCCTGCTCGCTGGCAGCATCCTCGGCGTCAGCAGCCTCGGTCTCGGACTCAGCCTCGTCCGCAGCGTCCTCGGCCTCGTCGTCAGCCGGCTGCTCGGGCAGCTCGGCGTACCCGAGGATTGCCTCGTCGGTCTCGTCGTAGGTAACGCTCTTGACCGCGCCGTCGACGTCGCCCTCAACAACTGTGATCTGCGCAGGCGCAGCGTCGGTTGCCGGTACGACCTCGGTCACAATGCCCACGCGATCGGCCTCTGCAGCCTCCGCATCGGCCTGCTCGGCGTCGTCGTCAGCCTGGAAGAACACCACGTCGCCGGCCTCGGGCTCGGCCACGTCGGCATCTGCGTACAGAGCGTCGTCGTTCTTCTCGAGCGCTTCGACCCACTTCTGGGCGTCGGCGTTCTGCGGCATGCCCTCAACGCCGGCGTAATCGAGGCAGAACTCGGCAAAGAGCGTGTTCCACTCGGCGTAGGCGTTGCCGCTCCAAGCGCCGTAGCGCGTAAAGCCCTCGGTCTCGCCCGCCTCGTCGGTTACCACGTCGGTTGTGCTCTCGGTGTAGCCCAGCTGGCTCTTTGCCACCGCCACAACGGCCTCGGGCCACTGCTCGGGCAGATCGGAGGGCACCGAGCTCTCCCACTCCGCCTGCGCGCTTGCAGGCGCCTCTTCCGCCATGGTGGGCGCCGGGAACGCAAACGTGCTCCCCGCGCACAGCGCCGCGGCTACGACCAAGCCGGCCGTTGCCACCTTCCAGCGCTTATTCCAGCGGCGCTTGCTTGCATAGTGAGGTTCTTGCTCAAACAACTCGCTTCTCATATGCAATCACCGACCTTTCTCGTACACCGTCTGACACCCGTCGGCTCAACCGACAGAGACCCTTGCTCAACCATTGGTTTGGAAACCCGTCACTCAACGCAACAACGCCGCGCGCGAGCGGCCCTGTGCGTAAAACGCGATTCTCGGTATGTAGTGAAGACCCGTCCCCCCACCAAATTTGAGCTTAATAATATCACCCCTCCCACGTAATTATTTGATAAGGATTCACTCTCTTTATTTTGTTGCAGCATGTAGAAGCGCAGTTCCGTTCAGCTAAACCGGACAGCTCTGCAGCTCATCGGCCGTTTTGCTCTCTATATATAGGTTTAGGGGAGGGATGTTTTTATCAACAAGCTTTTGCGGTCTGCAACCGCTTTGTGTGTCCGCAGCTACCAAGCGCGCCTGCAACTGTCGAGCGCGTCTATCTGCAACCACCACCACGCCCGTCTGCCAGGCCTTTGGCGCTGCCGTGCCCCGACGCCAAACGTACCCGGCATCATCGGGCAACCTCTACGCACTTTCGATCGCTTGACGCAGTCGCGATCGCTTGCAGCTCAAAATCACGGCCTAAGCGATCGTGGCTGCGTCAAGCGATCGTGGTTGCGCAGAGCAATCGCAAATGCGCAGAGTGATCGCGGTTGCGTAAAGCAGTGCGGAGCGAGAAGGACCGCCGCGCCGCCTCACCCCTGCTCAGTAGCGAGGCTTCTCGGAGTAGGTGGCCCAGAACGTGGGGATGTTGAGCTCGGCCAAGCGGCCCGTAGCGCTTGTGTCCTCGTAGCAGTCGACGAGCCTAAAGCCCGCGCGCAGCTGGCCGCGAATCTGATCCTCGAGCGTGTGCGAGAACTGCACGCCCCAGTCGGCCACGTCGAGCTCGTCCATGAGGTCGGGGGTGCGCAGCGGGTTGAACGGCAGGCCGCGCACCACGTTCTCGTAGTCGTCGTCAAAGATGTAGCCAAAGCCGTTGTCGAGGCCCGAGAGCAGCCGGCCGCCGGGTTTGAGCACGCGGAAGCACTCGAGCCACACGGCAAAGACGTCCTCCACGTAGCAGTTGGACACCGGATGCACGATCACGTCGAACGACTCGTCGTCAAACGGCAGCGGCTCGGTCATGTCGGCCTGCACGGTGGTAATGCGGTAGCCCTCGCGCTTGGCCACGAGCTTCTCGGTCTCGATCTGGCGGTCAGAGAAGTCGAGCACGGTGCAGACGGCGCCCGCGCAGGCAAGGACGGGCATCTGCTGGCCGCCGCCAGCGGCAAGGCCCAGCACGCGGGTGCCGCGCAGCGGATCGGGCAGCCAGGTGCGCGGCATGTTTTTGGTGGGAGTGAGCCGCACGCCCCAGGTTCCGGCGCGTGCCTGCTCGCACACGGCATGGCTCACGGGCATGCCCCATTGCCAGCCGCCTTCGATCCAGCTGTTGATAACGCGTGCGTTGACCTGCGTGTAGCGCTTCTCGTCAAAGCGGGGCATGGCGCTCCCCCGTTCTTGCTCCTCAAACTCCCCCTTGTCTGCAGCACCCGGCGCAGGCGGTCTCAAGCGGGCCGCGCGCCGCAAGTGCTGTGAGAATGTATTGATACCCTGAAGACTGCCTGTAAAAAGACCGCACGCACGCAAATCCCCCGAGCGGGGCCAATTGTTCCGCTTGCGGCATGCCGAGGCGAGAAGCACCCACGACGGCCCCATCCCATGATCTTCTCGGCAGAGCAAGCGGCCCTGCCGGCACGATGGCTGGCAGGGCCGCTTATAAGGGGCGTTTGAAAGAGACGCGCTCCTAGACACTATGCGAAGGGGCGCATGCGAGGCGCGCCCCCGAGTGCTACGCGAAGAGCCGGCGGATCTTGTCGCGGCCGTCGCTGTTGGTAAAGAGCACGGCCTCGTCGCCGGTCTTGAGCACGGTATCGCCGTTGGGCACCGTAAGGTCGCCGCCGTGGTCGACCGCCACCACAACGGTCTCGGCCGGCAGCTCCAGGTCGCGCAGTGCCACGCCCTCGGCGCGCGAGCCCGCGTTGACCGCGGCCTGCACGATGCTGTGCTCGTCGCGACCGAGCTTCATGAGGGTGTACACGTCGCGCAGGTTCATGCCCTCGCGGATAAAGCGCACCATGATCTCGGCCTGGTTAACGCCCACGTCAACGCCGTTGGCCGGCGTGAACATCCACGCGTTCTGCGGGTTGTTGACGCGCGCGATCACGCGCGGCACCGCAAACTCCATCTTGGCGAGAAGCGCCACCACGAGGTTCACCTCGTCCTCGCCCGTTACCGCGGCGAGCACGTCGGCCATGTGCACGCCCGCGCGCTCGAGCACCTGCGGGTCAGAGGCGCTGCCCTCGACCACGGTTGCCTCGGGGCATGCGCGGCGCAGTCGCTCGATGGCCTCGGGACGCGCCTCGATCACGGTCACGCTCTCGTTGTCACTGCAAAGCTGAGAAGCCAGATGGGCGCCGATCTTGCCGCCGCCTACCACGATAATCTGCATACCGATCGCCTACTCTCCCATGCCGAGCATCTGCTTGAACCGGCGCGCGGCCGAGGTGGCCACCGCCGCGTAGATGATGTCGCCGTTGGCGAGCACCGTCCCCTGCGTGGGGATGAAGGTCTCGTTGTTGCGCGACACGCTTACGATCTGAACCTCGCCGAGCGCCGTGAGCTCGCGCACCGTGGTGCCGTCGAGAAGCGCCGGAACGTCGGCGCGCACCAGGTTGACCTCGCCGGAGCCGATCTCGAACACGCCGTCGAGCTGGCGGTACGTGAGCAGCTCGCAGATGCGCCCGATGCCCCACGCGCTCGGCGAGATGGTCTGGATGTTGAGACGGCGGTAGGTGTCGGCCTTGGACAGGTCGTGCAGGCGCGCGATGACGCGCGGGACGCGGAACGTGCCGCGCGCGACATGCGCCACGACGATGTTGGCCTCGTCGGAGCCCATGCAGCTCACCACGGCGCTCGCGCGCTCGATGCCCGCCTGCAGGAGCACGTCGCGGTCAAAGCCCACGCCGCAAACGCGCTTGCCGGTAAACGACGCGGGCAGCGCGTCGAGGGCCGCGCGGTCGCGGTCGACCGCAGTTACGTCAAAGCCTTGGCGGCTCAGGCGCCGCACGAGACCGGAACCCATGAATCCGATACCGACTACGATCACGTTCATGAGAATCACCTCTCAGAGAAAACCTTGTCGCGGGCGGGGCTGCCGCCCGCGCTTCTCATATCAACCTTAAGCCGCCTGAGCTGCGCGGCGCTTGTCGCGGTGGCGCAGCCACGCCTTGCGCGCCTCTTCGATCGCGAGGACGACAGGCGGGATGCAGCAGAGGAACACGTAGTCCTGCCAGCCGAGCGGGCCGGTGTGGAACACGCCCTGGAGCGGCGGGAACACCGTGAGGAACACAATCAGCGCGATCTCGAACACGATGCCCACCAGAATGCGGCGGTTGGAGAAGAGCCCGACCTTGAAGACCGAGGTCTTCTCGGTACGGCAGTTCATGACCTGGCCGATCTGGGCGAAGACGATGCCCGCGAGCGTCATGGTCGTGGCCTGCACGTACACCGGGTCGGCGTCGTTGCCAAGGCCCGCGAAGGGCACGAGCGGCCAGCCGTTGAGCACGTTCACCAGCAGGTAGCCCACCATGGCCGCCACCGACCCCATGAGACCGTACCAGAGGAAGGCCTTGACGAGCACGCGGCGGTTGAGCAGACGCTCGTTGGGGTTGCGCGGGGGCTGGTCCATAACGGTGCTCTCGGGCGGCTCGGTGCCGAGGCCGAGCGCGGGGAGCATGTCGGTGCCGAGGTCGATGGTCAGGATCTGCATCGTGGTAAGCGGCAGCGGAACCGCGCCGCCGGAAAGCAGGTACACCGCGTTGGGCACCGCCTCGGGCGCGTTGGAGTTCAAGATGTAGAGCAGGAACTTGCGGATGTTGCTGTACACCGCGCGTCCCTCCTCGATGGCCGCCACGATGGAGGCGAAGTTGTCGTCGGTGAGGATCATGTCGGCGGCCTCTTTGGCCACGTCGGTGCCCGTGATGCCCATGGCCACGCCGATGTCGGCCTTCTTGAGGGCGGGCGCATCGTTCACGCCGTCGCCCGTTACGGCCACGATCTCGCCCATCTCCTGGAGCGCCGTGACCACGCGCAGCTTCTGCTCGGGCGCCATGCGGGCAAAGACCACCTGGCCGGCGAGCTTCTGCTTGAGCTCGTCGTCGGTCATCTTGCCGAGCTCGAAGCCCGAGATCACCGAGAGGTCGTCGCCCTCAACGATGCCGATGCGCTTGGCGATGCTCGCGGCGGTGAGGCCGTAGTCGCCCGTGATCATGACGATGCGGATGCCCGCGCGGCGGCACTCGGCCACGGCGGCGGCGACCTCGGGGCGCGGCGGGTCCATCATGGCCTCAAGACCTACGAAGGTCAGATGGCACTCGATGTTCTCGGGCGTGTAGTCGCTCATGGCCGCGGGCACGCCCTCGGCTGCAGCGTCTTTGCCGAGCGCGCGGTACGCCACGGCGAGCACGCGCAGGCCGTCGGCGGCGTAGGCGTCGTTGGCAGCCATGATCCGCTTGCGCAGCTCCTCGGTCATAGGCACGACCTCGTCGCCGATGCGGACCTTCTCGGCCAGGCGCACGACCTCGTTGGGCGCGCCCTTCACAAACGCGATGCGGCGCGCGCCGTCGAGCGGGTTCTCGAGCTCGTGCACGGTGGTCATGCGCTTGCGGCGGCTCTCGAAGGGGAGCTCTTTCACGCGCGGCATGCGGCTCTCGAGCTCTGCCGGATCGATGCCGCCCTTCTGGGCCGACACGATGAGGCAAGCCTCGGTGGGGTCGCCCATGACCTCGTAGCGCTCGCCCTCTGCCTCGGGGGCGTGCAGGCGCGCGTTGCCGCAGAGCAGGCCGCCCTCCAAGAGAAGCTCGAGGTCGGGCTCGTCAACGGCGCGGTAGCTCCGGCCCTCGGCCTCGATGGAGCCCTCGGGCGCGTAGCCCACGCCCGTGACGTCGTACTCGCGCGCCGCGGTCCACAGGTGGTTCACCGTCATCTCGTTTTGGGTGAGCGTGCCGGTCTTGTCGGTGCAGATAACGCTCGTTGAGCCCAGCGCCTCGACCGAGTTGAGCTTCTTGACAAGCGCGTTGCGCTTGCTCATGCGCTGCACTGCCATGGCGAGCGAAAGCGTGACCGTGGGCAGCAGGCCCTCGGGGATAAACGCAACCACCATGCCGAGGGCGAAGATGAACGACTCGGCAAAGGGATCGTGTACCACGAAGATGCTCAGGCCAAAGAAGATGAGGCCCATGCACATGGCAAAGAGCGTGACCTGCTTGGTGAGACGGTCGAGCTCGCGCTGGAGCGGGCTCTCGGCGTCCTCCATATTCTGCGTGAGGCTCGCGATCTTGCCGAACTCGGTGCTCATGCCGATGCGCGTAACCACGGCGCGGCCGTTGCCCTCGGACACGCTCGTGCCGGCAAACACGAGGTTGGGGATCTCGGCGGCGCCGAGGCCCTCCTCGAGCACGGCGTCGGCGACTTTGCGCGCCGGCACCGACTCGCCGTTCAGCGTCGACTGGTTGACCTGCAAATCGGAGCTCGCCACCACGCGGGCGTCGGCCGAGATCTTGTCGCCTTCGGCGAGCAGCATCACGTCGCCAGGCACCAGGTCCTCGGCAAGAATCTTCTGCTCCTTACCGTCGCGGATCACCGTGGCGTAGGCCGGCAGCATCTTCTTGAGGGCCTCGGTCGCCTGACTTGCGCGCGCCTCCTGCCAGAAGCTGAACACGCCGTTGATGACGTTGACGAGCCACACCGCCACGCCGAGCTCGGGCAGGCCCGCGGCAAAGGCGATGATGCCCGCAACCCACAGCAAAACGGCCATGAGGTGCGTGAAGTTCGAGAGAAACGCCAGCAACGGCGAGCGCTTCTTACCGCTCTCGATGAGGTTCTTGCCAAAGCGTGCCTGGCGCTTCTCGGCTTCGCCCTGAGAGAGTCCGCCCCGGGAAGTTCCGAGGTTCTCGAATACCTGATCTGTGTTGATACGTCTGATTGAATCGAGGGGATCGTCGGAAGCAGCGCTCTTCGCTGCGCCGGCCTTCCCCCGCTCCGCCGCTCCTGCCTGGAGCCCGGCGGACGCGCCCGCCGCACCCTGCGGCAGCGCGCTCTTGCGGTTTCCCATGAAACCTCTCCCTTCCACTGGCACCGCGCACGGCGCCGCAGCTAGGAGGCCCTGTGCCTCCCGCGCCTCCGGGCCGGCTGGCCCCTTGGCAAGAAAAGTGAAACACGGGCGTGGGGAGAGCCTCGCGAATGCATCTCTCCGCGCATAGCCGGTATTATGCTCAGCGCGCATCGATTTGCAAGAGGTTTTTTGGACTTTTTTTCAGAGACCGTCCCGTAGCGCCCCAGAGACGCGTTGTTCGAGGTCAAACGCGTGCTCACGCGTTGTCATACGCAAGCGTTACCTGCGGTTTTTCTCGGCATCCCCTGCTGCGGGTGACAGAGCGCCCGCAGCGGGGTGATACGGCGAGCCCGCAAGGTGACCTCGCATTTTGTTGCTTTTCTGCACATTGTTGGCCGACCGTATAAGCCGCCTGTAAGGAGCTGCGTTAGAATTTGAACTGGTGAGTCTCGCCTGCCCCGCGCAGGCGAGATCCGTGATTATGGAACCGAGAACTGCAGGGAGTACGTAATGCACGTCACCGCCATTGTTCTTGCTGCGGGCGAAGGCACCCGCATGAAGTCCAACCACGCGAAGGTCTCGCACCGCATCCTCGACAAACCGATGATCAACTGGGTGGTCGACGCTGCCCTCCAGGCGGGCTGCGACCGCGTGGTGACCGTTGTGGGCAGCCATGCCGACGAGGTGCGCGAGCTTCTCGGCGGGCTCGAGAACGTTGAGTGCGTGGAGCAGACCGAGCGCCTGGGCACCGGGCACGCCGTAAAGGTCGCGCTCGACGCCGCCGGCATTGCCGAGGGGCCCGTGGTGGTCCTGAACGGCGACCTGCCGCTCATACAGCCCGACACCATTCGCATGTTTGCCGAAACCGTCGCGCGCGGCGAGTACGCCGCCGCCGTGCTCACGATGACGCCGCCGAACCCCTTTGGCTACGGCCGCATCGAGCTCGACGAGACGGGCGCGGTCACGCGCATCATCGAGCAGAAGGACTGCACGCCCGAGCAGGCCGCGACGCTCCTCGAGTGCAACGCCGGCTGCTACGCCTTTGACGGCGCGGCGCTGGTCGCCCACATCGGCGAGCTTTCGACCGGCAACGCCCAGGGCGAGTACTACCTCACCGACATGCTCGAGATCCTGCGCAACGCCGGCAGCGCCGTGACGTACTTCCACTGCAACGACTTCCGCGAGGGCCTCGGCGTCAACAGCCGCGTTCAGCTCGCCGAGCTCACCGGCATTGCGCGCGACCGCATCAACGCCCGCCACATGACCGAGGGCGTCACCATGATCGACCCCTCCTCCACGTGGATCGGCCCCGACGTCAAGATCGGCCGCGACACGGTGATCCTGCCCTCCGTCATGCTCATGGGCAGCACCGTTATCGGCGAGGAGTGCACCGTCGGCCCCAACACGCGCCTGACCGACACCTGCGTGGGCATCTGCTCGGTCATCGACGAGACCGTTGCCATCGAGGCGCAGATCGACGACTACGTCAACTGCGGCCCGCGCGCCTACCTGCGCCCTGGCGCGCATCTGTGCGACCACAGCAAGGCCGGCACGCACGTTGAGATCAAGAAGTCCACCATCGGCCGCGGCTCCAAGGTTCCGCACCTCTCCTATATCGGCGACACGCAGATGGGCGAGGGCGTCAACATTGGCGCAGGCTCCATTACCTGCAACTACGACGGTGTCAACAAGCACGGCACCGTTATTGGCGACCGCACCTTTATCGGCTCCGACACCATGATGGTGGCGCCCGTGCACATTGGCTCTGACGTCGTGGTCGGCGCCAGCAGCTGCATCACCAAGGATGTTCCTGACGGCGCGCTCGCGCTCGAGCGCAGCCATCAGACGAATATCGAAGGCTACACCGCCCGGAAGAACGCGCAAAACGCAAAGGAGTAGGGATGTCCGCAATCGACGAGAAGGACCCGCAGAATCCGGTACGTATGTACAAGAGCCTGAGGCTGTACTCGGGATCTGCCAACCGCCCGCTGGCGGAGCAGATCGCCAAGATCCTCGGGGTGGAGCTCTCGGGCCTGGCGCTCGAGAAGTTCGCCAACGGCGAGATCTACGCGCGTTTTGACGAGTCGGTGCGCGGCGCCGACGTGTTCTTCGTCCAGTCCATCTCGGGCGACGTGAACGACGCCCTGATGGAGCTCCTCATCGCCACCGATGCCGCCAAGCGCGCCTCCGCCCGCACCATCACCGCGGTTATCAGCCACTACGGCTATGCGCGCCAGGACCGCAAGGCCTCCCCGCGCGAGCCCATCACCGCGCGCCTCGTGGCCAACCTCATCGAGCGCGCCGGCGTTGACCGAGTGATCACGCTCGACCTGCACCAGGGCCAGATCCAGGGCTTCTTCGACATTCCGGTGAACCACCTGTCGGCTCTGCCGCTCTTTGGCGAGTACTACAACAACAAGAACTTCGACACCGACAACCTCGTGGTCGTCTCCCCCGACGTGGGCCGCGCCAAGGCTGCCAAGAAGCTCTCCGACATGCTCGGCTGCTCGCTTGCCATCGCCCACAAGGGTCGCCCGCGCCACAACGCCGCCGAGGTCATGGGCATCATCGGCGACATCGAGGGCAAGACCTGCATCATCAACGACGACATGATCGACACCGCCGGCACGCTGTGCGCGAGCGTCCGCGAGCTCAAGAAAATGGGCGCCGGCGACATCTACGTATGCGCCACCCACGCCATCTTCTCGGGCCCGGCCGTTGAGCGCCTGAACGACGCCCCCATCGTCGAGTGCCTCGTGACCGACTCCATTCCGGTCGAGGTCGGCGGCAAGATCAAGACACTCTCGGTTGCCAACGAGTTCGCCGAGGCCATCGAGGCCGTGTACGAGGAGCGCTCGGTCTCCAAGCTCGTCGGCGGTGACTTTGCGCTCTAAGCGGCGCATCCGCTGCTTCCGCACCATACCTGTTTGGCCCAGCCCCGGCTGTTCGCAAGCTCAGAACGGCCGGGGCTGTTTTGTACCCGTACTATCCGTGAGAGGAACGCCATGCCCGCTCCTGCCAAACCAAAGCCCATCCGCATGATCGTCGGCCTCGGCAACCCCGGCTCGGAGTACGAGCGCACGCGCCACAACGCCGGCTTCGCGGCTGTCGACGCGCTCGCCGCGCGGCTCGGCGCGCGCTACTGGAAGAAACAGGCCGGCAGCGAGGTAGCGAGCGTGCGCATGCGCGCACTTCTCGACGACGGCAGCGCGGGCGCGCGCGAGGTGCTTCTCGTGAAACCGCAGGCGTTTATGAACGTGAGCGGCGGACCCGTGGCCAAGCTCTGCCGTGAGCAGCGCATCAAGCCGGCCGAGATCCTCGTGGTGCACGACGAGGTCGATCTGGCGCCCGGTGCCGTGCGTGCCAAGTTCGGCGGCGGGCTCAACGCCCACAACGGGCTGCGCTCGCTCGCCGACAAGCTCAAGACGCGCGACTTTGGGCGCATTCGCTGCGGCATCGGCCGCCCGCCGGGACGCATGGAGGTGGCCACTTACGTGCTCAAGCCTATGAAGGGCGCTGACTGGTCCGACTTTGAGCTCATGGCCGAAGAGGCCGCCGATCTCATCGAGCGCGCCGTAGCCGAGGGGCTGGCAAGCGTTCTGTAGCCGACGCGCCGGTCAGCTACGTCCGCTGGCGGGCCCGTCCTTCTTTATGCCCTGCCCGCCGTCCTTCTCGCCGCGGGCGTTTTACGCAGATGGCCGCATATACCGCAAGATTACGCACAGAAACGGGTTACCGAGCCGAATCTGGCCCGGTAACCCGTCTGCTTGCGTAATCTTGTGGGGAGAAGCTCCCTCGAGAAGCGCTAGTCCTCGATGCCGGCGGCAAATGTAAGGGCAGTGGCTACGAAGGGCAGTACACCCATTCGGATGATTCGTTTTTTACCCATCCGCATTGGCTGACTGCGTCTATGACCTCGATCGACTGGACTGTTATCGGTTCGTCCGATTCGACGGACTTGAGATAGCCTACCCTCACTGCGTCTCCGGGTTTTATTTCGGCAACACTCCCCGGACCATCACAAGTCACAACCTTGATGAGCTGCCCAGAGAAATCAGGAGACTCCGCCCAACGCAGATCGACTTCAACAACGCCGCTTTGGTAGTCTACGGACGTTACGTACCCTTCTGTGTCCCAAGTACTGGTTAACGGCCCGCCAGCCCTAAGCAGAGGAACCGAAATGGCCGGAATGATGTGAAAACCGGGAACAAGGGCGGGAACTATCAAGGAAAGGACAGCCACCGCGGTCGCAAGGCACACCAATACCTTCCACGACACAATCCGCCCCATATCACCCTCCTGACACCTTCTCTGAGCATTTAAATGCTCTTGTAATAGAACACCCCGTATGTGTCCGTATAGTTCGCATAGCTGTAGTTCAGGTAGCGCGCGTAGGCGTTCCATCCGTCAGCTACGACAAGCGCATTGAAAGATTTCCCGCTTGAATTCTTCAGCGTTGCATAACCTTCGACCGTCATGATATGGCCAACTCGCCCGCTCTTCATGTTGACTCCACAACAAAACAGTGCAATGTCATTAGAGTTAATCGTTGAGCGGAAGCTACTATATTTTGGATTATATCCTCCTGTATAACCAGTATAAACACCGCGATAAGCGAGGAAATGTTGGAGAGCAGGTCCGAGATTAATATAGAGGGTATCTCCAAGTGCAATGCTTCCTTCATACCCCACCGTTGAAGTCTTGCTAAGCGTCCATAAACTACGATAATGCTCGCCGGGATGCTCCCAATCAATTCCCGCGGGAGAGTAATGAATGGCTGCATGGAGCATGGCCGAAACACCGCATGCGTACCTGCCCGATGTTTTAGCCTGATCTTCCGTAATGGCAATGAACTGAGGAATTGTTCTCATCTCAGATATTGTGTACCTGTTGTCGCCCACTTTTCCGAGAAAGATCTCATCCCAGCTATTGGTAGTGCCCGATGAGAAAGCCTCCGTGCCCTCCACAGCACCACTGTCTCGCTCGCTGACGCCAGCGTCCCTGATCTCATATGAGAATGCGTCGACCTTGCAGAACCGCTTCCCATCATCGATTGACCGGCTTTGTTGAGATACGCTGACATCCTCGGCGATATCGTATGGACCTTTCACGCCCTCGTCAAAAGAATACTCGGCAATCAGAGTCTCGTCGGTGTTATCAAAAACAATGTAGCCGCTAGCCTCACCAGATGGATTGCGGTAGTCCAACACGTATCCAATAGCCTGCCCAGATGCATCGTACATTTTAACTGGTGTACCCGCAGACAAACTCTTATCTGGGCACATCGAGTTGGCAAACTTTTCAGCCTCTGCAACCGCCATTGACTCAGTAAATAATATGCTACCCTGCTCAGCAAACATCGAGGGACACGCTATGACCGACAGTACGAAACAGACAATAAAAGCCTTGAAAAAATGTCTCATATTCACTCCTTTCTCTAATGAAATACATGTTTAATGATAATAGATATGCGAATATTATATGTGCTAGCTATGTTATATTCTTGTAAGCAGTTATGTGACTTATGACGTGTTTTTTGCTGCAGCAAGCCAAACCACCCTTCTCGCCGCGGGCGTTTTACGCAGATGGCCGCATATACCGCAAGATTACGCACAGAAACGGGTTACCGAGCCGAATCTGGCCCGGTAACCCGTCTGCTTGCGTAATCTTGTGGGGAGAAGCTCCCTCGAGAAGGGCTAATCCTCGATGCCGGCGCGCTCGGAGGCCTTGAGCTTGAGCTCGACGGCCTTGTCGGGCTCGCAGCCGCCGTCGGCAATAGCCTGGTAGGCGTCGTCGATCTGCTCCTCGGTGGTTTTGCTCGCGGCAATAGGCTTGAGCTTGAAGGTCGATTCGACCACGGCCTCGTCGGCAGACGGCACGTCGACCTCGATGCTGGAGTCGGGAACCTCGTAAACCGTGCCGTTGCCCGCGATGGGCGACCCGGCGATGGCGAGCTCGTAGGTGCCCGGCGCCACGAAGATGCCCTTGCCCTCCATGTCGACAAAGACTACCTTGTCAACGGCATCGCCGCCGGCAGTGGTGCCCGTAACGCTCACCGGAACCATGCTGCCGCTCTCGTCGAGGCCCTTGGCGTCGATCTTGAGTGTAAGCCCCACGCGCGAGTTGAGCGAGGCCACCACGGCACCCTGCTTTGCGGCGTTTGCGGCAACGGCAGCCACAATCGCAAAGGCAATGACGAGCACAACGGCCACGAGGCCGAGCGTGAGCCCCAAGCGGCGGTCGATGCGCACGTTCCTTCCCGCCGTTTCGGAAGGAGACGATCCGAAGGGGCCGTACGGCAGCGCCGAGCGAATAGTGGCCTCAGAAGGTCCGATAAGGTCGTCTTTGTCGACCTCAGCCGCCTCGTGCTCGGGAAGGTCGTGAAGCACCGCGTCCTCGCCGAGAAGCACGCGGCCCTGCGGGCGCTCTATAGCCTGCTGGTCCTTGAAGTACTCGGCCACGGCGTCGGCCTGCTTGCGCACCGCGTCGAGCGGGCTGCGCTTCTTTGCCGCGGGTTCCTGCGGCTCCTGACCGCTCCGAGACTCCTGCTGCGTGTCTTCAACAACCGGCAGCACCGCCGTGAGGTCGGCCGATTCGGAGTCGGCGTCCTCGGAGTCGGCCGCATCGTCCTCGCCGCCTACGACGTCGTGCTCAAAAAGCTCGCTCTCGTCGTCCTCGTCCTTATCCGCCTCGGCACGGTCAGCGCTGTCTTCGGAGTCGCTGTCCTGCGGCGTGGCGGCGTCTGCGGAGTCGCTGCCAGCAGCGTCCGCATCGTCGGCGCTGTCGGTAGCGTCCGCGTTCTCCGCCTCGTCGGCGTCGGTATCTTCGACAGCACCAGCGCCCTCTTCGGATTCCTGGTCGTCCGTGCCGTCAGCAGGCGCCTCATCGTCATTGGCGTCCTTCTCGAGCGCAGGCTCGTCAGACGCGGCAGCGTCTTCGGCGGTCTGCTCATCGGCAGCGTCGGCAGACTCGATAGTATCGGCATCCGCCGCAGTGTCAGTATCGCTGGTATCGGTATGCGCGGCATCCACTTCGTCGATCACGAAGTAGCTTCCGTCAGATGCAGTGAGATGCTCTTTGCGATCGCGAGCATCGGCCATAGCAGCCCCCAGTTTTGTCGTGCGTGGTTTAAGCTCAGCCTCAAACGGGCTCCGGAGGCCTTGCCCGCCAATCCAAAAAAGCCTGAAATGAGACTGCAACAGCCTGTAGCTTACCATCACTCAAGGCAGCCATACAGACAAAACTGCCGCTCTTACCTATCGATAACCAAAAACAGCCTCCCTCAAACCACAATTGAGGGAGGCTGTTCGCACAGAAGGGCGTTATGAGGCGCGCATGCCCGCGCAGGGCGCCTTAGCCAGAGCGCGGAGCGGAGCCGCTACTCGGCGTCCTCGGCAAGCAGGGTCTTGGCAATGCTCGCCGCAGCCTTCTTACCGGCGCCCATGGCGAGAATAACCGTGGCCGCACCGGTAACGATGTCGCCGCCGGCCCACACGCGCGGGTTGGACGTACGGCCGTCCTCGTCCGCCTCGATGAGGCCCCAGCGGTTGAGCTCAACGTCGGCGCAGAGCTTGGCGAAGGGGTTGGCGCGCGTGCCGATAGCAGTCACCGCGACGTCGCACGGAATGGCGAACTCGGAGCCCTGGACGGGCACCGGGCGACGACGGCCGGAGGCATCGGGCTCGCCGAGCTCCATGCGCTGAAGCTCGATGGTCGAGACGAAGCCGTCGGGACCGGGCAGGAAGCGCAGCGGACTTGCGAGCTCGAGGATCTTAACGCCCTCCTCCTTGGCATGATGGATCTCCGCCAGGCGGGCGGGCATCTCGGCCTCGGTACGGCGGTACGCGAGCGTAACGCTCTCGGCGCCCAGGCGCAGTGCGGTGCGCGCGGCGTCCATGGCAACGTTGCCACCGCCAAAGACCACGACGTCGCGGCCATGCTTGATGGGCGTGTCGTACTCCGGGAACTGGTAGGCATGCATGAGGTTGGTACGAGTGAGGTACTCGTTGGCGCAGTACACGCCGGGGAGGTTCTCGCCGGGAACGTGCAGGAAGCGCGGCAGACCGGCGCCCACGGCCAGGTAGAGTGCGTCAAAGCCCATCTCGTTGAAGAGCTCGTCGGCGTCAAAGAGACGGCCGGCGACCGAGTTGTACTCAAAGTGAACGCCGAGCTGCTCGAGACCGTCGATCTCGCGCTTGACGATGGCCTTGGGCAGACGGAACTCGGGGATGCCGTAGGTCAGCACGCCGCCGCCCGTGAAGAAGGCCTCGAAGACCGTGACGTCAAAGCCCTCGCGCGCGAGCTCGCCGGCGCAGGCGATGCCCGACGGGCCGGAGCCCACCACGGCGACCTTGTGGCCGTTGGAAGGCTTGCACTCGGGCGCCTTGCCGACCTCGTCGGCCATGTCGCCCACAAAGCGCTCGAGCTGGCCAATGGCCACCGGATCGCCCTTGCGGCCGAGGATGCACTTGCCCTCGCACTGGCTCTCCTGCGGGCACACGCGGCCGCAGACCGAGGGCAGGAGGTTGTCGCCCTTGATGGTCTCGAGCGCGCCCGCCCAGTCCTCCTCGCGGATCTTCTCGATGAACTGCGGAATGTGCACGCCCACCGGGCAGCCCTCCATGCAGAAGGGCTTCTTGCAGTCGAGGCAGCGGTTGGCCTCGGCAACGGCGTCGGCCTTGGTGTAGCCCGTGTCGACCGGGCGGAAGTCGCGCGCGCGCTCAGCGGCGGGCTCCTCGTTGGCAGGGGTGCGCGGCGCCCCGATGTTGGGACGGTACGTCTTTACTTCTGGCATGCGCAATCCTCCTCGTAATGCTTGATCGAAGCGGCCTCCTCGGTGCGGTAGGTGGCCTGACGGTGAGCCAGGTCGTCCCAGTCAACGAGGTCGGCGTTGAAGTCGGGGCCGTCGACGCAGGCAAACATGGTCTCGCCGCCTACCTCGACGCGGCAGCAGCCGCACATGCCCGTGCCGTCGACCATGATCGGGTTCAGGCTCGCGATGATCGGGATCTTGTGCTCGCGGCAGGTGCGGGTCGAGAACTTCATCATCGGGACGGGGCCGACGACAAAGGCCTGGTCGATGGCGTCGGTCTCGCACAGACGCGCGAGCGGGAGCGTGACCACGCCCTTCTCGCCCATGGAGCCGTCGTCGGTAGTGATGAAGAGGTTCTCGAGCGGAAGCGCGGCAAACTGCTCGAAGAGGATGAGCAGGTCCTTGGTGCGGGCGCCCATGATGACGCTGACCTGCTTGCCCTGCTCGCAGAGCATGCGGGCAACCGGGTAGGCAATGGCGAGACCCACGCCGCCGCCCACAACGGCCACGCGGTCGCCCGTGATCTCGGTCGGGCAGCCGAGCGGTCCGGTGACGTCCTTGATGTAGTCGCCCTCGTTGAGCTTGGAGAGACACTCCGTGGTCTTGCCGACGACCATGAAGATGAACTCGATCCAGCCCTCCTCGGGGTTCCAGTTGGCAAAGGTGAACGGAACGCGCTCACCCGTATCGTCGGGACGGACCATCAGAAACTGGCCGGCGTGCGCCTTCTTGGCCATTTGCGGAGCGTGAATTCGGAACTTGAAGACCTTTTCCGAGTACTGCTCCTTCTCTAGGATTTGGAACATACAACCCCTCTCGTACGGACGCCGTTCCTCGGCGCGGAACGGGAAGCTCCTACGCGGACGGCTTGCCGGGACGCAGGATCAAAGACCGTTGCCACAGGAAAGCCAGACACTTCTACTCTATACCCGAGCGGCGGCAGACAGTCTCGGTAAGGGGAAGTTCGGGTCTTTTTTTCGGCGAGTGTGATCAATGCTAGACTGGGCAGAAGCGCCCACGCGAGCTGCGGCTGCCTCATGGCGAGCCGCCGTCGATCGGCCCGAGAGGTGACTATATGCCGCAAACGCAGAACAACCGTCGCAGATCGCTGCTCCAGAATCTCCCTTCGCCCGACGCGCCCTCTCCGGTCGCTCCGGCAGAGCCCGCAACGCCCGCCGCCGAGCAACCAGGAGCAGCGTCCGCGTTGCCCGGCGACCCCCAGAACCAACAGGCCGTGCTGCCGCCCGACTCAACGGGCGTCACTCCGGTGCCGCGCATCAACACCAGCAGCACCCCCGTGCCGCCGGCAGAGCCCGGAAGCGCGCCCGTACCGCCCTCGGCGACCGCCGTCATGCCCATTCCCTCCGAAGCGCTCGAGAAGGTCTCGGACAACCCCACCGGCGTCGTTGCCGCGTCGCCCTTTGACGGGGCGGTCACCGACCCCGAGGCGGTTACCGACATCATCACGTCCAAGCATCCCGCCCAAGCCCGCCTCGAGAGCGGCGCGCGCCGCAGGCAGACGCTTATGCGCGACCAGTCCGACGAGAACCGGCGCCGCCGCATGACCCTCGGCTTCGGCGTGGTCGTCGTCGTGCTTCTCGTGGCGTTTGCCGGCTTTATGTGGTGGCGCATCGAGACCAACAAGCACGAGGAGGCAGCATGGGAGGCCGCGCACGCCGACGTGCCCGTAACCCTCGGCGTGCTCATTCCCGAAACCGAGCTCTGCGAGCAGGGCTCCAAGATCCCGCTCACGGTGAGCGGCACCGACCTCGACGGCAACGCCCTCGACCAGACGGCCTTTGTAAACTGGGACGGCACAGGCCTCAGCCTCATGCAGGGCTCGTACACGGTAAGCGTTCCCGCGTCGCCCATCGGCTCCGACGGCACGCTGTTCTCGGTCCCCACCGACAAGCTCCAGATCACCATTGCGGGCAATGAGAACAGCGATGACCCCGATACGGCAAGCGCGTCGGTCGACGTGGCGGGCTCGCTCGTCTTTACCGAGATCGACGGGCTCGACGTAACCGATGACGACATCGCTGCGGCGTACGACTACGCCTCACAGGGTGGCGCCCCTACCTCGGAAGACGCGCTTGCGCTACGCACGGCGGCGCAGAAAAAGCGCGACGAGGCCAAGGCGGCTCACGACGAACAAGAGGCCGAGAAGCGCGCCAAAGAGCGCGCCGAGCGCCTTGTGTCTGCCGACGACTACGAGTTTGAGCTGCCTGATTACTGGAAGAACAAGGTCACGGTAAAGCAGGATGGCGACACGACCGTCTTTTACTCCAAAGACGACGACCGTAGGCGCCTGTGCACCATCATGGTCATGCCCACCGACGAAATCGGCGAGAGCACCGTGGGCAACGCCCTCATTTACCAGACGCCCGTTGACGACGAGAACACGCTCACCGTATGGACGCCGCGCTGGGGCTACCTCATTGCCCAGGCAAAGGACGAGGCCGCCGAGAACAGCAAAGACGCCGACAAGGAGAAAGACTCCAAGAGCGAGGACGCCGACGACGAGAAGAGCTCTGACGACAAGGACTCCTCGCCCGCAACCGACGACGAAGTTTCCGACGAGCTTGCCGAGACCCTCGTTGACCTGCAAACCGGCGGCGAGGCCACCTACGCAGAGATGAAGGCCGACTACGAGAAGAACGGCGACAAGGGCCAGTCGTACCTTGCTGGCGATGACTTTATTGCCAGCACGATCGTCGATTCACTTGAGCTGAAATAGCTCACCTCACACCGCCAGGCGTGACCCATGGCACGCTCCGCACCAAACAGCCCGGACCCCTGTTGGAGTCCGGGCTGTTTTGCATTACCGGATATGCCCGGATAGATTCCCGGATACGTTCCCGGCTTCTTTCTCGGTATTGCAGGCGCACGAGCCTGCACGCAAAGTTACCGGGAAACGCGGACTGCCTACTCGCTGGCAGGGCCCAGAAGCTTCATGGCAACGTTGCCGCGCTTCCACCAGGGGATGGCGGCGATGGCCTGCTGGCGCTCGGCGATGCCCGCCACACGATCAGCCAGCTTGGCGGCACGGTCGTTAGCCTCGGCAAGCTCGCTTCTCAGCTCAGCAACCTCGCGCTCGCGCGCCGATTTGGCGTCGGCAAGCTCGGCGATAAGACGCTCGTTTTGCTCTTTGAGATCGGTGATGCGGGCGTTGAGCGCCGCTATTACCGAGTCATTCGCTGCAGAAGAGGCGGCCGCAGGCTGCTCCTCTGCACGCTGCTCGCGCTGCGGCACGTTCTTGCCCAGCGCATCCGCCACAGCGGCAACAGCGTAATCGTCCAAAAAGTCCGCTTGACCGACGCGCTCAACATGGTCGCCGAGGCCCAGACGCTCGATGTAGTTCGCAACGGTTCGCTTGCTGATACCGAACTTCTCGGCTATTTCGCGCTTGGTAGTAGCCATATCTGCGCCTTTCTCGGTTCGCGGTGAGATTCCCACTTGTCTTTACCGAGTTATTGTACAGGGTTTCCCGGTGGGTTTCGCGGTACTTCTCGGTATCAGCAGCTTGTTTCATAAATGCTTGCGCGCATGGCATAAAAACGGGGCCGGCATTTCTGCCGACCCCGCGTCTTCAAGCGTGAAGCTTATGGACGCTTAAGAGGATTAGACCTCGGCGTACACGTCCTTGAGCTTGAGCAGGTGCTGGTAACGAGCCATAGCCGCAGCCTCGTTGGCCTTGAAGAGCTCGTCGACCTTCTCCTGCGGGAGCACGCGAGCGAGCGAGGCGTAACGAGCCTCGTTCATCAGGAACTCCTGGTAACCACCCTTCGGCTCCTTGGAGTCGAGCGTGAACTTCTTGCCCACCTCGGCAGCCGGATTGTAACGGAAGAGGTTCCAGTAACCGCAGTCAACGGCCTTCTTCATCTCGGACTGGCAGTTGGTCATGCCGCCCTTCTTGATGGAGTGCATCTCGCAGGGAGCGTAGCCGATGACGATGGACGGACCGTCGTAAGCCTCGGCCTCCTGGATGGCCTTGAGGGTCTGAGCCGGGTTGGCACCCATGGCAACCTGTGCCACGTAGACGTAGCCGTAGCTCATAGCGATCTCGGCGAGGGACTTCTTCTTGGTGTCCTTACCAGCAGCGGCGAACTGAGCAACCTGGCCGAGGTTGGAAGCCTTGGAAGCCTGACCGCCGGTGTTGGAGTAGACCTCGGTGTCGAAGACGAAGACGTTGACGTCGTGGTTGGAAGCCAGGACGTGGTCGAGGCCGCCGAAGCCGATGTCGTAAGCCCAGCCGTCGCCGCCGAAGATCCAGAAGGACTTCTTGGTGAGGTAAGACTTGTCGGCGAGGATGGACTTGGCAGCGTCGCAGCCGCACGCCTCGAGAGCGGCGACGTAGGCGGCAGCCGTGGTCTTGGAAGCCTCAGCGTCCTTACGGGCGTCGAGCCAAGCCTGACCGGTGGTCTTTACATCCTCAGGCGTGTTCTCGCCAGCGATGAGTGTCTCGGTCTCGGCAACGAGCTTGTTCTGAACGGCCTCGTAACCAAGAGCCATACCCAGACCGTGCTCGGCGTTGTCCTCGAACAGGGAGTTGTTCCACGCAGGACCATGGCCCTCGGCGTTGACCGTGTAGGGCGAACGGGCCGCGGGGTTGCCCCAAATGGAGGAGCAGCCGGTGGCGTTGGAGATGAACATACGGTCGCCGCAGACCTGCGTGACGAGACGCGCGTACGCGGTCTCGGCGCAGCCGGCGCAGGAGCCGGAGAACTCAAGCAGCGGCTGCTTGAACTGGCTGCCCTTGACGTTGTTGGTCTCGAGAACCGGCTTGGGAGTGACGTTCTTGACGGCCCAGTCGAAGATCTCCTGCTCGGAAAGCTCCTGCTCCTGAGGAACCATGGTGAGGGCGTCCTTCGGGCAGACCTTCGCGCAGTTGTAGCAACCCATGCAGTCGAGCGGGCTGATGGTCATCGTGAACTTGAGACCGGTGTCCTTGGGGACCTTGATGTCGAGCGTGCGGAGGCCCTCAGGCGCAGCAGCGATCTCGTCCTCGGTCAGACCGAACGGACGGATGGTGGCATGCGGGCAGACGTACGCGCACTGGTTGCACTGGATGCACTTGGTCTCGTCCCAATGCGGAACCATAACGGCAACGCCGCGCTTCTCGTAAGCGGAAGCGCCCTGCTCGAACTGACCGTCCTCGTGGCCACGGAACGCCGAAACCGGCAGGGAGTCGCCCTCCATGCGGTTGATGGGCTCCATGATCTCCTTGACCTGCTTGATGAGCTCGGCGCGACCCTCGGGGGTGATGAGCTCGGCAGCGTCCTCGGCCTCGGCCCAGTCGGCCGGAACCTCGTGCTTCTCGAAGGCGGTGGCGCCGGCGTCGATGGCCTTCCAGTTGGCCTCGACGACGTCCTGGCCCTTCTTGGCGTAGGACTTCTCGGCAGCAGCCTTCATGTACTGGATAGCGTCCTCCTGCGGGAGCACACCGGCCAGCGTGAAGAACGCGGACTGGAGGATGGTGTTGGTGCGCTTGCCCATACCCACCTGAACGGCCAGGTCAATGGCGTTGATGGTGTAGAGCTGGATGTTGTTCTTGGCGATGTAGCGCTTCTCGGCAGCGGAGAGGTGCTTCGAGAGCTCCTCGAAGTCCCACTGGCAGTTGATCATGAGCGTGCCGCCGGGCTTGACACCCTGAGCGATCTTGAAGTGCTTGGTGATGTAGCTCGGGTTGTGGCACGCCACAAAGTCGGCCTTGGTGATGTAGTACGGGCTCTTGATGGGGGAGTCACCGAAGCGCAGGTGCGAGATGGTGACGCCGCCGGTCTTCTTGGAGTCGTACTGGAAGTAGGCCTGGACGTACTTGTCGGTGTGGTCGCCGATGATCTTGATCGAGTTCTTGTTGGCGCCGACGGTGCCGTCGCCGCCGAGGCCCCAGAACTTGCACTCGATCGTGGACGGGTCCGCCGTGTTGGGGGCGTCCGGGTCCATGGGGAGGGAGAGGTTGGTGACGTCGTCCACGATGCCGATGGTGAACTCGCGGGCGGGGGCGTCCTTCTCGAGCTCCTTGTAGACGGCGAAGGCAGCTGCGGGCGGCTCGTCCTTGGAGCCGAGGCCGTAGCGGCCGCCGACGACGGTGATCTCGGACTTGCCGGCCTCGTA
>CALUOB010000021.1 GCA_944322175.1 uncultured Coriobacteriaceae bacterium
CCGTGGAACGTGCGCGACATGCCGCCCAGGCCGCAGGCGCTGTAGACCGCCACGACCTCGGGCGCCTGGAAGCGCTCGCCCGGAGCGAGCTCCCACGAGAAGCCCTGCGGATTGATGCCCGCCATCACGCGCACCGTGTCGTAGGCGTCGACGTCAGCGGTCATGGCGTGGTTGCCGCTGTAGACCAAGTTGAAGCCGTAGACCTCGCCCGCCTCCTCGGTGCCCTCGGGCCGCGCGAGGGCGATGAACGGGTTGAACTGGTGGCTGGAATGTCCGCGCAGCGAGTACACGCCCTGCACGCCGGGATGCAGCAGGTTGCGCACGACGCTGCGCTCGCGCGCCCAGGAACCCACGAGCTCGATCATGTCGTAGCCGGCATCGGGAAGCTGGAAGGAGGCGCTGCGCGCCGCCTCGAGCGTGAGCGCCTCGACCCCGCGGTTCTCGATCCGGACGCTGCGCGCCACGGCGGCGTAGTTCTCGAACACGGTGTAGCCGAGTCGGACGGCAAGGCCGGTGGCACGGTCCGCGAGGTCGAGATAGAGCGTCTCGGCCTCGTCGTCGCACTCGGCGTAGGTAGCCGGCAGGCCCTCGAGGGCGGGCTTGCCCGGCACGACCTCGTAACCCTGGTACACGAGGTTCATAACGCGGCTGCCGTTTGCCGCCACGGCCTCGATCATGGGCGTGCGCATGTCGCCGCTGCCGGCAAAGGGACACTCGAGCGGCAGGTGCTCCAGGCTGCAGGCCTCGCGTTCAACGGAAACGCCTACCGAAGAGGCGCGCCAGATATCGTGCAGCAGATAGTCGTACGACTCCTCGTCGGGCACGCGCGCGCCAAAGTGCACGTTGACCGGGTACCCGGCGCATACGGTGACGATGTAGCTGATCTCGTTGTTGAACAGATGAAAGGTTTGGCTCTCCGCATGGACGCGAATGGGCATAGCTGCCTCCTAGGATCCGTGAACGTTGCCCTAGTATGACCCATAAAGAATGGTGACATGGCAACCAACCCATAATAGGCCGCATATTGCAAGCTCATAGACGTATATATGCAGCGGCATGGTATATAGCTGTGTTGGACGCGTGAAGCTGCGAGCGCGTGGGATAAAAACCCGCCGCTAGAACAGGGTAAAGAGCACCAGGCTCAGGCTGGCAATGGCCACCGCCGGCGGGTCGAGATGCGTGGCGCGCCCCGTGTTGATGCACGCCTGCACCACGAGGCCCAAAAGATGGGCGATAAGGCCGAACGCCACCGCCAGAGCGCAATTGCCCGTCTCGGCGAGCGCGTAGGCGGCAACGAGGACCGTGTGGTGGCACGCCGGAAAGCCCATGTTCATCATCAGCAGCAAGATGAGCGCCGCGGTCACATAGAAGCCGAGCATGGTGTTGCCCGTTGCGTAAGCGCACGCCGTGCCCGCGCCCGCGCATACGAGCCCTTCCACCACCTGGAAGGTCCAAAACGACACGCCCGCTCCGCCGAGGTCGCGCAGGATCTGGCCGACGCTGCGCGTTTCGCGCTCGTTGAGGGCGGCGCCCATGCCGCCGCTCTTGCTGCGCCCGAAGAGCGCGCGGATGACGATACCGCCAGCCACCACCGTGACCGCGCCGGTATCCGCCGGAAAGCCGATGGCGTTGAGCAGCGTGACAACCACGTAGCCGAACACGGCGCCGACCGCCGCCACCAAAAGCACCGTCGTGCTGCCGAGCGATGCAAGCGAGTGGTTGATGTCCTGGCCCGACATGCGCCCGCGGTAGCCGGCATAGCCCGCCGCAGCGCACGCGCCGTTGAAGATCACGCAGGGAAGCAAAAAGCAGTTGAGGACGCCGTCCTCGAACACTGGCAGCGCCACGCCGCAGGCCTGAAGCATCGTGTAGGCAAGGCCGGCGATGCCGTACATGACGAACACCCCGTTGCCGCCGACGAACGCCCCGCACATGCCCGCGAGCGCCGCGAGCCCTACCGTCCCAAGATCCACAAGCATCCCTTCGCATGGGCGCAAACCAAGTTACAGAGGGGTCCGGCCGCCCAAGAGCCGGACCCCTCCACTCAAAGGAGCGTCATTTTACGCGAGGTCTTCCCCATTCGATGCGATGACCTTCTTGTACCAGAAGAAGCTGTCCTTCTTGGAGCGGGCAAGGGTGCCTTCGCCCTTGTTGTTCTTGTCGACGTAGATGAAGCCGTAGCGCTTCTCCATCTCGCCGGTGCCGGCGGACACGAGGTCGATGCAGCCCCACGGGGTGTAGCCCATGAGGTCGACGCCGTCCTCGTCAACGGCCTTCTTCATCTGCTCGATGTGGGCGCGCAGGTAGTCGATGCGGTACGGGTCGTGAATGGAGCCGTCCTCCTCGACCTTGTCGTAGGCGCCGAAGCCGTTCTCGACGATGAAGAGAGGGATGTTGTTGTACTTGTCGGTGAACCAGTTGAGGGCGTAGCGCAGGCCCACCGGGTCGATCTGCCAGCCCCAGTCGGAGGCTTTGACGTACTGGTTCTTGACGAAGCTCGTCTCGGGACGGTAGTCAAAGAACTCGTTGTCGTCGTTGTGCTTGATGGCGAAGCTCATGTAGTAGCTGAAGCCGATGTAGTCGACCGTGCCCTCCTGGAGTAGGTAGAGGTCCTCGGCCGTGACGTCGATGTCGTAGCCCTTGCGCTCCCAGAGAGCCAGGATGTTGGCCGGGTACTGACCGAGCACGTGCACGTCGGCGTAGTAGTAGCGCTTCTCCATGGCCTTGTGCGCCATGAGGATGTCCTCGGGCTTGCAGGTGGCCGGGTACACCGGGCACATGGCGATCATGCAGCCGATCTCGAAGTTGGGGTTGATGGCGCGACCGATCATAACCGCCTTGGCCGACGCCACGAGCTCATAGTGCGCCGCCTGGAACATCGAGAGCTCGCGGTTCTCGTCCTCGCCGGCAACGATGCCCGAGTCGACGAGCAATGCGAAGTCGTCCTGCAAGTCGGCCTGGTTGTTGATCTCGTTGAAGGTCATCCAGTACTTGACCTTGTCCTGGTAGCGCTCGAAGCACACCGTGGCAAAGCGCACGAAGAAGTCGATGAGCTTGCGGTTGCGCCAGCCGCCGTACTTGTTCACGAGGCCGAGCGGCATCTCAAAGTGACTGAGCGTCACCACGGGCTCGATACCGTACTTGAGGCACTCGTCAAACAGGTCGTCGTAGAACTTCAGACCCTCCTCGTTGGGCACGTCCTCGTCGCCCTCGGGGAAGATGCGCGTCCAGGCAATGGAGGTGCGGAAGCACCTGAAGCCCATCTCGGCAAAGAGCGCCACGTCCTCCTTGTAGTGGCCGTAAAAGTCAATCGCCTCGTGGTTGGGATAGTTCTCGCCGGGGAGCACCTCGCCCGTGAAGCGGCGCTTGGTGTTGACGTCGCCCGCCGTGGTCACGTCCATGATGCTCGGGCCCTTGCCGCCCTGATCCCAGCCGCCCTCGAGCTGGTGCGCCGCCACCGCGCCGCCCCACAGGAAGTCCTCGCGCAAAGCCATTGGTTCTCCTCTCCTTACAACCCGCGGCGCCCGATGCGCCACAGGAGAAACCCGATGCAGTAAGGCGGTTGAATACCGCCCTCCCTCAAGAAATCATGCCGAGAAGAACGCATGCGAGAAGTTCTCCGTTCTCATCGGCATGGCTTCTTGAAGCCGACCGCCGGGGCCCATGCTGCGACAAGCGCAAGGCAAAAGAGGGGCCGGCCGGTTTCCCAGCCGGCCCCCGAGCGCGCGGTTAGGCGCGCGCAGTTAGAACCGAGTGTCCCAAGAGAGGACTTACGCCTTCTCGGCTGCGAGCTTCTCCTGCTCCTCCTTGTAGAGCTGGTTGTCGTAGCGCTTGAAGAACGGGAAGTAGATCGCCGTGGCGGCAACTACGTCGATAACAGCCACGAGCACGGCCATGATGCTGCCGCCCGTGGAGATGAAGGCGCCGAGGCCGATGGGGGTCGGCCAAGGCATCTGCACGATGACCGGCGGGATGATGCCGAGGCTGATGGCCCAGTAAGCGATGGACATAGCCACGATCGGGGCGATGATGAACGGGATGGCCAGCGCCGGGTTGTACACGATGGGCAGACCGAAGATGAGCGGCTCGTTGATGTTGAAGAACGCAGGCACGATCTCGGCCTTGCCGATGGCCTTCAGCTGCTCGGACTTGGCCATGACGAGCATGAGGATGGTCAGGCCCAGGGTGCAGCCGGAGCCACCGATGGTGACGTAGGCGTTGTTGAACTCGCCCGCGTAGACAGCGTTGCCGCCCTCGACGTTGAGCGCCATGTTAGCGAGAACAACGGCGGTCAGCGGGGAGGTGACGATGGTGGCGCCGTGGATGCCGACCAGCCACAGAGCGTGGATCAGGAAGTAGATCACGATCATGCCGGGGTAGGTGCCCACGATGTTGACCACGAAGCCGAACGGGATGGCGATGAAGTCATAGAAGTTGGTGCCAGCGGCCATGAAGCCAGCCTGGATGATCATGCAGACCAGAGCGACCATGAAGCCAGGGACGAGAGCGGTGAACGAACGGGCAACGCCGTCGGGCACAACGTCCGGAAGCTTGATGACGATGTTCTTTTCAACGCACAGGGCGTAGATACGCACGGAGAACCAGGCGATGATGAAGGCGCAGAAGATACCGGTGGCGCCGAAGTTGGACGGGCCGTCGCCGCCGAGCTCCCAGCCGTTGAAGACAACGCCGGACACGACGCCGTCGGCCTCGGTGATCTGGGTGATGCGGCTGATGACGCCGTCGACAACGCCGATCTGCGGGACGAGGATGAACAGAGCCATGATGCTCATGAGCACGGCGTTGATCGGCTTGATGTCGATGCCGTCCTCCTCGGAGAGGATGCGCGCGTACTCAAACGCGGTACCGATGAGGAAGTACACCGCGATGCAGCCGATGGTGGCGTGGTTCGCGAGCATGTAGATCTCGGTGATCTGGTTGAACGACATAGCCCAGATGCCTTCGAGAACCGGGAAGGCCTGAGGAAGGACGTTCAGGATGAGGAACATCGAGCCGACGATGGTGAACGAGATGGACGCCATACCGGCCTGGGTAATGGAGCGAATCATACGGAACTGCGACAACGTGGTCATCGGTCCCATAATGTATTTCTCGAGGATATCAAACAAGGTGACTACCTCCCTTTCGAGTCTTCAGCGTAGTCAAGCTGCATGAGGTAGAGGTTGTAGCGCTTCTTGTCGCGGCGGTCGCGCACCAGAACGATGCGCCAGATGATGACCGCCTTGAGCACGATGAGGACTGCGAGCAACCCCATACCGATCGCAGAAGAAGAGAAGAACGGGAAGAGCAGGTCCTTGCCCATGAACGCCGTCAGGGCAAGCTCCGCGAGCGAGCAGGCAACGGAAACCTCGAGGGTGCGATGCGAGACCTTGAGGTACTCGATATCGTGGGTGAGGACGCGGTTGACCTCGAGCAGGACAACCAGACCTGTTGCGAAATCGACGATGGGGGCGATAAGCGCCGCCAGCGACGATCCCGTTGCAAAGAGCATCACGGTCCAATAGAGACCGATGAAGAACAGGCCCGAGTCGAGGTAGCGAATCAGCATGTAGCGGTTCCACTTGGCCGTGGTAACCATCTGCTTGTGCTTGAACGCCTCTCGGTCGTCGGAGGGCCTCACCGCGCGCTTAGGCTGCCCTTTGGACTCCGCCTTGCGCTGCTCCTGGCTCGCGCGCTTGGCGCGCGCCTTCTCGATCTTCTGCTTCTTCTTCACGCTTGAACCTGCTTATCCTTAGGAAACGGGTTAGCCGATCAGCTTGTGGATCTGGTCGAAGATCGCCGGGCAGTTCTGACGGCCGTAGTCCTTCATCGGGATAACGTCGACGGGCAGGCCCTGGGCCTTGGCGACGACCTTGTCCTTCTGATAGGAGATCTGCGGGCCAACGAGGATGACCTCGTAGCCGTCGTCGGCGGGATTCTTCAGCTCAGAGAAGCTGCGAGCGGCGATCTCGAGCTCGATGCCGTTCTCCTTGGCATAGGTATCCATCTTCTTCATGAGCATGCTGGTGGACATGCCGGCGGCGCAAACGAGCAGAACCTTCATTGCTAAACACTCCTTTGAAGTCGTGCGGGATTGGCTTCCCGCTCCCAAGGTAGAGGGGCCGGGCGCTTGGGACACCCGCCCCGCCAGACGTTATTTGTCTGCCTTGGTCTCGTACAGATTGATGATCTCCTCGGCCAGGTCCTGGCACAGCATGGCGGTCATCAGGTGGTCCTGCGAGTGGACCAGCAGGATGTCCACGGGTACGTGGTCACCGCCGGCCTCGCGGGAGAGCAGCTTGGTCTGCTCGTCATGAGCGGCGAGGCCCGCCTCGCGGGACTCCTCCAGCATCTTGCGGGCGGCCTCGATGTCGCCCTCGCGGGCGGTCTTGATAGCCTCCATCGCCATGCTGCGAGCCTGACCGGCTGCGGCGACGATTCCGAACGAAATCATCTCCATGCTCTCTTCTGCCATATGCAAAACACCTCCTCTAAAACCTTGCTCTCTCCTGCCTATCCATAAGGGCGGGCCGCACGCCCAACCCCATAGATACCTTCATCAGGCGCCCGATGCGGAACTTCCGTCTGATTCGGCCGCCTCGTCCTGCCTCCCCTGCGCCTTTGCGAGGATCTCGGCGAGCGTCTCCCAGCTTTGGCGCTTCACGAGAAGCTCGATGGCATCGCGGTCCATGAGCACGCTTGCGAACGTGTCCATGAACTGGTGGAGGCTGCCGTCTTGCTCGGCGGCGAAGCCGAGAAGGAAGACCGCCTGAACCTCCTGGCCGTTGGTGTCCCACGCGACCGGATGGTCGAGCAGGCCCACGCAGATAAACGTCTCGGAGCTCGCGGCTTCGAGCGGATGCGGAATGGCCACGTTGTTGCCGAATGAGGTCGAGATCATGGCCTCGCGCTTCCACACGAGCTCGCGGAAGTTGCGCGCGACCGGCTCGGAGGCGCACACCTGGTCGAGCAAGAAGTCGAGCGCGTCCTGCTTGCTCGTCTGCGTCATATGCGGGAAGAACAGCGAGGGCTTGAAGTACGAGGGCACCGGGCCGTATTCTCGCGCGCCGAGCAGCTCGCGCATCTCGACCACGTCCTCGTCGCCGAGGAAGTAGGTGACCTCGCGAACGGGAACCGGAAGCCTGCGATGAATCGGCACCGTGGTGAACACGTAGTCGACCTTGGAGAAATCGAAGGTCTCGAGGCCGAGAACGTCGCAGGTCATGACCTTGTCGACGTAGTCGGCAAACTCGCGACGGCAGCGGTACTCGAGCAGGCGTGCCGAGCCTGCGCCCGAGGCGCACACCACGAGGATGTTCTTCTTGGGTGCCTCGGTCTTCTGCCGCTCGAGGGCGAGCGCGAACGCGAGGGCGATGTAGCCCATCTCGTCCTCCGACAGGTCGGCGTCGTAAGCGCGCGCGAGCACCGTCGAGGCGTCGATGGCCATGGAGTACGCGAGCGCGTAGCGCGTCTTGATGTCGGCGAGCAACGGGTTCTTGAGGTTCATGTGGTAGCGCAGGCGCACCGCCAAAGGCACGATGTGCCGCGCGAGGTTCATGCGCAGCTCGAGGTCGTTGCGGAAGTCGAAGCGGAAGGCGTTCCACACGCAGTCGAGCATCTCGGAGACCACACGCCATACGCCGTCGGAGATCACAAGGCCCTCGTCCTCGGACGCGCCCGCGCCGAGCATGGTGCGCTTGCCGGCGAGGTGGATCGCGATGTAGGCGATCTCCTCCTCGGGCAGCTGCACGTTCATCTCGCGGTCAATAGCGTCGGCGATCTTCTCGGCGACCTGGTACTCGCGCTGCCCCTTCATGCGTTCGAGGTGCTCGGTCTCCATGGGAACGTAGCAGTCCTCCTGGATGCGCACGAGCGCCACGGCGATGTGGATGAGCAAGTTCTGGTACGCCACGGCGTTGATCTGGAAGTTCTCGGCCACGGCGACGCTCTCGACGCAGTTGGAGATGGTGTCGAGCGTGGGGTTGTGGATGCCAACCTCGGAGCGGCGGCCGTAGTCCGAAAGCAGCGTGCTGATGGTGACGCCGGGGTCGGACTCAGTCTCGGCCGCGCCGTTGAAGGCGTCCATGATGATGTTGGCGAGGCACAGCCTGCGGGCCATCTCGGAGCCGCTGACGCGGATGCCGTAATGCGGGCGCATCTCGAGCGCGAGGCCGAAGCTCTCGAGCACGGACTGCACGCGCTTGAGGTCGTTGGAGATGGTGGAGCGCGACACGAAGAGCACCTCGCGCAGATCGTCGAGGGTAATCCAATCGGTGCGCATGAGCAGGTCGTTGAGCAGGTAGGACACGCGGGCCTGCGGCGTTTGCGGCAGGGCCTGCTTCTTCTCGCGGGCGTCGGCGGTCCACGCTTCGTAGCGTGCCATGTCTTGGATCTCGAGGTGGTAGCCGTTCTTGCGGCTCAGCTCGATACGGGCGAAGCCCTCCATGGCGCTGTTGGTCTGGTTCACATAGGTGCGGACGGTGCGAACGCTCACATCGAGATGCTCGGCCACACTTGCCGGCATCACGCCGGGATTTGCTTCAATGTATGCGGCAAGTACCGGTGCGTCTACACGCATGCGAACCCCCTTTCCATCGCTTCTATCATAATATGTGTACAAACCGTGTAGTTCCAACGGAAGTAGTTCCGATGTAATTCGGAAGGAATTGGAAGAAAAGGGAAAGAATTATTTGGAACTTTCCCCCTACCCTATCACAATGCGCGGAAAAGATCGGCTGAATCAACCTGCTTGCGGCGCTCATCAGCGGCAAAAGCTGGCAAAGAGCATGTCGAGAGAGTCGTTTCATCGCCCTGCCGGCAGTTCTGCTTGCTTGTTCCTACGGCGCTTCCGCCAAGTGCTCGGCAAGGGAAAAACATCCCTTGCCGCAATCGCACCTATATATAAGAGAAGCGCGCCCCGCTTGAGAGCGCGCTTCGGCAAAGATCGGTAGAGGGCAGCGGATGCTTACGCCTGGCGATAGTGGGCGAAGAAGTCCTTGAGGTCGCCCATGGCGTCGCGCAGGACCTCCATACGCGGCAGGTAAACGATGCGGAAGTGGTCGGGCTTGCCCCAGTTGAAGCCGCCGCCGCGCGTGATGAGAATGCGCTTCTCGTGCAGCAGGTCGAGGGCGAACTGCTCGTCGTCGGTGATGTTGAACTTCTCGACGTCCATCTTGGGGAAGATGTAGAACGCGGCCTTGGGCTTGACGACCGAGATGCCCGGGATCTCTTTGAGCGCGTTGTAGACGTACTCGCGCTGCTCGTAGATGCGGCCGCCGGGAACCACGTAGCTCTTGACGCTCTGGTGGCCGCCGAGCGCGGTCTGCACGATGGACTGGGCGGGCACGTTGGAGCACAGACGCATGTTGGAGAGCATGTTGATGCCGTAGATGAAGTCCTTCATGCAGCGCTTGTTGCCCGAGAGCACCATCCAGCCAATGCGGTAGCCGGCAATCATGTGGCTCTTGGAGAGGCCCGAGAACGTCACGCACGGCAGGTCGGGTGCGAGCGCGGCGATCGAGATGTGCTCGACATCGTCCATGCACAGGCGGTCGTAGATCTCGTCGGAGAAGATCATGAGCTGGTGCTTGCGCGCGATCTCGACGATCTGCTCGAGGATCTCACGCGGGTACACGGCGCCCGTGGGGTTGTTGGGGTTGATGATGACGATGGCCTTGGTGCGCGGGGTGACCTTGGCCTCGATGTCGGCGATGTCGGGGTTCCACTCGGCTTCCTCGTCGCAGACGTAGTGCACCGGCGTGCCGCCCGACAGCGTGGCGCACGCGGTCCACAGCGGATAGTCGGGGCTCGGGATGAGGATCTCGTCGCCGTTGTCGAGAAGCGCGTTCATGCAGAGCTGGATGAGCTCAGAGACGCCGTTGCCGGTGTAGATGGTGTCCATGCTGACGTTGGGAAGGCCCTTGAGCTGCGAGTACTGCATGATGGCCTTGCGTGCGGAGAAAAGGCCGTGCGAGTTGGAGTAACCCTCGCAGTCGGGCAACTGCTGGCGCATGTCCTGAATGACCTCGTCGGGCGTGCGGAAGCCGAAGGGGGCGGGGTTGCCGATGTTGAGCTTCAGGATGCGCAGACCCTCGGACTCCATGCGGGCAGCCTCGTCGGCCACGGGACCGCGGACGTCGTAGAGAACGTTGTCGAGCTTGGTGGACTTGCTGAACGTGCGCATAGGGGTGCTCCTTAGGTTGGGTGCATGCCCAAAGACATGCGAGAAAGACGGGGACGGATCGGCGGCCGCAGACCGCGCGGCGGCTCGCTTGCCCGGCGGCGCCGATGCAGAAGCGCCCTTCGCCGATGACGGGGCCTCCCCCGTCCCAGCGAGCCATGCGGCATCGACCGCCAGAAGGTCGGCGAGCAGGCGCATGACGTCGCGCCTGGGCATGGTTTTGCCGCTTACGTATTGGCTTACCTGGCTTTTGCCGAGCTTCTCGCCCCGCTCGGAGGCGGCGCGGATAAGGTCGGCCTGCTTCATGCCCGCGCGTTCCATGGCAGATTTAAGGCGCGTGGTGAAGATGTGCTCGGTTCGCTCGCTCATGACACCGCCGAAAGCTCCGTAGTTCAACATAAAGCCGTCTGAATTGAACTTCTCGGTTTGCAGAATGGTGAGTTCAATTTAGACGGCAGTATAACACAGCACAAGCTGTGTAGTTCAATTTTGGTTCAATTTTGAACGGATGCTCCTGACCGCTGCGAAGCTGTCGTAGCGGTCGACGGGCGCTGAAGCGCTCTAGTACGACGGCGTGAACCCCGAGGCGTTGGGCGACACCGGAATAGGATCGGCCGCTACAACGCGAAAGGAAGCGCCGAGCTTTTGATAATACGCGTGGAGCGCCGCCACCATGCCCTGGATGTTGGCGCCTGTGCCCTGCCACTCGGCTTCTACGGAGCCGTCGGGCAGGTTGCGCACCCAACCGCTGATGTCGTACTCGCTCGAGAGCTGCCATTGGGTGAAGCGAAAGCCCACGCCCTGCACGCGGCCCTCAAAGCGCAGGTGCAGACGCATGGTCTCATGCGGGTCGAGGGCGTCTATGAGCTCCTCCCGAACAGGTCCGTACGGGGTGCTCGTGCGTCGGCTCTTGAAGAAGTTCTCGAACATGGCCATGGCGTCCCTCTCGGTTTGTGCCGGGCGCGGCGCCCGACCTGCAGCAGACCAAAACGCGGCGACGCGGAACCGCGCGTGCAAGCCGCATGGCGCGCCGCCCCTTGCAGCGCCCGCGCTTGCCTGTAACCGACTCGTCTCAACGCTCAGTTGTCATCATACCTGATGAGACACGACACTCACCATATGCGGCGACGCGATTCCTTGCGCTCTGCACGCAGACGCTTGGCAGCGAGGCGCTTCTCGTTAACGTGACGGGGCACCTTGGTTTTGCGGCGCTTCTTGGGCACCCGCGATCGGCGCTCGAGAATGGCGCGGATCTTTTTGAGGCAGGTCTCTCGGTTGCGCAACTGACTGCGCGACTCGCGCGCCACCACCGTAACGCCCGTGGGACCGTGGGTCATCCGCACGGCCGAGTCGGTGGTGTTGACGCCCTGGCCGCCGGGGCCGGTAGCCCTAAAGACCTGCACCGTACAGGCGCGGTAGAGCTCGTCGTCGGTCTGACGCGCGTACCGCGCGTACTCGGCAGGCGTGAGCTTGCGGTCGCTTGCCGTCATTGCTCCCCCTTGCTGTCTGCGAGCGCGCGTACGCACGCATCGGCCAAATCGGGCATGGTAGCTGCCGAGGCGGTGGTGCACATGAAGCCGGCAGCCTCCGCGGCTGCGCGCGTGGGCAGCCCGAGGCATACCGCCTTGCGCAGGGCGTGAGCGGGGTCCGCACCCGCGGCCGTGAGCGCTTGCGCAAAGCCCTTCACCGTCGAGGCGCTCGTAAAGGTCACAAGGTCAATGGTTCCGGCAGCGAGCTTCTCGACAAGCTCGGCAGGCACCGGCTCGGGCGCCGTTACGCTGCGGTACGCCTCGACCTCCTCGTACGCCACCCCCGCCTCCTCGAGCGCGCGCGGCAGCACAGACGATCCCTCCGACGAGCGGAAGAGCATGACACGAGCAGGAAACGAGCCCTTCTCCCCTGCTGCGAGACGAGCGAGACCCGCGCCGAGGTGAGCGCTGTCGTAGACCTCCGGCACGTAGTCGGCACGAACGAAGAGCTCGCGCTCGAGGGCCGCGGCGGTTGCCGGGCCGATAGCGGCTACGCGCACGCCCGCAAGCGCACGGGCGTCGAGGCCGGCAGCGCGCACACCGCGCGCCAGGCACCGCGCGCCAAAGGGACTTGTGAGCGCAAGCCAACCGCAGGAACCGATGCGTCGCACAGCCGAGGCAAGATCCTCGTCGGCGGCCGCGTACGTCTCGACACACGGAAAGCAGAGCACCTCTGCCCCGAGGCGCGCGAGCTTCTCGGCCAGGTCTGCCGCACGGTCGCGCGGACGCGTAACCAGAATCGTTTTGCCTCGCAGCGGGAGCCGGTCGTACCAAGCGAGCTCGGGGTCGAGCCCCGCCACGGCGCCCACCACAAGAACCGCGGGGCTCTGGACGTTTGCCTGCCGTGACTTGCGCGCGATACCGGCAAGCGCGCCGCGCACCGTCCGCTGCCGCGCCGTGGTACCCTGCTCAACAACGGCAGCAGGCGTGTCCGCCGGCATGCCCGCCGCGAGCAGGCCTGCGCAGATCTCGCCGAGCGTTGCGACCGCCATGAGGAAAACGAGCGTGCCGCCCGCCTGCACGAGGGCGCCGAAGTCGATGTCGAGCGCACCGTTTTGTTGCCGATGCCCCGTCACCACGTGCACCGAGGCTGCGGCGCGCCGATCGGTAACCGGAATGCCCGCATAGGACGGAGCGGCAAACGCGCTGGTAACGCCCGGTACGACTTCAAAGGAGACGCCGTGCTGAGCGAGATGGCTCGCCTCCTCGCCGCCCCGGCCAAAAAGATACGGGTCGCCGCCTTTGAGGCGAACCACCAAGCCGCCCGCGCCGACGCGGCGGGCCTCCTCGACAAGAATCTCGTTGATGCGATGCTGCGGAACGGGATGGCTCCCCTGCCGCTTCCCAACGTCAACACGACAGGAGCCCACGGCAAGCTCCACGAGCTCAGGTGCTACGAGCCGGTCGTACACCACGGCGTCGGCGCGGCAGAGAAGCTCCCGCCCCCGCACCGTAATAAGCCCCGGGTCTCCGGGGCCGGCACCCACGAGCGCCACGAGAGCGCAGCCGCCCCGTGCTTCTCCGGCAGCCTCCCTGGGCGCGCCTGCGCTTCTCGTCTCGTCCATGAGCTTCCCCTTGTCTTTCTCGCCTTTGGCTGTGCATAGCCTGGCAGTCTCTCCTGGTAGGTTCTTACCCCGTACGCCAACATCCGGCCTCCCCTCTGCCAAATAACGCTGTTGACAGTGTATTATGGCCGAGTGCATCTACCTGGGGATACGTCTGATTTGCGCAGGTAGATGGCCTTGCTTACCCCCTGCCAAAAAACGCCGATAACAGCGTTGTTTGGCAGAGAGGAATGGCCTGGCAGAGGGGAATGACCCGCCAGGAAGAAGCTGGCCCGGCGGAGGGGGAATGACCTGGCAGAGAAAGGGCGGCTCGCAACCCGGTATCGGGCTGCGAGCCGCCTTAAGTCTCAAACCAACGCAAGCCTCACGTCTTTAGCAGGTAGCTCCGCCGACGACGGTCTTGCTGAGAATGGCGTCCTTGTCGATGGGGGCAGTGAGGAGCTTCTCCTCAACATAGTCGAAGCCGAGACGCGCCACCGTGTCGGCAAAGCGCTCGCCCGAGATACCCTCGTCGCGGAAGAAGAGAATGGCACGCTCCACGACGTCCATGACCTCTTCCTCGCTCGTAAAGACCTTGCCCAACGCTTGGCCGTGCGCCGTCTTTTTGCCCCAGCGACCGCCGATGTAGACCTTGTAACCCACCTGAGACTCGGTCACGGCGCCAAAGGGGCAGGTGCCGATGCAGCGCCCGCAATGGTTGCAGAGCTCCTCGGCGATGCGGATCTTACCGTCGGCGCCGATCTGCGCGTCGCCCATGGGACACGAGTTCACAACCTGGCAGACCTTGCAGCCGCGGCACTTGGCCACATCGATCTCGGGAATGCGCTGGCCGACGATGCCGAGGTCGTTGAGGTCGGGCTTGACGCACATGTTGGGGCAGCCGCCCACGGCGATCTTGAACTTGTGCGGCAGCTCCACGCCGTGGTAACCCACGTAGAAGCGCTGGTGCAGCTTCTCCGAGAGCGCGAACGTGTCGATGAGACCGTACTGGCAGGTGGTGCCCTTGCAGCTCACCACCGGGCGCACCTTGGAGCCGGTGCCGCCGGCGTCGAGGCCCGCATCCTGCAAAAAGCCGATGCACGCCTCGATCTGGTCGTACTTCACGCCCTGGATCTCGAGCGTGAGGCGCGTGGTCATCGTGACCTCGCCGGAACCGAATTTCTCGCTCGCCTCGGCCACGACCTTCTGCTCGGCGGCGGTGAGCTTGCCGTTGCGCGTGATCACGCGAATGTTGAAGACGTCGTCAAAGCGCTTGTCCTGCAAACAGCCGAGGCCCTTGAGGCGCTTGATCTCGGCGGCGGGGAGCTTCTTGCCAGCGGGCCGCGGCACGCGGACCTCGTTGAAGGTGGCGCCTCCCTCGAGCACGCGCGTGGCGGTGTAGCCTGCCGCCTTGAGGCGGTTCTGGGCAAAGTAGCCGCGCTTGCCCTTGGCGCACACGAGCAGCAGCTTGGCATCGCGCGGGATGCCCTCGATGCCGTTCTCGTCAATGCTCGCGAGGTTGACCCAACGCGCGCCGGGGATCGTCGGCTCGGGAAGCACGTCGATAACCTCGTAGTCGCGCGCAGCGCCCGCGGCGTACTCCGCCGGCGTGAAGGTCTCGAACCGGCCCTCGACCTTGTTCTCGAGGATGTAGCACGCCGTCACGAGCGGATGGATGGCCGTGGAGAAGGGCGGCGCGTAGGCGAAGTCCATGAGGTCGAGGTCGCCCAGCTTGAGGCCCTGGTAGAGAGCCACAACCATGACGTCGACGACCTTGTCGACCGCGCCCGAGCCGAAGAGCTGGACGCCGAGGAGCTTGCGCGTGGGACGGTCGGCCACGAGCTTGATGAAGAAGCTCGAGGCGCCCGGGTAGTAGTGCGCCTTGTCGTCGACGACGCAGGTGGCGCTCACCGGGTCATAGCCCGCCGCGCGCGCCGCCTCCTCGGTGAGGCCGGTACGGCCGCCGTTGAGCGAGCCGGTGAGCCTGACCACGCCGGTTCCGAGCACACCGGGGTACGGCGTCGGCGTGCCCGTGAGCGTCTTGGCGAGCGCGCGGGCGCTGATGTTGGCGGTCGAGCCCATGGCGCTCCACTGCAAAGCGCCGGTTAAGGCGTTTTTGACCTCGGCGCAGTCGCCGGCGGCGTACACGTCGGGGAGGTTGGTCTTGAGGTACTCGTCCACCAGAACGGTGCCCTTGAGCATCTCGATGCCGGAGCCCTCGAGCCACTCCGTGGCAGGGCGGATGCCGATGGCGAGAATCACCAGGTCGGCGGGCAGCGTGCCGTTGGGCGTGACCACGGCGGCGGCGCGCCCGGCGGCGGCGCCCTCGCCCGGAAGGATAGCCTCGAGCGGCGTGGACGTCAGGACGCGCATGCCCGCCGCCTTGAGCTGCTTCTTGGCCCAGTCGGCCATCTCGGGATCAAAGACGTTCGGCATGACCTGCGACGCAGCGTCGATCACCGTGACCGAGAGGCCGCGCGCGGAGAGGTTCTCGGCAACCTCGAGGCCGATGAAGCCCGCGCCCACCACGACCGCGCGCCGGCAGCCGTTGGCATCGGCGTACGCGCGGATGCCCTCGGCGTCGTCGGGCGTGCGCACGCAAAAGACGCCCTCGAGGTCGCGCCCCTCGATGGGCGGGACAAACGGCGCGGCGCCCGTGGCGATGACGAGCTTGTCATAGCCCTCGGTGCCCGTGGAGCCGTCTGCTCGGCGCACCGAGACCGTCTTGGCTTCGGCGTTGAGCGCCGTGGCCTCGACGCCGGTCTCTACGTGCACGCCCGTAAGACCCTCGTACTTGGCGGGCGTGTTGACGATAAGCTCGTCGCGCGTCTCGATGCCTCCGCCGATGTAGTACGGCAGGCCGCAGCCCGCGTACGAAATGTCCTGATCGCGCGTAATGACGCGCACGTCTGCCGAGCGGTCGCAGCGCTTGATCTTGGCGGCGGCCTTGGTGCCGGCAGCAACGCCGCCGACGATGAGGTACCTCATAGTTCCTCCCCTTCTATAGGGCGAGAAGCACCGGGGCGCGCCCCGAGCTTCTCTGGCGATACTCTCATCATAGCCGTTTTGCTCGCAGCTGAGCCACGGTGCCCGCCGGGGCCCCGCCGCCGCAAGATTACGCAGGCATGCGGTTTTACGGGGCAGAATGCGCCCGTTCAGCCGTATGCCTGCGTAATCTTGTGGTAGATCCGTCTGGTTGCGTAATCTTGCAGCTTGTTTGGATGGACGCGAGGTTCCTCGCCCGGTGCGCAAGGCCCCCCGCCTGGTGCATACTTACGAGAAGAGCAAGCCGTACGAGAAGGAAGACGCAACTAAGGGAGGGCGCCGTGAGAGCAGCACGCGAGCCGCAAAGCCAGCATGCGCCGAACCTGGCACAGGGCGGAGAAGTACCCTCAGCAGCAGGAACTTCGGCCGAGGCAGCGCAGCAACCGCAGGCAACAGCCGTGCCGCGCTTCCCGTTGTTCGTGAACCTCATGGGCGCCGACTGTCTCGTGGTGGGCGCGGGCGCCGTCGGTTCGCGTCGGGCGGCGGTTCTCGCCCGGTACGGTGCGCGCGTGACCGTGATCGACCCGGCAGCGCCAACGTGCGAGGAGGCGGCGGAACTACTCGCACGGGCGTACAAACCGGGAGACGAGCGCGGGCGCACCCTTGTGGTGGCGGCAACCAGCAACCGCGCGGTAAACCGCCTCATAGGCGAGACGTGCCGGGCCGCGAGCGTGCCCGTGTCGGTTGCCGACGCGCCCGAGGAGTGCACGTTCTTCTTTCCGGCGGTGTGCGCCACGGAGCGCTTGAGCGCAGGCGTGGTCTCAACCGGAGCGGAGCACGCGCTCACGGCACGCGCCGCCGCAGCCATGCGCCAGACCCTTGCCGCCTGCGAGCGCGCCGAAGCCTAAATCCGCCGCCTTAGCTGTTCTCGTTCTCGGCGCAACAGAAGAGCGCCCGCGGGTTGCCCGCCGCCGACCTCGCGCGGTAACGCCGCACGCGCTGCAGACGCTCGACCGCCGAAGCCGCGAGCGGCTCGGGCAGATGGTCGGGCTCAAACCACGCCACCTCGAGACTCTCGTCGTCGTTGACGCGCGCCGCGCCCGCCGCGCCCTCGCGCGGCCGGCAGATGAAGAGAAGGTCCAGGTACATGGTGTTGTCGCCGTTGGCGTACGTCGTCACGCGCGTGCCCGCCTTGACGGCGGCGAGCTCGGTGGGCACCACCGCAACGCCCGTCTCCTCCATCACCTCGCGCACAACGGTGTCGGCAGGCTCCTCCCCCGGCTCGTTGATGCCGTAGACCGGGGCCCACTCGCCGGTGTCGGCGCGGAGCCCGAGCAGAATGCGGCCCTCGTCGTCCTCGACGTACGCCGTCACGCCTATGAGCCAGAGCAGGTCGTGACCGATCTTCTCGCGAAGCTTCAAGATGAACTCAGGGGTAGCCATAGCCGCTCCCTTCCGTGCTGCGCACCACACGCCCAGATCCGGCAGCGTCGCGCCATGCCGTATATATGCCCTCAGGGCCCATCTTACCCGCGCAGGCGCCGCACCAGCCCAAAGAACGGCTCGACCACACGCGGCTGCAGGCGACGACGCGCCTCGGCCAGGCGGTCGGGAACGGCAATGCCCTGCGGGCAGCGCTTGGCGCAGGCGCCACACCGCACGCACTGCGTGATGAGGCGCGGGTGGTCGGTCAGGGCACCAGAAGCGGTAAGGTACTGCTGCATGCCCGTCATGCGTCCGAGCGCAAACGAGGCGTTGTAGGCCGAGAAGCACCCGGGGATGTCGACCCCCTGGGGGCACGGCATGCAGTAGCCGCACCCGGTGCAGGGAACTTTGTTGGTGCGCTCGAGAACCGCCAGGGCGCGCGCCACGGCGGCGTGCTCCCGCTCGGTCATGGTACGCGGCAACGCGCGCTCGGCCACGGCGCAGTTGGCGGTTACCTGCTCGGGCGCGCCCATGCCCGAGAGCACCATGGTGACCTCGGGGTGGTCCCACACCCATCTGAGCCCCCAAGCGGCGGGGCTCGACCAGAGAGCGTCCTCCTTGCCGCCGGGAGCGGCGGCGCGCAGAACCCCCTGCGCTTCGGGCGGCAGTCCTCCCGCGAGCTTGCCGCCGAGCAGCGGCTCCATCACGAACACCGGCAACCCGCGCGCGGCGGCGAGTTTCAAGCCGCGCGTTCCCGCTTGGTACGTCTCGTTGGCGTAGTTGTACTGGATCTGGCAGAAGTCCCAATCGTAGGCGTCGAGAAGCTCCTCAAAGTCGGCAAAAGACCCGTGGAACGAGAAGCCGAAGCTCCCGATGCGCCCCGCGGCCTTCTGACGCGCCGCCCACGCCTCGATGCCGAGCGCGCGCACGTGCTCCCATTGCGCGAGCGTCGAGAGGTTGTGCACGAGGTAGTAGTCCACATGGTCGGTGCGCAGGCGCTCGAGCGAGGCGGTAAAGATGCGGTCAAAGTCCTCGGACGCGCGGCACGACCCGTGCGGCAGCTTGGTGGCGAGAAGCACGCGGTCGCGCCAGCCGTTGCGCTCGACGAGCTTGCCCACCGCAGCTTCGACGCCGCGGTAGGTGTAGGCGCAGTCGAAGTAGTTCACGCCCTCGGCGATCGCCGTGCTGAGCACGCGCTCCGCCGCGCGCAGGTCGATGTGCCCCGAAAGGTACCCGGGCAGGCGCATGCAACCGAGACCCAGCGCAGAAATGCGCGTGCCGGTGCGATGGTCGTCTCGATACTGCATGAGCCTGTGCTCCCCTTCCTCTCGCTAGGCTGCGGCGGCGTCCGCCTCGGCGGAAGCCTCGCCCGCGTCGGCAGCCGTATCCGCTTCCGCAGCCTCGTCGTCGTTCTCGCTCGCGTCATGCGCCGCCACCGCGGCGCCGCCCTTCTCGGCAAGCTCCGTGGCGGTGCGCGACCCGTCCTCGGCCTCGGCGTAGCTGAACTCAATCTCGTCGCCCGTCTCGTAGGTCACGATGGGCAGCAGGCCCGGCAGGGCAAAGTCGTAGATGGCGGGGTCGTCTTCAAGCGTCACGTAGAAGTGCGAGTTGCCGTCGATCACCGCCTGCGCCATCGTGGCGATGGTCCCGCTCGCCTCGGCCTCGGTCGACGCCGCCGCGGCCTCCTCCTCCGAGAGCAGCCCGTCCTCGGCGAGCAGCGCGAGGTAGTCGGCCTGGCACTGCTCGACCGTCTCGCCCGTGGCCACGCTCTGGTACTGCTCGACGTTGATCATGGCGTACATCTTCACGAGACCGGCGTCGTCTTTGAGGCTCATGAAGTACGTGGGGTTGCCCGCGACGTTCAGGAGCAGCGGATACGTTGCCTGGTAGCGCAGGTTCTGCAGCGCGCCCTCGGCGCTTGCCATGGCCGACTCCTCCGTGGCGCCCGCCACGGCAAAGTAGCGCGAGTCGCCGGTGCGCTGGTTCACCAGGATGAAGCCGACGTTGGAGTTGTCGGCGGTGACCGAGGTCACGCCCGCGTACAGGTAGATGTCGGAGCCCTGGGCAAGGTAGTTGTAGCCGAGCTGCTCGTCGGCGCCCGTCGACACGCGCACCACGCCCTCCTGCCCGAGCCACGAGTTGATCCAGCCGTTCTGGTAGGCACCGCTCCAGTTGTACTGTTGGATGATAAGGTCGCTCGGATAGGCGCGGTCAACCCACTCGGGGCAGTCCTCCACCGCGTAGTCCTCAGTCTCGCCGGTGCAGGCGTTCACGAGTACCACGCGCCGAATCGTGGCGCCGCCGAAAAGGCCGATGGTGCGACGCTGCACAGGGAACACCCACCAGGGCGTGCCCTCCTCGTCGAGCTCGAAGGACTTCTGGTCGAACATGTAGGTGGGGTACTTGAGCTGCGCGTAGCGGTCGATGTTACGCGCAAGCGGCTCGGACTCCGAGTACATGATGCCCTGGTCGAGCCGCACGATCTCCGCCTCCTGCGTGACCATGTCGACCATGACGTAGGCAGGGATGCCCTGGTCACGGTTGGAGAACCACTTGAACAGGTCGGCGTACACAAGCGGGCTCACGCGCACCGGGCGCCCCTGGTAGTTGATCTGGCTGTAGGCGCTCGAGATCTCAAACTGGCTTACGTACTCGGGAATGGAGCCCATGGCGCGGTTGCCGAGAAGCACGGCCGAGTCCCGGTCGATCACGGGCACGTCGGCGTAGTCGACCTCTTCGATCTCGTCGGCAAACGCGGCGTCCTGCGTGTCGAGCACGTTGGCGTAGCGCTCGGCGTTGCCGGGAATGAAGGGCTGGCTCAAGAGAAGCCCCGCGGCGTAGATCACGATCACCGCGCCGGGCACGAGCATGAGCCGGCGCATGAGCTGCGCGCGGGCGGGATGGCGAATGCCGACGATGCCGAGCGCCGCCATGACGAGCACCGCGATGAGCACGAGCCAGTTCCAGACCTGTTGGCTGCGCAGGTTGATGGCCGGATGGAACCACCAGTAGCACGCAACGAGCGCGAGCACCGCCACCACGGCGAGGACGATGAGCGCGCGGCGGCTCCAGTCGGCAAAGCTACCGAGAAGCTCCTCGTCGAGCCCGTGGCGGCGACCGCTCCCGCCCGAAGCGGCGCGGGCACCCCGACGGCCGCGGGCAGAGCCGCCCTTCTCGGCCGCCGCATGCTTCTTGCGGGCGGACGAGCGCTTTTCGGGCTTCTCGGACGAGGCGTCGTTCTCAGATTCACCGGCGTCATCGTCGGAATCGTTTGTGTCGTCTATCTGGGCGTCGACGGGAATGGCGTCGTCGGTGCCCTCGTCGTCAGGGCGCGGGAAGCGCATCCCGAACATCTGGGCAACGAGGTCCTCGAGGTCCTGGTCTCTGCGGGCCATGGGGTCTCCTTTCGCGCACGGCGCGTGACGGCGCGACGCAACTCAACACGATGAGCTGCTTGTACCCCCGATCATTTGGCGGCATTCGCGCCGGGCGGCGCAGACCGCCTCCGCAAGCAGCTTGCAACAAAAGGCGGCCTTCTCCGCACGAGAAGACCGCCTTCGATGGAACGGACATTTGCCGGGGCGCGCCGGCACCCCGCCGTGATGCGCTCCTGCCCCTAAACCGGCAGGTCCACGGTGTAGAGCGGCTTGTAGAGCGCGCCTTCGGGCGTGAGCGTGCTCTTGTAAAGCGTGGCAGACGCGGCAACGCACGCATGGGGGAACGGCAGGTCGGGCAGGCACGGGGCCTCCAAGCGAGCGCGGCGCACGAGCGAGATATGGGGCGAGAAGCGCTTCTCGTCATAGGCCACGCCCTGTGCGCGCAGCCCGCTCCTGAGGTTCTCCGCCAGCCCCACGAGCCCAGGGTCGGCTTCGAGCGCGAGCGCGAGAAGCCCTTCGCGCCGATGCCCGAACCGCTCGAATCCCTTCGGCTCGAGAAGCACGGGCGCGCTCAGCGCACAGGCGCGCTCCAACGCGTCGATGGCGCGCCGCGCATCGGCCTCGTTGATCTCGCCCAAAAAGGCAAGCGTCACATGGTAGGTCTGGCGCTTGAGAAACCGCCCCTCAACACAGGCGTGCAGGCGCCGCGCGAGCGCCGCCACCTCGTCCTCAAACTCCGCCGGCAGATCAACCGCCACAAACGCCCTCACGCCGCCCCTCCTCTCGCCAAGCAACTCCTCAAGCCCATTCTACGCGCCCGAGTAACGCTGCTCGCCTAAGGATGCGGCGCCGTCGCATTCTTCGTCGCACCGTTGGCCATTTTACGTGCCGGCATTTTTCACGGCGGGCAGAAAGCTATCATGGAACGGTGACCGCGCCGCCTGCGCCGCCGATAAGAAGAGAAACGAGTCGTTGCATGCGCCCACACCGACCTGAGTATTCGCGCCGGATCGTCCTTCGCCTCGCGGGGTACGGCCTCGCAGCCGCTTGCACCTCGGCCCTCGGCGGATGCGGCGCACCTTCAGGCCCCGCGCGCGGCAGCAAGCGCGTGGGCAGCGCGCCAGCTAACGTTACCGCGGGCACGGCGGCGTTTCGCAACACCGACCTTGGCTGCGGCTGGGAGCCGACCGGCTCGCTCGACCTCGCCTACGCCAGCCAGTTCTCCGTCGACTACTACGACGGCGGCTACCGGCTCGTATGCGTCTCAAACGGCGAGCGCTTCTTGCTCGTGCCCCACGGCACCGCCGCGCCAGAGGGCTTGGCGCCAGACATCGCCCCGGTGCAGTTGCCGCTCGAGAACATCTACCTCGTCTCGACCAGCATGATCTGCTTCGTCGATGAGCTGGACGCGTTCGACGCCGTTGCCGTGGCCTCGGTCACGGCCGAAACGAGCCCCAACGCGCGCCTCGCCGCTGCCATCGACGAGGGCAGCGTTGCGTTTGGCGGCCGCTACCGCGACCCCGACTACGAGCTTATCGCACAGACCGGATGCCCCTTCGCACTCGAGAACACCAAGATCAACCACGTGCCCGAAGCCAAACAGAAGCTCGAAGAGCTCGGCGTCGTGGTTATGAC
>CALUOB010000022.1 GCA_944322175.1 uncultured Coriobacteriaceae bacterium
ACGGTATCTTTGACATCGGCGTTGGCGGCGGGCTCCGTCACGCCTCGCACCTGATGGAGCTCGATCTTAGATGACAACATCGCTGCTTGACCCCGCTACCCTTACCGCCTGCGAACTCTGTCCGCGCCGCTGCCGCGCCAACCGTGCGGCCGGCGAGGTCGGCATATGCGGTGCGGGGCCTACGCTCAAGCTCGCGCGCGCGGCCCTTCACTTTTGGGAGGAGCCGCCCATCTCGGGCGAGGCGGGCTCTGGGACCGTGTTCTTTAGCGGTTGCCCCCTCAAATGCGTCTACTGCCAGAACCACGAGATTTCGACCGGCAACTTTGGTCTTGAGGTTGCACCTGACCGGCTTGCCGAGATCATGCTCGAACTTCAGGACCAAGGTGCGCTCAACATCAACCTGGTGACTGCCACACACTGGGCACACCTGCTGCCTGAGGCACTTGCCGCGGCGCGTTCGCGCGGGCTTGCGATACCTGTTGTCTACAACACGAGCGGCTACGAGCGCCTGCACGCGGTCCGCGAGCTCGAGGGGCTCGTGGATATCTGGCTTACCGACTTTAAGTATGCCAACGCCGAGCTGGGCCGTCGGCTCAGCCATGTGCCCGATTACCCAGACGTTGCCGCCTCAACACTGGCGGAGATGGTGCGCCAGGTGCGCGCGGCGGGCGGCGTTGCCATGCGCGCGGACGGCACCTGGACGCGTGGCATCATCGTGCGGCACCTGGTGCTGCCGGGCCATACGGACGACTCGTGTCGTGTGCTCGACCGCATTTGGGATGCCGTGGGCGACGTTCCCATATCGGTCATGAATCAGTACACCCCTAACGCCGCCATGCGCGCAGCGGGCGGAGAGCTCGCCCGTGCCATTACCGGCGAGGAGTACGAAGCGGTTCTCGATCATGCCGACGATCTGGGTTTCAGCACTATGTACTGGCAGGAGGGCGGCACGGTGGACGAGAGCTTTACGCCACCGTTTGACACAACCGGCGTGCTGGCGCCGGCGAAGAGCGAGTAAGAGCGTCGCTACGTTAACGTACAGCATACCGTGTGCGTACGAACTGACGTGGTGCGCACGCGGGGTATACTTAACTGAGCCTACTGCTGTTTGCGAGGATGGATTATGACGACTGATGCAACGCCCCTGACCGAGGCAGAACGCGCAGAGCTCGAGGCCTTGCGTGCCGAGAAGGCCCGGCGCGAGGCGGCAGAGAAAGCGCGCCGCGAGCGCGCTGAGCTTGAGGCCCTAAGGGCCGAGCGCGCTGCCGCTCCGCGCTCTGAGCAGCCGCGCGAGGCAAGTGCCGCCGCGGTGCGCACGAGCCGCCCCGCCAAGCCCGCGCATATGCGTCCTGCTCCCGAGTCCGTGCGCTCCCCTCAGGCGCCGAGCAGGCCCGTTGCTGCCCAAAAGCCCGATGCGGACGAGATGAGCTTCGGCAAGCGCATGGTCACGGCTCCTGCTCCCCAGACCGAGGACGACCTTCCCGGCATGCCGCCTGCGCAGAAGATCATCCTGATCGTGTGCGCGCTTCTCGTCCTCGTCGCCGTGGTCTACATCGCGCTTTCCAACACAGGCGTAATCTAAGGACGTATTCGGTTCCTGAACGTTAGAAGGACACCATGGCACTTACCGACCCTTGCCGACCGACCGACGTGTCGCTGCTCACCGACTTGTACGAGATCACCATGGCCCAGGGCTTCTGGGAGACGGGCAAGCTCGAGGAGCAGGGCTGTTTTACGATCTTCTTCCGCGAGAACCCCTTCGGTAGCGGGTACTCCGTGGCGTGCGGCGCCTCGGAGCTCCCTGCGCTGATCGAGAACTTCCGCTTTACCGACGAGGACGTCGCCTATCTTGCGGGCCTCGAGGCCCCCGGCGGCGGCGCGCTCTTTAAGCCCGGCTTCCTCGAGTACCTGCGGAACTTCCGCTGCGCGGTTGACGTCGACGCCGTGCCCGAGGGAGAGATCGTGTTCCCGCACGAGCCCATGGTGCGCGTCACCGGCTCGGTGCTCGAGTGCCAGCTGCTTGAGACCGCGCTTCTCAACACCGTCGGCTTCCAGACGCTTGTTGCCACTAAGACGGCCCGCGTGGTCGCGGCGGCGCAGGGGCGTCCGGTGGCCGAGTTCGGCCTGCGCCGCGCGCAGGGCCCCGACGGCGGCATGGCCGTTGCGCGCGCGAGCTACATCGCGGGCTGCTCGTCCACCTCAAACGTGCTCGCCGGCCGCAAGTACGGCATCCCGGTCTTCGGCACCCATGCGCACTCCTGGGTCATGAGCTTCCCCTCGGAGCTCGAGGCGTTCCGCGCGTTCGCGGCGTCGAGCCCCAAGAACTGCACGCTGCTCATCGATACCTACGACGTGCACCAAGGTGTCGAGAACGCCATTACCGTTGCCAAGGAGATGGAGGAGAAGGGCGAGCGGCTTGCCGCCATTCGCATCGACTCCGGCGACCTGGCGCGCCTCTCTGCCTATGTGCGCCGCCGCTTTGACCAGGAGGGGCTGCCCTACGTCAAGATCTCCATCTCGAACGACCTCGACGAGTACACCATTCAGTCGCTGCTCAACCAAGGTGCCCCTATCGATTCGTTCGGCGTGGGCACCAAGCTTGCCACGTGCTTCGATCAGCCGGCGCTCGGGGCGGTGTACAAGCTCTCTGCGCGCCGCGATGGGGCGGAGGGTCCTTGGACGCCGGTCATGAAGCTCTCGGAGCAACCGTACAAGCGCACTATTCCCGGCGTGCAGCGCGTGCGGCGCTTCTACGACGACGCCGGCATGCCGCTCGGCGACATGATCTACGATCCCGAGTTTGCGCATGACGGCGGCACGCGGCTCGTCGAGGTGGGCGATCCGGCACACGAGGAGAAGACGGCGGGCGTCGCGTTCCGCGAGCTTCTCGTGCCGATCGTGCGCAACGGTCAGGCGGTTGCCCCGCGCGAGCCGCTCGAAGACGCGCGCAACCGTTGCGGCGCTGCGCTGTCCGCCCTCGATCCTGCGGTCAAGCGCTTCCTCAACCCTCAGCGCTATCTCGTGGGCATGGAGAAGGGCCTCGCCGAGGTGCGCGAGAAACTTGTGCGCGAGAACCTCTCGAGCGTCAAGGGTTCGCGCCGCTGGGCATGACGGCGATCTACAACTGAGCGCAACGGAGCGGGCTTTCGGGCCCGCTCCTGCTATGATGGGGTGCGAATCTGTTGAGAAGGGTCTACGCGGGCGGAGGAGCGCGCATGAGAACCATGGTCGTGAAGATCGGGTCGTCTACGGTAGTGGGAGCCGACGGCAAGCCGGATCGGCCCTATTTGGAGCAGCTTGCCGCTCAGGCGGCGGAGCTTCAACATGCCGGATGGCGGCTCGTGGTGGTGAGTTCCGGTGCCATTGCCTGCGGCTTGCCCCAGCTCGGTCTCAAGCGCCGCCCTAAAGACATGCCGACGCTTCAGGCCGCCGCCTCCGTGGGGCAGTCAACGCTGGTGAGCGCGTACGAAGACGCCTTTGCTGCCGAGGGCCTCACCACGTCGCTCGTGCTTCTCACCCGCCACGACACGGCGCAGCGCGCGGCATACCTGCACGCCCGCGATACTCTGACCCGGCTCATCGAGCTCGGCGTGTGCCCGGTGGTCAACGAGAACGACACGGTGTCGGTCGAGCAGATCCGCTTTGGCGACAACGACACCCTCGCCGCGCTCGTGAGCTGCCTTGTGGGAGCCGACCTGTGCGTTATCTGCTCCGACATCGACGGCCTGTACACGGCGAACCCCGGCGAAGATCCCAACGCGCGCTTGCTTCCCGAGGTACGCCGCATTGACCGCACGATCATCGAGTCGGCGGGCGACGCCACTTCGGGCGTCGGTACGGGCGGCATGATCACCAAGATCCGCGCCGCGCGCGTGCTCATGACCGCGGGCATTCCGATGGTGGTGTGCGACGGTCACGACAGCCGCCAGCTCGTGCGTCTCGCCGCGGGCGAAGAGGTGGGAACACGCTTTGTGCCTACGGCTGCCAAGCGCGAGATCGCTCCGCGCAAGCTTTGGATCGCGCTCGGCGACACCGTTCACGGCACCCTGACGGTCGACGACGGCGCAGCTGACGCGCTAGTACGCAACGGGTCGTCGCTGCTTGCGGTGGGCGTCCGCGCGGTCGAGGGCTCCTTTGAGCGTGGAGACGTGGTCAATATTGCCGACCCTTCCGGGTTTGTTATCGCCCGCGGGCGCGCCGAGGCCTCTTCTGATGAGCTCACGCTCGCCGCTGGCCGCAGCCAGGCCGAGATCAACGGCAACCGCCTGCTGTCTGACCTCGCGGGCCGCCCCGCCATCCACCGCGACGAGATGATCGTCTTCGGATAAGCGGGGCAGGCTTGCTACGCTCGGGGCACAGCGAGGCTCGCTGCCGTCCCGAGGGCGCATCCGATGAGGCCGAGAATCACGTCGTCGACATCTGCGGCCCCGATGGCGCATGCGTGCTGGGCAACCTCTACCGCGAGGATCGTGCACGCAGAGACCAGCAGTGCGGCCCTTGCCTTCACGCGGAACGTGCCTACGAGAAGCGCGGGCAGTGGTACGAACGGGAGGATGTTCCCCAACAGGTTGGCCACGGCGTACCCTTCGGGCCATGCAGCAACGTATCGGGCGATGCTTCTCAAGGGCACGAAGTTGTCCGTACTGTCGCCCGCCGCTCGCGTCGCAAGGATGTTGGGCCGTATCTCAAGCGCCTGGAACACGTTTCCGTCGAACTTGAGCACAAAGAAGACCAAGAACAAACCCGCCCAAATCGCAAAGAGCGTTACCCACAACCAACGTTTCATCTTGAGCTCCTTCCGCAGCGCAGGGCACGGGAATGCCGGGGCATACTTTGCGCTAGGATCAGGCAAATCTGGGCCGCTGTCTATAGGCAGGGCGTATGAAAAGCGGAAGTGGGGCGTGCCTACGCTTCTAGCAGGGAGAAGAGCCGGTCTTTGAGCTGCTGCTTGCTATGGACTTTCAAGGCAGCGTAGCCTGCAGCACGGGCCGAGTTGACGGTGCCGCGGGCGATATGAAGGTCCGCGGCAATCTCGGCGCCGGTCATACCTCGTGCAATTCTGAGCAGCACGTCGATCTGGGTGTCGGTGAGGCCACGATACGCAAGGTAGGCTGCGAGGCGTTTCTTGTCGTCTGCTGTTGCAAAGCTATGCTGGGAGCCGACGGTTTGCAAGTGAGAGCCTTTGAACAGCACGAAGGCTAGGGTGACGCAGAGAGCACCGACTGTCCCCGCTGCGACGAGGCGAAGCGGCTGCGCGCCTTCATACGTGACGGAGCGTATCAGGTCGGTGAGCAAATCACCGTAGAGGTTCACGCCGATGTCACAGATAAGGACCCCAGCACTAAATGCAAGGGGAGCAAAGGCGAGAGCGCTTTTGTCTTGATCGCGGAGCTTGCCCGTTACGGTGGGCACGTTGACGAACAGGATGAGACCTGCGAGGAAGAGCTTCTCGAAGTACGACGTTCCAACAACAAAGCTTACGGCAAGTAGCGGTGCGGCTGTTTCGATACGTTGCCTGCCGTTGCTTTGCATTGCCGATAGTGCGGCAAGGACAATATCTATGGCTACAAGTACGGGTACGAGCACGACCTCAAGGGAGGTCGACCCGGCAGCTCGCCAGATCTCTTCGAATGAAAGACCGAGAACGATTCCGATAACGAGAATCGTGGCTGTTGAAGTTGTGGCTGCAAGAGTCATGCTCTGGATATTTGCCACCGCTGTGCCTGAGGTTCTGCGAGCCTTTACAGCGAATGCTGCGTTCTGACGTTGAGACAAAAGAAGGTCAATCAGCATGGATGCGGGAGCAAGAACGGCAACCGCTGTTGCGGAAACAGCGCGAAGCAGATGGGCTGGCAAGTGGCTGAGCCCAATGGATGTGACAACCGCTGCGGCACTGACGTAGGTGCGTACGTTTCTCTGCCCTGACGACTCGGTGCTGTGTTCACAGTACATAAGCGCAGGCAAAGAAGCCAACACTGCCGCGCTAATCGCAAAGATCGCAAGGCATCGATCCGGCGTTCTCAACGCAAGGGCATCATCCCAAGATTGTCCTGGAAAAGAGGAGAGATACGCTACGCAGGCAGCTGTGACGAGCAACTGTGCGATGCGCCTGAGCAATGTGCGAGCGCGCGGTAATACCGACATCAGCAATGGGGCGAGCGCCATACCGGCTGCGGCGCCGGCGAGGGCTACCGGCCGTCCGTATCCCCAGTCAAGAACGGTGCCATGAGGAAGACACAAAGTACCCGCCAGCATAATCGTTGCCACAGCGATGAGTGGCTGCAGCGAGCTGGACAGAACGCCGAGGCCGCAGGAGACAGATGTGGTCACTTGCGGCACGTTGTCCTCTGAGGGAACCGCGATGCGCGAGGTGCCCCCTACCGGGATAGTCCGGCGGTCCCCGATGCCGAGCATATCGCGCAGTTCTCGGATGCTGTTGACGCTTGCTTTTCGGTAAACGCGCGTCAGGTGGTTTCTGACCGTCGACGCGCTGATGCCAAAACGATGCGCCAGTTCGGCAGAAGTCGCGCCGCCTAGTGCTGCGGACGCGATCTCTTGCTCGCGCTGCGTGAGCAAGAGACCCTCTAGGCGCTTGACGGGAACCTTACTGCTCTGATGCTCTTCTCGCTCGTGGACGTCCTCCTGTGAGCTCCATGGGTAGAGAGCAAGCGCTGCGCTTGCTCCGAGCAACAGGGCGCCTGCGGTGTAAATAGCAGGCAGCCAAGAGCTCTGAACCATGTCATGGGCCGGTACGGCGCGCGTGAGGATGTTCCACAAGATGACGCCACACGAAAACGATGCGATCATGAGGGGCAATGACGGATTATGGTCTGGCCGTGCCTCGTCGCACAGTACTATCGTTCCAACTGCGATGAAGATCAAAACAGGCGGAGCTGCAAGACCGATATGCCCGTAAGCCGCGAGAGTGCCATCATTTCCGGCTGTCAACGCGACCCAGAGCATGCGGAAGAGAATGCCAAGACTCATCCAGCAGGACGACATCGCAAGAAGAGGGGCGGGCTTCACTTCTGAGCGCTTCTCGCCAGCAGTGCTTCTCGGCTTGCTTCCGAGGCTAAGTTGCGCCGCGGAAGTTGCAGCGAGGGCAAATAAGGCGACGCTTTGCGCAATGCGAGGAACGACATGGCTGAGGCCCGCGTCTAAGGACGTCATATAAGGTACGGTAAAAGCGATCCACTCTGGTAGCGATACCATCACGCACATGAAAAGAGCTATGGCGCGTGCTTTTGCAGAGGTCAGGGCGGTGCGCATAGTGCTCGGAATGCGCTCTGCGACCAAGGCGCCCGCAAGGCAACCGACGGCGATGACGGCATAGACCGCCGTTCGCCTAGGTCCAAACGAGGGGTTAAGCAAAACATAGGGCGTGCCGAAAAGCAGGGCGATGGATGCGATTGAAAAGATTTGCTTGCGCCCATCTGTGCTTATCCGCAGCAGACATCCGGGCAGCGAGCTTGCGTGCTGCCGACAAGTCACTCCGTCTATGCGCGTCGAAGTACCCATATGCGCCTCTTTAGCGGTGGCAATCTGCTTCTGATGCTACGGATTCGCTCAAGGTGTTTCAAGAGGAGGGATGTTAAGGAAGGCGGCCTGCTCGGAAGTCATTGCCGTTGGTGCCCGTCGGTTTGCGACACAAGGTTTCGTACAGTAGAGGATACTATCTATCTAGCATATCTTTACATGAGCTTTACCCAAGTTCGGTGTCGTTCCCAGATACTTATCGTGTTTGGGAGGATGCTATGACGGTGAATCATGAGTTCCTGAGCAGGATCCAAGACAAAAGATGCCTTCTCTATGCCTTGCTGCTGGCGGTATTGGTTTCGTTTCCGCATTATCTCGGCGAACCTATCGGCGGAGCCTTGTTGTCGAGCGCCTATTCGGCTATGGCCGCTGGGCTTGGATTCGCTTGGTTAACCGGTCCTTGGGCGAGATTCATGGTGGCACGCGCCGATGGCCCGTTTCGCTACTCCTTGTATGCGGGCGCCGCTGTGTTACTCTGCTATGTCGCGATAGAGGCCGCAATGCTCCCTTGGTTTGCTTCGGGAGGGTACAGTGCGGTAACGTCATTGCTCTGCGAGATCGCGGCGCCGCTGGCAGGTGTTCTTGCAATGCGTCCTGAGCAGCTTGTCGCGGCTTGTGCCAGTAAGGGGCAGCTTGCTCAGGCTGCCATATTCCTGTGCGGAATGTGGTCCTTAGCAACGAGGCTTATCGTGCCGGGGGAGAGCGACGGGACACGTTGTAGCCGTTCAGGTCTCGTCAGGCCTCTTCAGCTGCTTTCTTTCGCCTCGGTAGCGCTTTCGGTATTTGGAGCACGTTCGGCATTCGCCTCGTTGGGGCCATTGGTGTTTAACGTTCCGTTGTATTCACCTGCGGGTATGGCCCTTTCATTCGTTCCGGTGACGTCAGTGCTTGTGACGATTGCCGTTATGCATAAGACACTTGAGAATGGTCAAAACTGTGAGAAATCTATACTTGCTGCGGCTTTGGGACTCATGGGGTGGAGTGTGCTCCACCGGAGTTTTGCCGTTGCTCCAGTAATGGAGAATGCGACAGCGACTGCTGCCATCATTGCCTCACTCGTGATGGCTTGTGCCGTTGTTCTTCAGAAGCATTTGCATGCTTCTGCTGACGCCCCCTCGTCTGTATCACCTAATTGCGATGAAACGAGCACTGAGCCTCCTTCGCTGGATATAGAGGCCCTGTCTAAGCTTCATCTCGCGCCGCGCGAGCTCGAGGTTGCCTCCTGGGCAGTCCGAGGGAAAACGTCTGCGGAGATCGGCGCCGCGCTGGGCGTTCAGGCGTCAACTGTTCGGTCAACCTTGCGGCGTGTGTACGCTAAGGCTTCGGTCCGCAATCTCGATGAGCTGAAGGATCTTGTTGGTTCTTGTCGTACTGACGAAAAGCCTCGGAACGCTTCGTCGGAAGATGCGCTCGATCCCGGGCGAATTCCGGTGCCATCCTGTGATCTTGTTGTGCGCGTGGATGTAGCTCGTTCATTCCTATTGCATCATCCGCTGGTATTCACTATGGGAATCTCGGCGTTCTTTGTGCTTGCCTGCTTAGTGGGGCCAAATGTAAGCAGCATGCCGACGGTCTTGTTGTTTTGGGTATTATTGATGGTTGGCGGGAGTTTGTGCAAACTACCAGACTTCGTCGAATCCAAGATTGCCTTACCACGAGCAGCTCTAAGTCATCTTGGATGCTTTCTGTGGGGCTTTGCTGCTGGATTGGCGCCGGCTCCTTTGCTTTTGTTGTTGAGCGGCGGGCTCTGCATCATCTTTGTCGGAGATCTGTTGGGCGGGTCGCGCCAAGCCTGCGATCGTGCTGAAGCAGCGCTATTTTGCGCTGCTCTATTTGGTGTCGGCGGAATCTGTGGGTGGTATTGCGGCGTTCGCATGCCAACTCTCTATTCGGTTTACCCACTGGTTGCGAGTGCTTTAGGCGCTGCCTGCATGCTCGCACGCCGGAATCTGGAGTTTCAGGATGCCGCAATCGCTTCATTCGCGGGTGCGGACCCTTCTTTTTTCGAGCGATGCCTCTTTTATCTGCGTTCTCAGGGCTTAAGCGAGGTTCAGGCAAACGTGCTTGTTCGTATAGCCGCCGGAGATTCTTCGACAAAGATCGAGGGCGATCTCAATTACTCGCGCGGCTCAGTAAACAGCGCTCGTCGCGTTGGTTACCGCGCCTTGGGTGTGCACACGCGAGCGCAGCTTGTACTTCGCCTTCGGGATTCTTGCACGTCACGTACTGTGCACATCCCAACAGAGCAAGTTCATAACCGCTGACTACATACATTTTTTCCTCCTGCATGCATCATGCATCTCAAATTCCTCGCTACGGGGCGAGGAGAAAGGAGGAAGCATGCTTTGTGACTTCATCGGCAATGTCCCCCTGCGATTGAGAAAAGCCTTTTTCGCTTTTGGGACGGTTCTGGCTATGGCACTTTTAGTTGTTCAGCCATCGTATGCTGCGGAGATCGTTCCTCTCGATCATATTGATCGCGGGTTCGCGTTCAATTTCACGATGGCGGGGAAAGAGCTTTGGTGCAAGGAGTGGGGAACCAAGGGCAATACAACTTCTATGTACCTCAGGGTAACTGAGGTTACGAATAAGGGGGCCTATGTAAGGTGCAACGCGGTTAATGCATACACCGGTGTCAAGATCAAAGACTGCACTCAGGGCACTCCGGTAGCGAGAAGGACCGGAGAATTCGAGGTATACAACTCCGTATATGAAGATGGGTATCGGGCATCGCGCCTGAGCGCTCTTGCCGTGGGCAGCGGAAAGACGAAGTTCTACGGGGCATTCAGCCCTGATTGCGTTGGACATTTTACTCCTCTTGTCTAGGCGTGACTGAGAGAGGGGCGGCGAAAGGCTTGGCCTTTTGCCGCCCTGTATAGGGCGGTAACCATGAGAAAGACGTTGGTTGTGGCATGTGCTGTTGCTGCGGTGTTGGCTGTGGCCTGCGGTGTGGGATTCACGGTGATTCAGTCGAACCAATCCAGGCAGCAGACGGAGCGTGGGATTGAGAATACCCGTCAACTTGCTGATCGCGAAGTCGAAGATTCGGGCTCTGATCAAGCTGGTCCCCATGTTATGGGGGAGGAGGTTTCCGTAAGCTTTGATGCCGAAGGGGACAACACAGGTCCGTGGATCGGCACGATGACCTATAGCGTTGAGTCAGCCGACATCTACACCATTGACCAGGTGCTTGAGTTGTGCTCGGATACATCGCAGAATGCTGGAGTCTATTACGATCAGGATGGCTTGAGGGCTGCTAAAGAAGATGGAGGCAACTATCCCTGCATAGCCTACAAACTCAAGATCTCGAATAAAGACGCCGAACCGTTGGGCACATCGTCGCAGGGGAATCCGTTTGTGTCCATCTCTAGCTTTACCTTTAGCGCCCCCGGCAACGTCGTGTATTTCGACGGTGTTCCGGCGAACGCAAATCCGGCTTACGAGGCGCTTTACTTCGATCTCCCGAAAGGTGAGACGAAGGAATACACGGTGGTTCGCCTCATTCCCGAGATGCCGCGCGTTCTTTCCATTTCTGTGGCGGACATGGGGTCAACCGAGGTTCTCCTAAACGAGGTGGTGGACCACCGAAACGCGGAGGAGTCGTGATGGCATCCATGTTGCAGTTCGAGCTTCGCAGGGCGTTGCTCAGTCGAAGCTTTGGCAGTGCGCTCGCGGCGGCATTGCTGCTTTCGATTATATCGTCGACTGACGCCATCTTGTTCTTCAGCTCCTCCGCTTTTCAGTCGATGTGGGCGGAGCGCTGGTACATAGAGACTGCCGCGGGAGCTTTCGGACTATGGCTAGGGCAGCTTATGCTTGACAGGACGGGTGCTAAGGCACTGTTCTTCCTCTTGGCTTCTTTGCTGGCGTGCATGCCTTACGCTTGGTCTTTGGGCAGCGATGACCGCGGCGGGTATGCGGCACAGGTATGTTCGAGAAGCTCGCGCCGTGCCTATGTTTCGGCAAAGGCAGTCGCCGTTTTTCTCTGCGGCGCATTGGTGGTTGCGGTGCCGATGGTAGTGAACTTTGTTGCCGTGGCTTGCTTTGCGCCGGCATTGACGCCCGACCCAGGGGAGTTTTTCTATTTTGGAATTACGGCCGACTCCGCTTGGTATCAGCTTTTTTATAACTGGCCCTTTGCTTACCTGCTGGTTGACATTGCTGCCGATGCGTTTTTGTGTGGTTCGTGGGCAGTGCTTGTGCTCGGAACGTCTCTTTTCGTGAAAAGCCGGGTCGCGCTCGTTGTTGGTTCGTTTGTCGTGACGCTGTACGTTCGCGTCTTCAACAACTCGGTTTTCTTCTATTTGTTCGGCAATGACATCAGTGGGTTTTTCTTCAACATTCCTGACTCCCTCCCTTCAACGGAGGTGACGTACAGCCGGGACGCATGGTCGATTATGGGTCAAGGAGCGCTCTTCTTGATCGTGACCGCTTTTCTGCTGAGACGCTATGCGAAAGGTGATGTCTCATGCGCTTCTTCAGGTGCCTAACGATCGAAGCGCGCTCGGTCGTTAAGGTGGCGATCCCCTGGGCGGTGTTTCTTTCGGTATTCTCCGCTGCTTTGATTGCTGTCATACAGGTGCGCATACGGGGGCTTGGGCTCGGGTCCGAGCGCATTACTGTGGGAGACTGCTTGCTGTACTTGACGTTTGGATCTCCGGCTATAGAGCCTGGGCTCGGGACGGTGTCGATGGCGCCCGTCGATTGGCTCGTATGGATCGCCACGATGCTCTTCGCGGCTTCCCGCGACGGGATCGACGAAAGGCGGGGGATGGGGTCCTCGCTATTGGTGGCGTGCGGTTCTCGTTTGCGGTGGTGGCTTGTCCGGTGCGTCGCCTCGATCGTTGGCGTTACGATCCTCTGCCTTATAGTTTGGGCTTCGTCTTGTGCGGTGGGAATGCTTTGCGGCGCAACGGCGGATCTTGGGGTATCCGAAGGAGCATGCTCTCTTGCCGGGTTTAGCCCCGATAACATCGACCCGCTCGGCCGCAGCGAATTTGCTGTTTTCATGCTGAGCGTCTTGGCGATGCTTGCCGCCTTGTCCATACTGCGACTCGCGCTCTCCGAGCTGGGCACGCGGACCCTCTCCGTAGTGATTGTTCTCGCGGTCGTCTGCCTTGCTGTTTGGATTCCCTCGGACCTCTTGCCGGGAGCGTATCTTATGCTGTCCCGTTCTTCCTGTGCGGTAATGGGCGGCGTTCAGCCGTTTGCAGGACTATGCTATGCCGGCATCGTCGGGGCGATCTCGATGGGGATCGGTGCGGCTTCTTTTGCACGGCGCGACATCGTTGGAGGGGGCGAGCGTTCATGAGCGTACGTTTGGACCATGTGAGCAAGCGCATCCGCGGAAGAGCGGTGCTGGATGATGTAACCTTGGATATTCCCAGCGCCTCGATCGCGGCGTTTACCGGCCCGAACGGTTCGGGCAAGACCATGCTTCTGAGAGCTATCGCGGGGCTCCTTCTGCCAACGGAGGGAAAAGTAGTCGTCGATGGAACGGAGCTCGAGGCAGATGCGGAGTTTCCCTCGTCCGTGGGGCTTCTCATCGAGTACCCTGTGTTTCTCTCTCACCTTACGGGGTTCAAGAATCTGGAGCTCCTCGCCTCTATCAAGCGCGTTGCGAGCCATGACGATATCGCTGAGACTCTGGAAAACGTCGGTCTTGACCCCTTCGACAAGCGCAAGGTGCGCAGCTACTCCCTTGGCATGAGGCAGCGTCTTGGCATCGCTGCCGCTGTTATGGAGCGCCCGAAACTGCTTCTGATTGACGAGCCGACAAATGCGCTCGATGTACAGGGTGTCGAGATGGTCAAGGACGTTTTTACTGAAGCTAGGCGCAGCGGGTCAACGGTGATTTTTGCGAGTCATGATCGCGGGATTGTGAGCCAACTTGCCGACGTTGTGTTTGAGCTGCATGACGGAGCCCTTGTGAAAGAGGGGCTCGCGTGAGAACCAAGGCAGGTGCCTCCGAAAGAGGTAAAAGATCTGGAAACCGGCTCCTGTGGACGTGGCTTCTTCTTCTGGTGCTCGTATTGGCCATGCTGGTTGCTCGCATCGTCCACGTTAACGTTCAGTTCTCCACGCCTCCGGTTGAGGAATACCAGGTTGGTGAGTGGGCGGAGCTCAAGGGGGCTTTTACGACAGACCGGGACTACGAGCTCACCGACGGGTATGCGTTTAGGGTCAATGGGGCTGAGATCTTGTCGCCAAACGAGTACCTCGATCGGTACGCAAGGGATGGGACCAGGTCTGTTGAGGAAGGCGATAGGCCCTGTTTGGTCGTGGTTGACCTTACCGTGCGCAACGTCGGGAACAGCAGCGGTCATATCTCGGCGTACAACTGGCGGATGATCAGCCCCAGCGGGGACGACAGCCTTACCGTGGCATCGGATTTGTGGGGCCACGTAAACAAGGGGATGGATACGACCGCAGCGTTTGTTGTTGCCGAAGGGACCGAGGTTACGACCCATGTCCCGTTCTACGCCCAGAGAGGTTCGGAATACTTTCAGCCCTTTCGTATGGAATACCCGGACGTACTCCCCGGTACGTATCGTTTGCGTTTTACCAATGCGCCCGTAAAGATCGAAGTGCCTCTCAACGTGTCATGAGAAAAAAGCCAGTCTTGCGGTGCCTTAGGGTGCGTTTCTCCTAAGGTTCCTCTGCGCACCAAGAAGGACCTTGCGGTTTGTTACACTCCTTGCATACGCTGTTTGCATTCGGGGGAAGGGACTCCCATGGCTGATTCTATCTCGGTGCGCGACCTCGCGCTCAAGGCTAAGGAAGCTTCGCAGGGGCTGGGCGCCATGTCTGACGAGGAGCGCCAGGCGGCGCTTCACGCCATGGCGCAGGCGCTGCGCGCGCACAAGGGCGCTATTCTCGACGCGAACGCCCTCGACATGGAGGCTGCACGCGAGAAGGGCACGGACGAGGGCCTGCTCGACCGTCTTTACTTGGACGAGGGGCGCGTGCTCGACATGGCGTCCGCCATCGAGGACCTCGCCGCCTTGCCCGACCCGGTGGGGCGCGTGCTCGAGGAGCGCGATATTGCCTGCGGTCTTCATCTGCAGCGCGTGAGCGTGCCGCTCGGCGTGGTAGCGATGATCTACGAGGCACGTCCCAACGTTACCGCCGATGCCGCTGCCATTTGCGTGCGCACGGGCAACGCCTGCGTTCTGCGCGGAGGGTCTTTGGCGCGTCGCTCCTGCGTCGCCATTGCTGGCGTGCTCGCGGCGGCTGCCGAGGAGGCGGGCTGCCCCGAGGGCTCGGTTTGCATCGTCGACTCCGACGACCGCTCCGCCACCGACGAGCTCATGACCCTGCGCGGCATCGTCGACGTTCTTATCCCGCGCGGCGGCGCCGGCCTCATCAGGCACTGCGTTGAGCACGCGCTCGTGCCGGTTATCGAGACCGGCACCGGCAACTGCCACGTGTACGTGCACGCCTCGGCCGACTTCGACAAGGCGCGTGCCATCATCGTCAACGCCAAGACGCAGCGCGTCGGCGTGTGCAACGCGTGCGAGTCGGTTCTTGTCGACGCGTCTATTGCCGAGGACTTCTTGCCGGGGCTGTTTGCCGACCTTGCGGAGCACGGTGTGCTCGTGCACGGCGACATGCGTACCTGCGTTGCCGCAACCACGTTCAACGCCCTGCGCGAGGACCTTATCGAGGAGGGCGAGCGCAAGATGGGCCCCTTGAGCGTCACGCCCGCCACGATGGACGACTGGGGGCGCGAGTATCTCGCGCTCGAGATCAGCATCAAGCAGGTGAGCGGTGTAGACGAGGCTATCCGGCACATCAACCGTTACGGTACCGGGCACTCCGAGGCCATCGTGGCAGAGGACCAGCAGGTGTGCGAGAAGTTCCTGCGCGAGGTCGACGCTGCGGCGGTGTACGCCAACGCAAGCACCCGCTTCACCGACGGCGGTCAGTTTGGGCTGGGCGCCGAGATCGGTATCTCGACGCAGAAGCTGCACGTACGCGGGCCGTTTGCCACTGAGGCGCTTACGAGCAGCAAGTACGTGGTGCGCGGAGAAGGGCAGGTGCGTCCGTAGGGCGCAGCGCAGGGCATCGCTTTGCCGAGGTTTCCATACGATTGCGAAGGGCCGTGACCATGGGGTCGCGGCCCTATTTGGAGAGAATGCTTCTTACTATTGCGAAAGGGGAGACATCATGGCAGATTCAACGATGCTTTCGGCCGGTATGACCCGCGACGACGCGTTTGCGTTGCTGCAGGAGCACAACAAGGAGCCGTTCCACATTCAGCATGCCGAGACGGTCGAGGGGGTCATGCGCTTCTTTGCCCGCGAGCTCGATCCTCTGAACGAGGAGTTCTGGGGCATCGTCGGACTTCTCCATGACCTTGACTGGGAAGAGCACACCGACGACCCCGAGAACCATACCGTCTATGCCGCGCCTCTGCTCGAAGCGGCGGGTGCCACGCCGGAGCTTGTCCGCGCTGTTCAGAGCCACGCGTCCTCCATCAACCCCGATCGTCCTGCGCCCGAGCTGCAGATGGAGAAGGTCCTCTACGCCACCGACGAGCTCACCGGGCTTATCGGCGCGGCGGTCCTCATGCGACCGAGCAAGAGCGTTATGGACTTTAACGTCAAATCGCTCAAGAAGAAGTTCAAGGACAAGCGCTTTGCCGCCGGATGTAACCGCGACGTTATCCGCGAGGGCGCTGACATGCTGGAGTGGGACCTTGCCGAGCTGTTTGACCGCACCATTAAAGCGATGCAGAGCTTTGCGCCCGATAGGGAGTCGTTCGAGGCATAGCGATGCGTGGCGCGGTGCACCGAGACGTGCCCGGGTTCCGTGCAAGAGCCTGGAGTGCGCCGCTTGCCGCTTGCCGAAGAGGAGGCGCGTTGCGGATTCGTGTCCGCACCGGTGCGTATAATGGAGGGCGAATAACAGCACGGCCCGCCGCAGCGGGCTCCTCCGTTAGGACGCATTATGTCTTCGCTCAAGACCAGCCGCCGTTGGCAGGTGGCACCCTCAAACCAACCGCTCGAAGATGCGCTTGCAACCGAGCTCGGCATCGCTCCGCTTGTCGCCCGCATTATGGTTGCCCACGGCATCACATCGCCCGAGGAGGGAAGGCGCTTCCTCACGCCTTCTCTCCAGCGCGACTGGGCGGATCCGCTCATCATTCCTGGACTTTCCAGCGCTGCCGACCGCGTGGAGCACGCGGTACGGGCAGGGGAGCGCATCGCCGTCTTTGGCGACTTCGACGTTGATGGTATCACTTCAACATGCCTGCTCACTGAGGCGCTTCGCACGCTTGGCGCACAGGTGACCCCGTTTATCCCGCACCGGTTCGACGAGGGCTACGGTCTGTCCACGGCGGCGCTCGAGCGCTTGGTCGCCGACGACGTTCCCGACCTTGTCATCACGGTCGACAACGGTATCGCCTCGCGCAACGAAGTGCCCTACCTGCTCGAACAGGGCATCGACGTCGTTGTCACCGATCATCACGAGCCGGCTGACCTTGTGCCCGAGGGCATTCCCGTGGCCGACCCCAAAATCGCCGACGACAGTCCGAGCCGCGAGCTTGCGGGGGCAGGCGTCGCCCTTAAGCTTGTGCAGGTTTTGGGACAGCGCCTGGGCCAGCCTGGCCTCTGGCGCAGCCTCACCGAGGTTGCCGCGCTCGGCACAGTTTCCGACATGATGACCTTGACTGCCGAGAACCGCGCGCTCGTAGCCGACGGCATCGCGCAGATGCGCCGCACGTCGCGACCGGGCTATGTTGCCCTGGCGGCCGTGACGGGCACCGATCTTGCGACGGTGTCGGCCGACACGCTCTCGTTCTCACTTATTCCGCGGCTCAACGCTGCCGGGCGCATGGCCGATCCGGCTATTGCGCTCGATTTGCTGCTGGCGCGCGATCCTGCTGAGGCGGCGCGGCTCGCCTCCGAGCTCGAGGCCATCAACCAAGAGCGGCGCAGCATCGAGGCGGAGCTTACCGATGAGGCAATGGCGCTCGCCGAGAGATCTTACGCAGGTGGGCGCGTGGTGCTCGTGGGCGGTGCCGGCTGGCACGAGGGCGTCAAAGGTATCGTGGCGTCCCGTCTCGTCAACCGCTACCACGTGCCTGCGCTGCTCTTCTCGCTCTCTGACGACGGCGTTGCGCACGGCTCCGGACGCTCGGTCGGTTCGGTCAACCTGTTCGACGCAGTCGAGAAATGCTCCGACCTTCTCATCCGTTTTGGCGGCCATGCCGGCGCCGTCGGCGTTACCTGCGAAGCGTCGAAGCTCGATGAGCTGAGGGATCGCCTCGAGGAGGTTCTCGAGACCGTTCCCGCCGAGGACTTTGAGGATCGCGGCGAGATCGCCGGCATCGTCGACCTCGGTGAGCTCGATATCTCCACGGTTGAGAGCATGGCGGTGCTCGAGCCTTACGGTCAGGGCAACAAGGTGCCTTTGCTCGCGGCGACGGGCGTTGTTATGACCGACCGGGCACGGGTGGGCAAGACGGGCGACCATATGCGTTTTACCGCTACCGACGGCCGTTCCGGTGTTCCTGCCATTATGTTCCGCGTGCCCGATATCGACGATCTGGTCGATTACGACGGCGCCGTCGACTTGGTCTTCGAGGCCGTGGCTGAGCGTTGGCAGGGCAGGGTCAAGACTAAGCTGATGGTAAAAGACATTCTCCGCCGCGACGACCCCCCAACGGGTGGCACGCTCGGCGGAGGGTTTGTCGACCGTCTTTTCTCCGAGGCGGATGCTGCTGCTCAGATGGGTGTGCCTGATCCGGAGCCGGTGTCCGCAGACGAGCGCGGCGAGCTCAGCGTTCTTGATGTCCGTGAGCTCGAAGCACGCGTGACGCGCTTGTTTATCGGTGACGGCCGTCTTCACGATTCGCAGGCCCGCGCGCTCGAGCTCCTCGACGCAGGGAAGAACGTGCTCTGCGTTATGGGGACGGGGAGAGGCAAGTCGCTCATCTTTCAGATTCACGCTGTTGTCGAGGCGCTTGCTCGCGGTAAGGCGAGCGTGTTCGTGTTTCCTCTGCGCGCACTCGTTGCTGATCAGGCGTTTCATATGCGCGACGCCTTTGCCCGCTTGGGGCTTTCGTCGGTTGTTCTGACCGGTGAGGCGCTGCCCGAAGAACGTGAGCGCGCGTATGTGAGGGTGGCCTCTGGCGACGTCGACGTGGTGCTTACCACGCCCGAGTTCTTTGCATTGCATGCCGATCGTTTTGCCCAAACGAGGCGTGTCGGCTTTGTGGTTGTCGATGAGGCGCACCATGCCGGCCTTGCCAAGGGCGGGCATCGCAGCGCGTACGGCTCTATGCCGAGGGCCCTCGAGGCGATGGGCAATCCGCGCGTGCTCGCGGTTACCGCGACCGCCGATTCAGCGGTGGCTCGCGAGATCTCGAATCTGCTCGGTATCGATACCGTGGTGGTTGACGAGACGTCGCGGCCCAATCTCCTGATGGTCGACGAGCGCGAGCTCGCCAATCGCGAGAACCGCCTTGTGTCAATCGTCGCCAGCGGCGAGAAGTGCGTGGTCTACGTAAACTCGCGGGAGCAGTCGGTGGCACTTGCTCGCATGCTGCGCAGGCGCGTCCCCGAGCTGGGGGCGCGGGTTGCGTTTTACCATGCGGGGCTTGACCGCGCGTCGCGCGGCGCGGTGGAGCGCGCCTTCAGGGGCGGTCCGCTCAGCTGCGTGGTCTCGACCTCCGCGTTCGGGGAGGGGGTCAACCTTCCTGATATCCGGCACGTGGTTCTCTATCATATGCCGTTCGGCTCGATCGAGTTCAACCAGATGAGTGGCCGTGCGGGCAGAGACGGACGTCCCGCTCAGGTGCACCTCATGTACTCCACGCGCGACGCGCGCATCAACGAGCGCATTCTCAACGCGTCGGCTCCTACGAGGCCGGAGCTCGTCACGCTGTACCGCGCGCTTCAGACCATGTGGCGCAGCCACCGACGCGAGACAGGGGAGACGAGCTTTGCGGCCTCCAATCTCGACATCGCCAAGATGTGCCTCGCCATTGACGCGCGTGCGCCCATTGTCGAGGCAGCGGTCCCGAGCGGCATCTCGATATTCACGGAACTCGGCTTCATGAGGACCGAGGGGTTCGGCACCGACAGGCGGATCGAGATGGTCGAGAGGCCCGGCCGGGTGGAACTTGAGGAGTCGATACGCTATCTTGAGGGAATACGCGCACGTCGCGAGTTCGACGCGTTCAAAGACTGGGCGCTGCGGGCTGCCGCATCCGAGATGCTCGCCCGCATCAACCGCCCCATAGCGCCGCGCTGAGCGTCTAGATAAGGGGGACCCATGACCGACAAGCACGGGCAGAGATCAGGGAGCATCAAGGACCATACCGTAGGTCAGCTGACCCCCTTTGCCGATATGCACCATTACACGCGGGCCGACGACGTGCCCCCCGAGATCTCGGCAGAGACGTATCCGCTCCTCTTCGAGGTCTGTGTGCGCTACATGTCCGCAGAGGACTGCGCGCGCGTGGAGCGCGCCTACTGCTTTGCCGCCGAGAAGCACAGCAACCAGCGTCGCAGGTCGGGAGAGCTCTACATCAACCATCCCGTCGAGGTCGGCACCATCCTCGCCGACCTGAGCATGGACTCCGATGTGGTGTGCGCGGCGCTTCTCCACGACACCGTCGAGGATACCGACACCTCGCTCAAAGATGTTGCGAGCGAGTTCGGCGATACCGTTGCGGACCTTGTTGACGGTGTCACCAAGCTCACCAACATTCAGGTATCGTCGATGGACGAGAAGCAGGCGCTCAACCTGCGCAAGATGTTCCTCGCCATGTCGAAAGACATTCGCGTCGTTATCATCAAGCTCGCCGACCGCCTGCACAACATGCGCACGCTCGCAGCGCTGCCTCCCGACCGCCGGCTCTTCAAGGCGCGCGAGACCATGGACGTGTACGCGCCGCTCGCTGACCGTCTGGGCATCTCCTCCATCAAATGGGAACTCGAGGACCTCTCGTTCTTCTATCTGGAGCCCGAGGCGTACCAGCGCATCTCGCGTATGGTCGCCGAGTCGCGCGAGCAGCGCGAGCAGTACCTTGCCGAGACCATCAAAACGCTTTCCGACGAGCTCGAGGGGCTTGGCCTCTCGGGGTTCCAGATCAGCGGCCGTCCCAAGCACTACTGGTCCATTTACCAGAAGATGAAGCGCAAGGGCAAAGAGTTCTCTGAGATATTCGACCTTATCGCCCTGCGCGTCATCACCAAGGACGTGCGCGACTGCTACTCGGTCCTAGGCGCGGTGCACTCGCTGTGGCATCCCATGCCCGGTCGCTTCAAGGACTACATCGCTACGCCCAAGCTCAACAACTACCAGTCGCTGCACACGACGGTCATAGGTCCCGCCGCGCGTCCGCTCGAGATTCAGATCCGCACGTACGAGATGCATGAACAGGCCGAGTACGGCATCGCCGCGCACTGGCTCTACAAGAAGTCGGGCGGCTCCTCTGCCTCCAAGTCCGCCGATGCGCAGAAGCTCGACGACCAGATCAACCTGCTCAAGCGCTCGCTCGACTGGGCGGCTTCCGACGACATCGACGATCCCAAGGAGTTCCTCCACACGCTCAAGGTCGACCTCTTCGACCAGGAGATCTTCGTCTTCACGCCTAAGGGCGAGGTCATGAGCCTGCGCGCAGGCTCTACGCCGCTCGACTTTGCGTACGCGGTTCACACCGAGGTCGGCAACCACTGCGTAGGAGCGAAGGTCAACGGCGTCGTAATGCCGCTTTCGCACGAGCTCTCGATGGGTGACCGCATCGAGATCCTTACGAACAAGAACGCCAAGCCCTCGCGTGACTGGCTTACGCTCGTAAAGACGCCCTCCGCACGATCGAAGATCCGCCGTTACTTCGCGGCCGCCACCAAGAACGACGACGCGATCGCGGGACGCGAGCTTCTCGCAAAGGAGCTGCGCAAGCGGGGCTACGGTATCTCGACCCAGCGCTCCACGCGCGCTCTGCACACCATCACCGAGCAGCTAAACTTCAAGCAGCTCGATGACCTCTTCGCCGCCATCGGAACGGGCAAGGTTGCTGTCAAGCAGGTGGCAAACCGCGTTCAGAACATCCTCGACCCTGCGCCTGCAGCGCCGGTGCGCTCGGCCTCTTCCGATGAGCAAGACGCGCCGCAGGTTCCCCAGCGCGGGTCGCGCCGCAAGCCCCAGCGCAAAGCGGGAAGCTCCGGTGTGGTCGTCAAGGGCTTTGACGGCGACGCGCTCGTGCGTCTGGCACATTGCTGCAACCCCGTTGCCGGAGACGACATCGTCGGGTTCATCACGCGCGGCCGCGGCGTGTCGGTTCACCGAGCGAACTGCCCCAACGTCAAATCGCTCATGGCAAACCCCGAGCGCATGATCGAGGTGGCTTGGGACGATTCCTCCGATGCGCTCTTCAGGGTCGAAATCGTGGTCGAGTGTCTCGATCGCATGGGTCTGCTCAAGGACGTTACGATCGTCATCGGCGACTGCGGCGCAAACATCCTGTCGGCTTCGACGAGCACCGACTCAGACGGCATCGCCTTGCTGCAGTTCTTGGTCGAGATCTCGGACGCCACGCGCCTCGACCCGCTGCTCGCGAGTATTACGCGTGTGCCGAGCGTGTACGAAGCTCGCCGCCTCATGCCCGGCGAGGGTGCCACGCAGAAAAAGAGGAGGAGCTAAATGACGCTCGATCTTACCCCAACAGGATCGTTTACGCTCAAGACCGCGGTTGCCTGTCCGCTCCAGACAAACTGTTACATACTTCGCTCGCTCGACGAAGTGCTCGTCATTGACCCTGCCGCTTCAGGCGCCGAGATCTACCGGTACGCCATGGAGGGGGAGGGTTCTGCACGCCTTGTGGCCGTGGTTTCGACGCACGGGCACGGCGACCACGTCGGCGGCGTCGAGGGGGTTCTCGACGAGGCTGAGAAAACGGCCGGCGTTAGGCCGCCGTACCTCATCTCCGAAGCCGATGCCGAGCGCGCGCAGAACGCCAACGCCAACAGCTCCCATGATTTTGGCTACGACGCAGACGCTCCCGCTCCTGACCGTATGCTGCACGAGGGCGACGCGATTGCCTTTGGCGATGTAAAGCTACAG
>CALUOB010000023.1 GCA_944322175.1 uncultured Coriobacteriaceae bacterium
CAGCGCGCTCTCGGGCAAGCCCACCTTGTAGATCTTCCACTGCAGGCGGCTCGGCGCGTCGGAGCGCGGCACGTCCAGCAGCACGAGCCGCTCAAAGCGCGAGTCGCTCACACGCGCCACGGTCAGATCATAGCTGTTGCGCCCGCGGCCGCCGTCCGGACGGTCCTTCTCGATATGGAAGTAGCTTGCGCGGATGCCGAGGTAGTCAACGTCGTCGGGCACCTCGTGGCCCACGTCGAAGCTCATGTCCCAGTCAACGGCGCGCACCGAGGTGGGACCGATCTTCTCGGCACGGCTCGTGTTCTTGCAGCCGGTGAGGCGCAACGCGGCGAGCGTCTGCGGGCGCTGCATCACGTCTGCGACCGTGCCCTGCTCCACGATGCAGCCGTTGTGCATCACGCACACGCGCTCGCAGAGGCGGCAGGCCTCGTCGATGTCGTGGCTCACGTAGAGCACGGTGCGCTCCACAACCGAGAACACGTCGAGCAGGTTCTGCTCGAGCGCGCTTTTGAGGTAGGAGTCGAGCGCCGAGAAGGGCTCGTCGAACATGAGGATGCCCGGGTGCGCCGCGAGCATGCGGGCAAGGGCCACGCGCTGCTGCTGGCCGCCCGAGAGCCGCGCCGGGTAGCGGTCGGCGTAGTCGGCCATGCCGAAGATGCCGAGGTAGCGCAGGGCATCGCGGCGCTGCCGGTCGGCGCCGAGCGCGGCGTCCATGCCGGCGCGCACGTTGTCGGCCACCGTCATGTTGGGAAAGAGCTGGTAGTTCTGGAAGAGCAGGGCGCACTTGCGCTCCTGAGGCGAGAGGTTCACGCGCTTCTCGGAGTCGAAGAACGTGACGCCGTTGACCACGATGCGGCCCTCGTCGGGGGTCTCGATGCCGGCGATGCAGCGCAGCGTGCAGCTCTTGCCGCAGCCCGACGCCCCGAGAAGCGCCACGCGCTCCTCACCCGCCTCGAGCTCGACGTTCAGCGCAAAGCCCGGATAGCGCTTGGTGATGTTGACCGAGAGAGACACGCCTCACGCCTCCTCTTCGTCGCCGAGCAGAAGCGCGCGCAAGCCCTCGCGGTCGATGCGGAGCGCGTCGCCGCCCTGCTCCTCGAGGCCGTCGGCTGCCTCCTCGGCGCCGGCACGCGCGCCCTTGCGCTCACGGCGCGCAACGCCCGCGCCACCGCGCTCGCGGTAGCGCTGCGAGCGAGCCGTGTAGACGTTGATGAAGAGAATCACAAGGAAGCTCAGGAGAATGACCACGACAACCCAGAAGAGCGCCACGTCGGTGTTGCCGCTCATCCACTCGAAGTAGATGGCGATGGGGATGGTCTGCGTGACGCCGGCGTAGTTGCCCGCGAAGAAGAGCGTGCACCCGAACTCGCCCATGGCGCGGGCGAAGGCGAGCACCGTGCCGGCGGCGATGGAGGGCCAGGCAAGCGGCAGCATGAGACGCGCGAAGATGCGGCGCTCCGACCAGCCGAGCGTACGGGCGGCGTCGAGCATCTGCGCGTCGAGCCCCTCGAAGGCGCCGAGGGCCGTGCGGTACATAAGCGGGAAGCTCACCACGATGGCGCTCAGCACCGCTGCCGGCCACGTGAACACGAGCGACACGCCGTGCGCGATGAGCCACTGCCCCACAGGGGTAGCCTGGCCAAAGAGCAGCAGGAGAAGGAAGCCACACACCGTGGGCGGCAGCACCATGGGGATCGTAAAGACCGAGTCGAGCAGGCCCTTGAGGCGGCTCGAAGTGCCCATGGTCTTCCAAGCGGCAAGAAGCCCGAGGACGAACGTGACCGCGAGTGCCAGCGCGCTCGTCTTGAGCGAGACCATGAGCGGCCTTAGGTCGAGCTCGGAGAAAAACGACGCGGCCCGCTCGCCGGGGGACACCTCGGCCGCCGGCGCGACGTCGGCAGCGGAGACGAGGCGCGCCGTATCGACCCAGAGAAGCGCGTCGGCAAGATCGACCCCCTGCTCGTCGGCGGCATCGGATGGGAGCGATCCCTCGGCGAGCTCGGACGGCACGACCGAGACATAGCGCCTGCCGCCCGCCTCGACGCCCACGCGCACGCGGTACGCGCCGCACGACGTCTCGGTTGCCGTGGTAACCGTCCAGCCGCGCCCGGGATTGTCGGCGAGAACCTCGCCTCCCTTCGAGACATTCTCGTCGAGCTTCTCCACGAGCTCTCTGAGCGCCTGCGCATCGGACTCGGCGTCGGCGGCAAAGCCTGCTACGTCGCAGGCCTTGTTGTCAACGAACACGAGAACGCTGCCGTCGGCGGTAACGGCTGCCACCAGGTTGGCGTCGTCGGCAAGCGGGTAGCGGTACCCCAGGTCAACGTCCTTAACAGGACGTCCGTTGCCCACGTTGTAGCGCGTAAAGTCCGTGAGGCCAAAGCCGGCCTCCTCGTTTGCGGCGGCGTTGTTCTCGGCCTGCTCGCTCTTGTCTGCCGCCCAGGCACGGCCCGGGCACCCGAGAAGAACCAGCAGCGCAACAGCCAAAGCAACGAGCAGCTGCACCGCACGATGGCGGCAAGGCGCCTCCGGCATGATGTCGGAGGCGCCCGTGCGATACGTCGTATGTGCGCAGCAGCTCGTCATGCGCCCTATGGTAACCGAAGCGCGCGCCTACGCGAGCTCGAAGCCGTACTCGGCCCAAATGGCGAGCGCGTCCTCGTCGGTCATGCAGAACTCGAGGAAGTCGGCAGCGGCCTCGGCGTTCTCGGAGCTCGAGGCTACGGCGCCGGGGTACACGATCGGCTTGTGCGAGTCGTCGGGGCAGGTGTAGGCAACCTCGATGCCGTCGTAGCGGTAAACGTCGGAGGTGTACACGAAGCCGATAGCGCAGTCGCCGGTCGAGACGTACTGGGCGGCCGTGCCGACCTTGTCGGCCTGAACGACCTTGTCGGCGATGGAGTCGGCGTACTCGCCGTCCTCGCCCTCCTCGTTGCTGTAGAGGCCGACGCTCGCGAGCGACTGGTTGGCGTACTTGCCCGCAGGCACCGCGCCGGGCTCGCCGATGGCGATGTTGCCGTCGACCGAGGCCACATCCTCGAGCGAGCCGACCTCGACGCCAGATCCCTCGCCGCGCACGATCACGAGGTCGTTCACGAACATGTCCTGACGGGTAGCGTCGTCTACGAGCTCGCCCTCAACGGCGTCGTCCATAGTGCCCGAGCTCGCCGTGATGAGCACGTCGACCGGCGCGCCGCCGCGCATCTGCTCGACGAGGTCGCCCGAGCCCTTGTACTGCGTGTCGGCAAAGGTCACGCCGGTCTGCTCGGTGTAGAGCGCCTCGACCTCGGGCATGGCCTTCTCGAGCGAGTTGGCCGCAAAAATCTGAAGCTCGACGGCTTCGGCGGCGTCGGATCCCGCTGCGTCGGCGGAACCCGTGGCCGCAGGCTCGGGCGAACAGCCGGCAATGCCGGCCACGAGCGCCAGAGAGCAGGCAACGGCGGCGGCGCGGCGCGTAAGCAGACGTGCGTACATAACAGTCCCTTCGTCAGCGTGATTCCCACGTTCTTGCCATCGCAGAGCAGAGAACCACGAGCTATCTTATGCACTTGTTGAGAATAATTCTTATTTGAGAATAATTCAACCAGAAGACCGAACGCATCCGCGAACGGTCGCGGCGCGTATAATGGCAAAGACAAGCGCATCGCTGCGACCCCGGCCCGCAGGCGGACGATATCGCCCGCCTGCGATGCCGCGACTTTGCATAAGGAGCACCCATGGCAGAGAACCTCATCAGCGTCGAGGACGCCCGCGCGGCCATCCTCGAGCGCATGACCCTTACCCCCACCGAGTCGGTGCCGTTTGCCGAGGCGCTCGGACGCCCGCTCGCCGAGGCCGCCGTGACCGACATCCCGCTCGCGCCCTTTGCCTCGAGCGCCATGGACGGCTACGCCGTGCATGCGGCCGACCTCGCCGGCGCCTCGCCCGAGCACCCGGTTACGCTGAACGTTGTGGGCCATGCGGCTGCGGGCGACGTCTTCGATGGCCCCATCGAGGCAGGCCAGGCCATCAGGATCATGACCGGCGCGCTCGTGCCCGAGGCGACCGACGCCGTAGTGAAGTTCGAGATCGTAGACGTTGCCTCCGGAGACGGCAACGAGGGCTCGCGCGTGACCTTTACCTCCCCCGCCGCCGTGGGCGACAACATCCGCGAACCGGGCCTCGAGGCCCCCGAGGGCGCCATCGTGCTCGACGCCGGCGAGATCGTCACCTCGGCTGCCTGCGGCCTGCTCGCCTCCGCCGGCGCCACCGAGGTGACCGTGCACGCCAAGCCCCGCGTGGGCGTCTTCTCGCTCGGCTCCGAGCTCGTAAGCCCCACCGAGCGCCCGGCGCGCGGCCAGATCCGCGACGCCAACTCGTCCGATCTACTCGCCGCCGTGGCGGAGGCGGGCGCCGAGCCGGTCTTCTGCGGCCTTTTGCCCGACGATGCCGACCTTATCCGCGCAGCCGTGCTCAAGGCTGCCGCCGAGTGCGACTTCGTGGTAACGAGCGGCGGCGCCTCCGCAGGCGACTACGACTACGTTACCTCGGTGGTTGCCGAGGAAGGCGAGGTCTTCTTCGACCGCGTGGCCATGCGCCCCGGTAAGTCCCAGACCTTCGGCATGCTGGGCGGCACTCCCTTCGTCGGCCTCGCCGGCAACCCCGCCGCAGCTGCCGGGGGCTTTGAGATGCTCGTGCGCCCGGCCCTTCGCAAGATGATGGGCCTCACCGAGCTCGACCGCCCTGTTCAGCGGGCCCGCCTCGCAACCGCCCAGAAAAAGAAGCAGCCGCGCCGTTACTACCTGCGCGGGCGCATCGACCGTCTGCCCGACGGCACCCTTATGGCAACGCCCGCGAGCAACCAGAACTCGGCGCTGTTCGGCACGCTCGCCCGCGCCAACTGCCTCATCGTCATCCCCACCGAGGCGTCGGTGCTCCAGGCGGGCGCCGAGGTCGCGTGCGTGCGCATCGACCTTCCCGAGGGGAGCGTGCTCTAAGTGAACCTTCGCATCTCCATCGTCACCTGCTCCGACACGCGCGACATCGCCGAGGACGCGGCCGGCGCCCGGCTCGAGGAGCTCGTGCGCGCACAGGGCTGGACCGTCGCCTCGCACGTCGTTGTGCGCGACGACGAGACGGCCATTGCCCAGGCCATCTGCGCGGCGGCCGACGACGAGCGCGCCGACGTTGTTATCACCTGCGGCGGTACGGGCCTCTCGCCCCGCGACGTCACGCCCGAGGCAACGCGCAGCGTCTGTGACCGCGACGTGCCCGGCATCGCCGAGGCCATGCGCGCCTACTCCATGACCAAGACGCGCCGCGCCATGCTCTCGCGCGCCCTGTGCATGCAGCGCGGGCACGCCCTGGTGGTGAACTTCCCCGGCTCCACCAAGGCGGCTCAGGAATCGTGGGAGGGCATCTACGACCAGCTCGAGCACGCCGCCCACATGATGGCCGGAGAAGGGCACCCCGCGCGCCCGTAGCCCCGTGCGGCAGCCTCACGCGCCTCGCCGATAAGAACAGCAAAGCGGCCCCGGTTCTTCTCGAGCCGGGACCGCTCTTTTTTGCGTTGCGAAGCGTTGTTAACGCTCGATGCCGGTGCCGTCCGCCATCTGCTTGATAAGGCGCTCGATGCCGCCCGAGGTAAACGTGGCGGCAATGGAGGTCACGCGCTTCTCGGGGTCAGCGCCTGCTTTGAACCACGAGACGTAGAGCTCGAGCGTGCCGCCCAGCACGTACGAAACGCAGCAGTCAAACAGCTCGCCCGACGGGTTTGCCGAAGGCATTAGGCCGCGCGAAAGGATCTCGCGCATAAGGGGCTCTTTGATGCGCTCGAAGATAACGCCGTAGGGCAGCTTCTGGGCGATGAGCATATAGAGGTTGCGCTTGCGGTCGAGAACCTCGTCGATCACGCGGTAGCAGCGCTTGACCGACGTGTCGACCGAGCGCTCCAGCGGGTCCTCCTCGGCCTCGGCGGCGAGATAGGCGTTCATGACGCTCAACACGAGCTCGTCGAGAAGCGAGCGCAGCAGCGCGTCGATCGAGGCGTAATGGAGGTAGAAGGTCTTGCGGTCGATGCCCGCACGGCGCGCGATGCCGGAGATGGTCATAGACGCATACGCTTGTTCAAACAACAGGCTCTCGAAAGCGGCTTCGATAGCACGCTCCGTGCGCGCCACGCGCTTGTCCGAGCGTTTGCACGCTTGCATGTTGTTGTTTGCCATATGCGTATCTCTCTCGTCCCGCTAGAGACAACGCTCCCGCGGCGCAGCAAACGCGCGCAAAGCCAGCCTCCTACGCACGCCCCTCCGGTCATGCAGCAAATGGTTCTTCGTATAGTTCACTTTACCTGTGATTTAGCTTCGCGGCAACCAGATTACCGAATTTCCGCTCTTTATCGTCTAAAACGGAAAGATCTACGTCATCTTAGGAAACAACCGTAAATCTGTTGTTTGAACAGGTATGATGCTGCCCTCCACGCGACGCGATCGACGCTCGGATGCTGTGCATCACCTTGAAGTCGACTTCCTTCCCAAGCCCCAGGAAACCCCGCCGAAAACTACGCGGGTTATAATGAGCCCGCTTTCCTACAGGTATCCAATCTCTTTGAACCGCCTTTGACGACTCATCGCCAAAGGCAACGCCCCGCCCACGCACTCGCACCGAAAGCAGGCCATGGAACCCCTTAATCGCACCCTCGAGAACGTCAAGCAGCGCGCACAGCACGGCGAGCGCCTCCTCATGTTCGACGCCGCGCGTGACGCGCGCAACATCCGTGCAAGCCTCAAGCTCATGCTCCTCGTGCTCGCCAGCTCGGCTGCCATGGGCATTGCCGCGACCGTCTTCCTGCGCGGTCTTGAGTTTGTGACCTCGCTTCGCGAAGCGCACCTTTGGCTCTTTGCGCTCATTCCGCTCGTCACCGTGGGGACCGCATGGGTCTATCGGCGCTACGGCAAGGAATCCGCACTGGGCAACAACCTCGTGATCGAGAGCGCCGTGACCGGCAAGCACATCCCACTGCGCATGGCTCCGCTCATCCTGATCGCCACCTGGGCTACGCACCTGGTGGGCGGGTCCGCCGGCCGCGAAGGCACCGCCGTTCAGATGGGCGGCGCCATCGCCGAGAACATCGGCCAGCGGTTCAAGCTTGCAGGCCATGACCACGAGGCGCTCGTTTTGAGCGGCATCAGCGCCGCCTTCGGCGCGGTCTTCGGCACACCGCTCGCCGGCGCCTTCTTCGGCCTCGAGATGTGCTTCGTGGGGCGCCTCGACTACCGGGCGGTCCTCTACTGCCTGGCGGCTTCCTTCACCGGAGACGCCGTGGGGCTCGCGCTCGGATGCGAGCACGCCTTCCAAACTATACGCGCCATCCCCCACCCCGAACCGTACCCCGTGGTTATCGCCCTGGTTGCTGCTTTTGTCTTCGGCGTCGTGGCGCGGCTCTTCTCGGCGGGCATCCGCGCGGTCAAGCGCTTCTACGCGCATCGGTTCCAGAGCTACCTTCTCGCCGCCCTTGTGGCGTCGCTCGTTGTGCTCGGGGCGTACCTCGGCTTTGGCTGGCAGCGCTACGGAGGCCTCTCCGAGTGGCTCATAGGCGCGGGCTTTGCCGGCGAGACCTCGATCGCCGACTCCGCCATCAAGCTGCTCATGACCTCGCTCACGCTCGGGTCGGGCATGCAGGGCGGCGAGGTCACGCCGCTGTTCTGCATCGGTTCTTCTCTGGGCGGATGGATCGGCGCGGTCTCGGGCATCGAGCCGAGCTTTTTGGCCGCGCTCGGCCTTGTCTCGGTCTTTGGCGCCGCAACCAATGCGCCGCTCACCACCATCATGCTCGGCATCGACATGTTCGGCGGCGAGGCGGCGCCCTGGTTTGTGATGTCGGCCTTCGTCAGCTACTTTGTGGCGGGCCACCGCGGCATCTACCCGGCGCAGCGCATCTTGGCCCCCAAACGCCGGTCGCTTGCCGCCGACGCATCGCTTACCGTGGGACAGGCCATCGAGCGTCATGATCAGGAGCAGCCATGATCACGGAATTCGGACGCACCCGCATCATCGCAAACCCGCGCGCCCAGAGCGGACAGGGAGAGGTTGCCGCTCAGCGCCTGCAGCGGTTCTTGTCGCTCTACCTGCACGACGCAGATGCCTTTGACCTCGTCTTCACCGAGAAGCCCCGCCATGCCACCGAGCTGGCCGCCGCCTCGACCGACGTCGACACCGTCTGCGCCCTCGGCGGCGACGGCGTGATCCACGAGGTCGTATGCGGCCTCATGCGCATACCCGCCGCGCAGCGTCCCGCGCTCGCGCTTCTCCCCATTGGGTCGGGCAACGACTTTGCCCGCACGCTCGGTATCGAAGACTGGCACGGCAGCGACCTTGCAGCGCTCTTGAGCTGCAAGAAGACCCGCATCGACCTGATCCGCATCGAGCACGAGAGCGGTCTTGAGTTTGCCGTCGAGACCTTTGCCATCGGGCTCGACGCCGCCATTGGGCTCGGCGCCAACGAGGTCCGCAAGGGCTCCAAACTCGCGGGCGCGCCGCTTTACTTTGCGAGCGCGGCGAACGCCTTTGGCAAGAACTACCGCACCTACCCCATGACCGTGACGTTTGACGACGAGGAGCCGCGGCGCCTGCAGAGCATCGTCATGGCGGTGCAGAACGGCCCCACCTACGGCTCGGGATTCCGCATCTGTCCCAGCGCCGACCCTGCCGACGGCCTCCTGGACGTCTGCTACGCCTGCGGCCCCTTCCCCCGGGCCAAGGCGCTCGGCATCTTTCTCGCCGCCAAACAAGGGCTTCATACGCGCTTCAAGCGCATCGAGATGCGCCGGGTCAAACACGTTGCCTTTGACCTCGAAGCGGCGAACTACCCCATCGAGGCAGACGGCGAGCGCGTTTGCGCCCAGCATCTCGAGGTCTCGGTCATGCCGAGCGAGCTCGCGGTCTTTCGCCCCCGTTCCGCCAAACGCATCCGGCGTTCGTAGCGAAGCCTGCCTACGCTTTTTTCGCCCGAGATCGCTCTGCGCACCCAGCATCCGTAGCAAGCCCTGCCAACGCTCTGCGCATCCGCGATTGCTCGGCACACCCGGCGTTCGCAGCCTGCCCTACTCGCGCTCTGCGCATCCGCGATCGTTCTGCGCATCAGCGATCGCTTGACGCAAACACGATCGCTTGTCGGCGTTTTTCTCGCTCTAAGCGATCGCAATTGCGTCAAGCGTTCGTAGTTGCGCAGGGCGATCGAATTTGCGCAGAGCCTGAGGCCGCGTCCAACATCAACGTTACCAGGCGGCTGGATGCTGGGAGATAAAGCAATCCGCACCCGCAACGCAAAAGGGGCCGGCCTCGTGTGAAGCCGGCCCCTTGGGGCAACCTATGTTTGCCAAGAAGTGCTCTTAGCGAGCGGCCTCCATAAGGGCGGCCTTGACCTCGTCGGCAGTATCGAGCTGCATGACCTTGGCCTCGAGGGCGTCGGCGTCGGCCTTGGACCACTGCGAGATGGCCTTGCGGGTCTTGAGGACGCTCGGCGCGGAAACCGAGAACTCCTCCATACCCCAGCTGAGCAGCAGCGGGGTGAGCAGCGGGTCAGCCGCGGCCTCGCCGCACATACCGACCATGATGCCTTCCTTGACGCCATTCACGATGATGTTCTTGATGGCGCGCAGGACCGCCGGGTAGTACCAGCTGTAGAGGTACGCGACCTTGTCGTTGCCACGGTCGGAAGCCATGGTGTAGCCGGTCAGGTCGTTGGTGCCGATGGAGAAGAAGTCGGCCTCCTTGGCGAGAATGTCGGCGATGTTGGCGGCGGCGGCCGTCTCCATCATGATGCCGACCTCGATGTTCTCGTTGAACTTGCGACCCTCTTCGGCGAGCTCCTTCTTGCAGGTCTCGACGAGCTCCTTGACCTGGCGCAGCTCCTCAACGCAGGTCACGAGCGGCACCATGATCTTGATGTCGCCGAAAGCGCTGGCGCGCAGCAGAGCGCGGAGCTGGACCTTGTACTCGTCGGCGTTGTCGAGGCAGTAACGCACGGCGCGGTAGCCCATGAAGGGGTTGTCTTCCTTCTGGAGCTTGAGGTACGGGATCTCCTTGTCGCCGCCCACGTCGAGCGTGCGGATGATGACCGGAGCGCCCTTGAGGGTGGTAGCGACTTTGCGATAAGCCTCGAACTGCTCATCCTCGCTCGGGAGCTCTTTGGCGTCCATGAACAGGAACTCGGAGCGGAACAGGCCGATGGCCTCGCAGTCGTGGTCGACGGCGGTCTTGGCGTCGTCGGGGTTACCGATGTTGCACGCGAGGGTCTTCTTGTCGCCGTCGGCGGTTACCGTGGGCTTGCCGCGGTAAGCCTCGAGAGCGTGCTTCTCCTCGGCAAAAGCGTCGGCGCGCTTCTGGTAGTCCTCGAGCATCTCCTCGTCGGGGTCGTTGATGACGTGGCCGTTGATGCCGTCGACGATGACCGTGGCGCCGTTGAGCAGAGCGCCGCAGGCGTTGGGCACCGAGAGAACCGCGGGAATCTCGAGAGCGCGGGCGATGATGGCGGAGTGCGAGGTGCGGCCGCCGACCTCGGTGACCACGCCGGCCACGTTCTCTTTGTCGATGGTTGCAGTCATGGACGGGGTGAGGTCGTGGACGACCACGATGCTGCCGGCAGGCAGGACCGAGAGGTCAACGACGTCCTTGCCGAGAAGCTCGGCCAGGATGCCCGTGCGGATATCGGCGATGTCGGCCGCGCGGAGGCGGAACATCTCGTCGTCCATGCTGAGGAACATGTTCTCGAACATGGTGCTGGTGTCGACCAGGGCCTTCTCGGCGCAGGAGCCGCCGTCGATAGCGGTGTTGATGCCGTCAACGAGACCCGGATCCTGGGCGAGCATGATGTGGCCGCTCATGATCTCGGCCTCGTTCTCGCCGACCGTTACCTTCATGCGCTCGGCCTGAGCCTCGGTCTTCTTGCAGAAGACATCGAGGGCCTGCTGATAGCGGGCCTTCTCGGCCGCAGCGTCCTCCACCGCGTGCGGCTCGAAGCTCAGGTCGGGCTCCACAGCAAGAACCGCCTTGCCGATGCCAATGCCTTCAGAGGCGTTGACGCCCTCGTACATGCTGTACATCTTTAGTCCTCTCCCTAAAGAAAAATGAACGGGCGCCCACGCATGCGCGGACGCCCGTACAAAACCTGGATTAACCCAGCGAGGCCACGCTCAGAGAGTTACTCGCCGAGACCGCTCTTGATGAGCTCGACGGCGGAAGCAAGAGCCTCAGCCTCGTCAGCGCCGTCGCAACGAACCTCAACCTCAGTGCCGCAGGGGATGCCAGCAGCCATAAGAGCCATGGGGGACTTGCCGTTGACCTCCTTGTCGGGCGTGACGACGGTCACGTCGCAGGAGAACTTGCCCATAGCGGAAGCGAACATACCGGCAGGACGCATGTGGAGACCCTGGGGGTTGACGAGCGTAACCTTCTCAGAAACCATCTTAAACTCCTTCGTTGTACTTTCGATCATCAGAAGGGCGTGTGCCCCGATGACACCTGGGGACACTCCGTCCCGCACTCCTATAGAATAAACCGTACGTCAAGATCCGGCCTTGTCATTTCTTTGCAAGGTCGGTTACGCGCCGGGAGCGGCAGGCATCGCCAACCTCTCCGTGCATAAAGAAAGACGCACGGCGCTAATTGTGCCCGCCGTGCGTCTTTTTATACCGGAATTCTGAAGAAAAGCGCCTAAAACTTACAGGCCCTGCTCATCCATCATCTTGCAGACCTCTTCGATCTTCTCGCGCGTGGCCATGCCCTGGCTGAACGCCGTGGCGGAGCCGCAAGCGGAAGCGTAACGGAGGGCCTCCTCGTAGGACTTGCCCCAGTCAACGGCAGCCAGGAAGCCCGCGAGAACCGCGTCGCCGGCGCCGGTGGTGTTGACGACCTCACCCTTGACGGCGCGCACGATGTGCTCCTTGCCGTCGGAGTCAACGAGGCAGGAGCCCAGGCCGCCGCACGAGACGATGACGTTCTGAGCGCCCATGTCATGCAGCTTGTGAGCGTAGGGCAGGCACTCCTCGGGGGTGTCGATGGTAACCTCGAAGATGTCGCCGACCTCATGGTTGTTGGGCTTGATGAGGAAGGGCTTGCACTTGAGGGAGCGCACGAGCAGGTCGCCCACGGCGTCGACGACGTAGCGGATGCCGCGGCCGTCGAACTGCTCCATGATGCTCGCGTAGGTGTCCTGCGGCAGCGAGCTCGGAACCGAGCCGTTGAGCACGAGGGTGTCGCCCTCGATGAGGCGCTCGAGCTTGTCCATCAGCACGCCGTACTTCTCGTGGCTGATGTGCGGGCCCGCGCCGTTGATGCGCGTCTCGTCGATCTTGATGTTGATGCGCGTGGCGCCCTCGTCGAGCCAGATCAGGTCGGTGACCATGCCGGCCTCGTGCAGGGTGTCCTCGATGAAGCGACCGGAGAAACCGGCGATGAAGCCCATGCAGATGTTCGGCACGTTGAGGTTCGAGAGAACCGCCGAAACATCGAGGCCCTTGCCGCCAAACGAGAAGTCCTCGTGGGTCGAGCGGTTAGTACGCCCCACCACGAAGGTCTTGGGGTGCATAACATAGTCGATGGCCGGATTGAACGTAACGGTGTAAATCACTTTGTCCTCCCGCAGACGTGATTTATGGTTCATCGGACATTATGCCCAAACAAACGTACAGCGTTAGATTTTAATGAAAAAGAATCGGTTGTACCAGTCAATTTTCATGTGAACGGACCCAATTTGGCGCAGGGCACCGAACACCTACAGACACGACGCAACCACGCGCGCAACCTCCATGGGCGTCTCGGCGGCCTTGAGGCGCGCGCGGAAGTCGGCGTCGAGCAGCTCGACGGCAATCGGCGACAGCAGGGTACGCGACTCCTCGGGAGCCGCCCCGCCCGGGATGAAGAGCGCCACGACCGTGTCGACGGGCGTGCCGTCGAGGGTGGACCACGCGCTCATGCCCTCGGGGATCCGTACGACGAAGATCGCCGGATGCACAACGGCGTCGGTATAGGCATGGGGAATGGCGACGCCCTCCATGAGAGCGGTTGAGCCTTCTTCCTCGCGCTTGAGAAGCGACGCGAGCACGGAGGCAGTATCAGTTGCGACGCCGAGCTTGGCCGCCTGCTCAGAAAGGAACGTGAGCAGGGTCAACGGCGTTGCGAACGACTGATTCATAAAGATCTGCGCAGTATCTACCACATGCTCCACGAGGCGTCTCCCCTCTTTGCGGACGACGGAGCACGCCGCGCGGCACACACGCGGCGCGGGCACGGCAAAAAGCCGCTGGTGCGCCCGGGGAGATTCGAACTCCCGACCTTGAGATTAGAAGTCTCCTGCTCTATCCAGCTGAGCTACGGGCGCAGACTACCCCATTATAGCCAAGCCCGAAGACAGATCCAAGAAGTCTCGTCGTTCTCCCCAGTCAATGGATCGGCGGCATGGCCCTCCGGCCGGTCAGAACAGACGTGCCGTGCGCCAGTCGTACCGATTCGAAGAAAGCCCGGCGGCTGCCCGCGGGCGCGGCGCAAGTGCCATGGCGCATCGTCCCGGCTTTGGAGAGAGCAGGGCTACCGCCCGTCTGCGCGGCGGGGATTCACGGCACATCGTCCCGGCTTGGGAGAGAAACGCTGCTTCCAGAAGCAAAAAACGGGCAACCGTCGCACATGGTCCCGACTTGGGAGAGAAAGACGTGCACAAGGTCCCGCCTTGGGAGAACGGGTGAGAAGGGCCATACGATCTACCTGCGGAAACGTCGGAAGTCGCGCTTCTCGAAAACCGTCGTTTTCTCCCAAGGCGGGACGTTGCGCACAGACGCGGGAGATTCGGCACTCAAAACGCCGCTTTTCTCCCGAGCCAGGACAATGCTCCAGGCATTGTCTTGGCTGAGAATCCTTGAGATAGATGGATGAGACTCGTGGGGCTCGAGTCCATGGGAGAGCGACAGATAAGAAAAAACCTCGCTAGTAGCGAGGTAGTAATCAAATGGGTGGGCCGTCAGGGGTTCGACGTGCGCCTGGCGGCGCCCGCGGCCGCTCAGGCGCTCCGCGCCCTCGCGCGCTCGCTGCGGATGCTCCGCATCCGCTTTACGCTCGCGCCCTCAGCAGGGTTCGAACCCATGGGAGGGCACCAAAAAAGAAAAACCTCGCTAGTAGCGAGGTGATAATCAAATGGGTGGGCCGTCAGGGGTTCGAACCCTGGACCTTGGGATTAAGAGTCCCCTGCTCTGCCAGCTGAGCTAACGGCCCACATGTTGCAAACGATACTGGGGTGGGTACAGGGACTCGAACCCTGGACCTACGGGACCACAACCCGTCGCTCTGCCAACTGAGCTACACCCACCGTGTGGAACACCCCAGCGCGATTGCGCTTGATCATTATTGACCAGACGCCCGCATAACGCAAGACCTTTTTTCGAGAAACTTTGCCCGTCTCTACAGATCCACCATAAGGCCAGCTCAGACAGGGCGACCGCCCACAAAAAGACGCCGCGCTCCGTGCGTGCGGGCACGAAAGCGCGGCGTCGTGCAAGCGAGAAGAGCGGACTCCCCTACTCGGCCTCAGGGCGCTTAAGACCGCCGCGGGCGTCGACCGCCTCCCAGAACGCCGGAGCGAGCTCGGGATCCTCGGCAGCCATGAGAGCGTTTGCGGCGATCCATCCAGAAGGCGTGCCGGTGTCGAGGCCCTCGAGCGGGTCGATAACTACGGCGTACATGACCTCCTGGTCGAGCGAACGCTCAAGCGCGTCGGTGAGCTGCACCTCGCCGCCGGCGCCAGGCTCCTGGGTCTGTAGCAGATCCATTACGCGCGGGCTCAGCAGGTAGCGGCCAACGATGTAAAGGTTGGACGGAGCGTCCTCGGGCGCGGGCTTCTCAACGGTGCCCGAGACGCGCCACACGGCACCGGGCTCGGTGTCGGCAACGTCCTCGCAACCGGGAAGCGCGCCAATGCGCGTACCGCCGATGACGCCGTAACGGCTGACCTCTTCAGGAGAACACGGGGCAACGGCGATGACCGACGCGCCGCTGTGCGCCTCGGAGACCTCGATCATCTTGGGCAGGATCGACTTGGAAGGCACCACGTAGTCGCCGAGCAGCACGAGGAACGGCTCGCTGGCGCATGCGTCGGCAGCAGAGCGGATGGCATGACCGAGTCCGCGCGGCTCGTACTGATAGCGGAAGTCGACCGGCATGGAACCCGCCTCGGCAACGGCGTCGGCGTACGCCTCCTTGCCGCGCTCGCGCAGAAGCGTCTCGAGCGAGCGGTCGGGCTGGAAGAAGCTCAGGAGCTCGGGCTTGCCCGGAGACGTGACGATAACGACGCCATCGACCTCCTCGGGGGCGAGCGCCTCCTCCGCCACGTACTGAATGACCGGCTTGTTGAGAACCGGGAGCATCTCCTTGGGAGTGCACTTAGTGGCGGGCAAGAAGCGGGTGCCAAGGCCCGCGGCCGGAATAATGGCCTTCATGGCAAATCCTTTCGGTTAAAGAAAAGCTACCGTTTGGCACAGCGCGGCCAAACGGGCAAAAGCGCTACCGGCATTCTACCAGTCTCGCTTCAGATTACCCACACTTGCCCGAGCCCTAACATGAGGCACGTAATTTGTTCATAGGCATTATTTTTTACTTAAGAGGCGCCCTTCGAGACATCCGCAGCTCAGAGAGGCTGTTTTCCGCACGCTGTCGCCCAGCCTGCGCCATCGCGCGCGCCAGACGCCTCAGCATGAACGGCTTTCAACCAGTCATGAACCTCGTGCCGAAACGCTGAAATGCGGCCGCTGCGTCGCCCTTGCTCGTGCGTCATGAGATAATGCAAGGCGTCACATACCGCATCCCGGGCATCCGGATACCCGTAGTCACTTAAAGGAGGCATCATGGCACGCGCCTCGTTATCATCTCCAAACACCGCCGCGCAGCTCGCGCCGGTGCGTCCCCACAGCCCCCGTCGCCTTCGCCGGGCCGTTGCATCCGCGCTTGTCGCCCTCGCCCTGTGCGCGCAGGGCGCCGTTCTCGCCCAGCCCGCTGCCGCGCTCGACGACCCCGCTATCGAGGCCAGCTCGGTTCTGCTCGTAGACCCCGAGTCGGGCGTCACCCTCTACGAGAACAACGCCGACGGCACCGCCTACCCCGCGTCGCTCACCAAGATCATGACGGCGCTCGTGGTTCTCGAGAACGCCGATCTCTCCACGCAGGTCACCGTGACCAAGGCCGACCTCGAGCCCGTCACGCCCGAAAGCTCCGTCGCCGGCTTCAAAGAAGGCGAGGAGCTCACCATTGAGCAGCTCCTCTACGGCCTTCTGCTGCCCTCCGGCAACGACGCGTCCTACATCCTCGCCCGCGCCGTGGGCGGCACGGTCGACAACTTCGTCGCCATGATGAACGAGAAGGCCGCCGAAATCGGCTGCACGGGCACGCACTTCTCGAACCCCTGCGGCCTGCACGCCGACGACCACTACACCACGGCGCGCGACCTCTACCTCATGGAGACCGCCGCCATGGCAAACGAGACCTTCGCGCAGATCGTCTCGACCCCCTCTTACGACATGCCCGAGACCAACAAGCAGGACGCGCGCGAGCTCGAGAACACCAACCAGCTGCTCGACCCCTCGTCGTCGGTGTACTACGAGCCGTGCACGGGCATCAAGACGGGCAACACCGACGAGGCGGGGCGTTGCCTTGCCGGATCCGCCGAGCAGGACGACGTGACGCTCTACTCGGTGGTGCTCGGCGCTGCCGACGCCGACATCCCCGAGAGCCTGACCGAGACCAAGCGCCTCTTTGAGTGGGCGTATGCGAACTTCTCGATGACCGACCTCGTTGACCGCGGCGAGGCAGTTGAGACGGTCGACGTGGTAGACGCCGAGAACGACGAGCAGCTCGAGATCGGCGCCGCAACCGCCCTCGAGGGCCTTCTGCCCAACGACGTTGCCCCCGAGGACATCGAGGTCACCTACGACCTCCCCGAGACGATCGAGGCCCCGGTGGCGCAGGGCGAGAAGCTCGGTACCGTGACCTACTCCTACAACGGCCAGACCTACGGCACCGTCGAGCTCGTTGCCAACAACGACGTCAACATCGCCCCGCTCGCCTGGCTGCGCAACACCGTCCAGGAGCTCATCGCCATCCGCGAGGTCCGCATCGGCCTTGCGGTCGGCGGCTGCGCGCTTATTGCGCTTATCGTCTTCCTTATCGTGCGCGGCGTGCGCAAGCGTCATGCGCGCCAGGAGTACGAGAAGCGCCTGGCCGACATTCCCTACGGCATGTACGGTGCCGCCGGCAGCGCGCCCTATGCGCCCGGAGCCCCGGTGGGCGTAGGCGAGGACGCGTACCTCGTTCCCATCTCGGACCAGCAGGGCGAGGACGCCGCACCCGCCGCAGCCGACCCAACGCCGCAGCACATCAAGACCAGCGCCGCCGCGCCCGCGCCCGCAAGCCAGCCCATTGGCGCCGAGACGCCGCTCGAGGGCAGCACGCAGGCCTACACCTACGAGAGCCCTGCGCCCGAAGCCCCCAAGACCCCGCCCTCGGCCAAGGGCCGCGCCAAGCGCATCCCCGAGATCTAGAACGGCGCCTCAGGCGCAACACGCAAACGCAGCGCCCCCGCATCCTGAGCCTCACGGCGAGGATGCGGGGGCGCTTTTCGTAGAGCCCAGAGGCGCTCAAGCCTGCGACAACGACGAGGGCGGCAGGGCAGGCCCCGCCTCCGCCGGCGCAATAGCCTCGCCGCCCCGCCCGAACGTCTAGCGGTTGGTGATCTTGCCGATGTTCTTGAGCTCGATCGAAATGAGCCCGTTGGGGTTGTTGACGAACTCGATGTAGTCGGCGTTGTCGCAGTACTCCGACGGGAACGTGACCTCGATGCCGGTGTCGGTGCGAATGCGGTGGTTGCGTGCACGGCGCTCGGCCACGGCGTGCTCCACCGGCACGCTCTGGGGCAGCTCCTCCTTGGCAGCCTCCTCGGCAAAGCGCTCCTGCAGCTGGGGCGCATCCTCAAAGATCTCGCGGCCAAGGCGCTCGGGCGAGAACGACTCCCCCTCCTCCGCCTGCTCCACGAGCGAGTTCTTGGCGCGGGAGAGCGCTACGGCGGAGTTGGTGCCGAACTCCTCGGCAACCTCCTCGACGATACGCGTCACCGTGTCGATAGCCTCCTTGGCCGACACGCCCGCCTCGCACTGAAGAAGCCCGTCGGGAATGAGCATCACGTCCTCGCCGTTGATGGCGCGTTTTTTGTCGGCGTACGCAACTGCCATACCGCGAGCGCGCACCACCGCGTACGACGCGACCTTCTGAGACGGGTTGGGGAGAATGGCGTAGTGCCGGGCGATCTCGGCGCCCACGCGTCCGTCGTCGGAGCGCACCTCGTGCATAAAGGCCTGACGGCTTGCCAGGAGCAGCACGGCGAAGAAGCGCTGCCCCGTCCCGTCGTCGGTCGCGTCCTCCCCCGCCAGCTCGTCGTCCTCAAAGTCCGCCACGAGCACGTCGGCCGACTCGGGCTTCTCGGCACGGCCCAGCTCCGAGGCCAGAAAATCGGCGATCTGCGTCGACATGCCGATAAACTCGCGCTCGCCGAAGAAGTACGAGCGCAGCTCCGCGGCAAAAGAGCTGTCGGCGGCAAAGGATCCGCGGCGGGCGGCCTCGTCGCGGCGGACCTTGCGCAGGTGCTTCTCGACGAAACCGCGCACCTGGCGGCTTTCGAGGTCGAGCTCGCGCTGCGAGAACACGGTCACGCCCGACGTAAAGTCGAGCACGTGCAAAACGGCATGGTTGATCTTCATAACGCTCCTTCGGGGCGCGCGGACAGTCGATGGGCGGCGCAAAGCCGCGTGAAAAGCTTGCCGCTCCGTGCTACTATCGTCAAGCCTTACCCGACCGAGACAAGCGACCCGAGGAGGAACCGTGGCAAATGGCGAGCGCATGCACGTGACCGTGTACACCGACGGCTCCTCGCGCGGCAACCCCGGTCCCGGCGGCTACGGCGCCGTGCTTCTCTACACGGACCCCGCCGGTACCACGCACAAGCTCGAGCTCTCGCAGGGCTACGACCGCACCACCAACAACCGCATGGAGCTTTTGGGGGCCATCGCCGCCTTTGAGGCGCTCAAGCGGCCCTGCACGGTGGAGGTGCACTCCGACTCGCAGTACGTGGTGAACGCCTTCAACCAGCATTGGATCGCAGGCTGGCTCAAGCGCGGGTGGAAGAACGCCAAAAAGGAACCGGTCAAGAACGTCGACCTCTGGAAGCGGCTGATCGCCGCCGTGGAGCCGCACACCGTGACCTGGCACTGGGTCAAGGGCCACGCCGGCCACGCCTACAACGAGCGCTGCGACGCCCTCGCCACCGCCGCCGCCGACAACCCCGCAGGCCGTATCGCCGACACCGGCTTCACCGAGTAGCGACGCTGCTCCGTTTTTCTCCCCGTCCTTCTCCCCTTCCCTTCTCTCCAGCCCTGCTGCCGACGATCCGTCCTTCTCCCCACCCCGCTCTGCCAAAAAACGCTGTTAACGCCGTTTTTTGGCCACCCTCATTGAGCTGGGCATATAATAAGAACAAGCTGGTAGGCACGGGTGTTTGCCCCTTGCCAAATAACGCTGTTAACGGCGTTTTTTGGCCTATGGGCCAACGCCGTCGCACACAAAACGGGGGGGGCGCGACATGAGGGCAGCGGAGTTTTGCGAGCAGGTGAGAAGTACCGAGGTCGTGCGCCTTCACGTGTTCTTTACCGGATACGTGCAGGGCGTGGGATTCCGCTGGACCATGCAGACCTTCGCCCGCGACGAGGGCGTGACCGGCTGGGTCAAGAACCTTCCCGACCGCATTACCGTTGAGGCAGAGCTCCAGGGCACCGGAGACGCCGTTGCCGCCGTCGTGAGCCGCATGCACGCCCATTACCAGAAGTTCACCGAATGGTTCCCCTCGGGGTTCAGCGTGCGCAACTACGAGCGCCTCGAGCCCAATCCCAGCGAGCTCGGGTTTGAGGTGCGCACGCCTCAGGGCCGCTACCGCTGAGCCAGGGTGCGCGTCCATGAGAAGGACAGGCGCCGAGAAGCGCCATCTCCGGCGTCGATGAGAACACAGCCTTCGATAAAACAAAAACGGGGCCGACGCCATACGACGTCGGCCCCGCTCCGGAGAGGTTGTGCTGGGCAGAATGAGCCGCCTACTGGGCGCGCTTCTTCTGCATGTAGAGGAAGTGCTGGTACGCGCCGATGAGGTTGGCGTCGTTGAAGAACTTGCACGCCATGATCTCGACCTCGGGGAACGGGTACTGCAGCTCGGCATTGAAGCGCTTGTGCGCGGCGCGCACGCTTTCCACGAACAGCGGATTCTTGCTGATGCCGCCGCCCAGGCAGATGCGCTCGGGGTCGAGCCAGCACTGGATGTTGTGGATCTGCATGGCAATGCCGTCGCACACGTCGTCGAAAACCTTCTGCGCGACCTCGTCGCCGGCCTCGAGCCAGGCAAAGACCTCGCGGCCGTTGCACTTCTCGATGCCCTTGGCCTCAGCCACGCGACGGCACATGCCAAAGGTCGAGCAGTCGGTAGCCCAGGAGCCGTCGTCGCGCAGCGCGCTGTCTTTGTGCGGCATGCGCGAGTACATCATGCTCGCCTCGCCGGCGTAGAGATGCGCGCCCTTGTAGACCTCGCCGTTCACCACGGCGCCGCCGCCGATACCCGTGCCGAAGGCGAGAACCACGCCGGTCTTGCAGCCCTGGAGGTTGCCGACCGACAGCTCAGCCATAGCTGAGCAGCGGGCGTCGTTTTCGATCTCGATAGGAAGGCCGAAGCGCTTCTCCCACTCCTTGACGCTCACCTTGTAGTTGTACATGAGCGCGCCGCCGGTATGAAGGTACTTCTCGTCGACGTCGATGACGCCGGGCAGCGAGAACGCGATGCCCTCGACCTCGCCCATCTGCGCGAGCACGCCCTCGAGCGCCTGAAGAAAGTCTTCCTGGGTTGTGGTGGGCGTGGGCACCTCGCCCTGGCAGGTAAGCTCCATACCCTCCATCACGCAGTACTTGATGGCCGTACCGCCTACGTCGAACACCGCGAGCTTCGTCACAACGGACTCCTTCCCTTAAACGTCGCTCAGATGAGCGGGGCAATTCGTTGAGACCATAGTAGCGCACTCGCCGAGGCGCGTTCGTCTCGGCCGCTTCCCCTTCCCCCAAACGGCAGGAGCGGGCAAGCGGCCGGGTACGCCTTACTCCTCCACGCGCTCGACCACAAAGAGGCGCGAGCGGAAGTCGCCCTGCCCGTCGTGGTTCTGGCCGCAGGAGTGGTCGAAGAGGTCCAGACCGATCTGCATGAGCTCGGCGCCGCTCACCGTGCGACCGCACGGGTCGGCGTCCTCGGCTGCCACGCCCTGCTCGGTCACGCGGTAGCGCGCGCTTGCATCGAGGCCGGCGAGCTTGATGCGGCGGTACGGCGCGTTAACCACCTGCAGCACACGATAGTACGCCACGAGAGCCTCGGAGCGATCCTCCGAGACGATCATCCAGGCGCATTCGTTGCCCGCAAAGGGGCTCTTCAGGCGGTAGAACGAGCCGAACTGGATGAGCTCGCGGTAGCGCTTCATAAAGGCAACCTGCTCGCGCACCTCGTCGCGCTCCTCGGGCGTGAGGTGCGTGGCGTCGAGCTCGTAGCCGAAGGTGCCGAAGTACGCCACGTCGGCGCGCATCTTGAGCGAAGTGACGCGGTGGACCTGATGGTTGGGCACTGCCGACACGTGGCTTCCCATGGAGCTCACCGGGTACGCAAGCGATGTGCCGTACTGGATCTTGAGGCGCTCGACCGCGTCGGTGTCATCGCTCGTCCAAGCCTGCGGGGCAAACGCGAGCATGCCGGCGTCAAAGCGCCCGCCGCCGCCCGCGCACGACTCGAAGAGGATCTGGGGGAAGCGCTCGGTAAGGCGGCGGTAGAGCTCGTACACGCCCAGGATGAACGCGTGGTAGACCCTTCCCTGCTCGTGCGCTGGACGGGTCTGCGAGAACACGTCGCCAAGCGAGCGGTTCATGTCCCACTTGATGTAGGAGATGTTCGCCGAGCCGATGACCTTCTCGAGACGGTCGTAGAGGTAGTCGACGACCGCGGGGTTGGACATGTCGAGCACGTACTGATGGCGGCACGGGCGCATGGGCTGCGCCGGGTCGTGCAGCACCCACTCAGGATGCTCCTCAAAGACCTTGGTGCCGGGGTTGACCATCTCGGGCTCGATCCACAGGCCGAACTCCATGCCGAGGTCGTTGATGCGTTGCGCGAGCCCCGAGATGCCGCTTGGGAGCTTGGCCGTGTTGACCTCCCAGTCGCCAAGTCCGCCGAAGTCGTCGTCGCGGTTGGTGAACCAGCCGTCGTCGAGCACGAAGAGCTCGATGCCGAGGTCGGCTGCCGCACGCGCCACGCTGAGGAGCTTCTCCTCGTCAAAGTCGAAGTAGGTGGCCTCCCAGTTGTTGATGAGAATGGGGCGCGGACGGTCGCGCCATGCGCCGCGCGCGAGCCGACGGCCAAAGAGCCCG